>DATBPE010000123.1:0-17777 GCA_036561505.1 Solirubrobacteraceae bacterium
TCCTCGGCGAGAAACTTCACGTCGTCCTGACCAGACGTCGAGCCGATCTGCGCAGGCACGCCGGCGAGATCTCCTTTCCGGGGGGTAGAAGCGAGCGCGAGGACGGCGATTTGGAGCAGACCGCCCTGCGCGAGGCCGAGGAGGAGATCGGCTTGCCCAGCGCCAACGTGAGCGTGCTCGGCCAGCTGGTGCCCGTATCGACCTTCGTAACCGGTTATCTGATCCATCCGTTTGTCGGCCTGATACCCGAAACCCGCAGCTGGACGCCCTCTCCGCGTGAGGTCGACGCCGTGATCGAGCTTGCGCTCGAGGAACTGCCTCGCAGTCGCAAACGCACCATCCTGGAGCGGCGAGGCTTCTCCTTTGAAACCGACGCCTACGTACTCGGGGAGCACCTTATCTGGGGAGCTACCGCGCGAATCCTCGAAAACCTGCTCGAGCGCCTGCAGCCGCTGCTCGGCGATCACACTGGATAGGCGCGCGCTAGTCGACAAAGGTCAAATAGCAGGCTCATCAAAACGGCGCTCCAGTTCACGCAAGCAGCGAGGCGATCGCCGCCTGAGCCGCAGTCAGCCATCCTTGCTCGTCGGTGGGATCCTCCTCGATGAAGGCAAGCGGAATCGAGTTGCGCGATGTGATCGCGAGCACCGCGTCTAAGCCGGCAGTTAGAATGCTCTCCTCGAGCGCGCCGCGACACGCCTCGTAGACAAAGCCGCGGACTGTGCTGTCGATGATCTGCGTGAGGAAGAACTCAAGGCGCGACCCATGTAGCGCCCGGATCTGCTCCTCGTCGCCCGTAGCGCGGCCAAGTAGCCAACAAGCGATGGTGACACCCTCGAGCGCCGGCCTGAGGGTCGCCAGGCGATCGGGGGTTCCAACAAAGCATTCGCCGCCGGCCGCCTCAATGGCCGCCCGTCGGGCGTCCGTGCGGGTCGTTACGCGCACCGCGTGACCGTCCTCGCAAAGGCCGCGCGTCAGCGCGAGGCCTCGGGTGCCGCCGCCTATAATCAGGATTCGAGCCACGCGCGCTCCACAGTACGCAAATCAAGCGGCTCAGGCGCGAGCCTCTAGGGAACCGCGGTCCCCCACCAGCGCTCGATAGCATCGCGTCCCGATGGCCGAGGCGTTCATAATCGACGCGCTGCGCACGCCGGTCGGGCGTTACGGGGGCGTACTTGCAGCGGTGCGACCCGACGACCTGGCGGCGCATGTGATCGAACGCGCGATCGCGCGCAACGACATCGATCCCGCCGAGGTGGATGAGGTGATTCTCGGGAACGCCAATGGTGCCGGCGAGGAGAACCGAAACGTGGCGCGCATGGCCGCGCTGATCGCCGGCTTGCCCGAGAAGACGCCGGGGGTGACGGTAAACCGCCTGTGCGCCTCGGGTCTTGAGGCGGTCAGCCAGGCCGCGCGAGCGGTGATGGTGGGAGGCGGGGAGCTCCTTCTGGCCGGGGGCGTCGAGTCGATGACGCGGGCGCCGCTGGTAGCGCTCAAGCCGGACCGCCCGTTCCCGCGTGGCGCCGTCGAGCTGGTCGACACAACAATCGGGTGGCGGTTTGTCAACCCCCGGCTGGCCGAGCGCTACTCCACGGAGGGCATGGGAGAAACGGCCGAGAACGTTGCTGAACGTTACGGGGTGACGCGCGCCGACCAAGACGCCTTTGCGCTGCGCTCTCACGAACGGGCGCTGAGCGCCCAGGAGAAAGGCACATTCGACCGCGAAATAGAGCCGCTGAGTGTCCCGCAGCGTCGCGCGGACCCGGTGCTCGTCAGCAGTGACGAGGGGCCCAGGGCCGACACTACGCTCGAGGGGCTCGCGCGCCTGCGGCCCGCCTTCCGAGAGGGAGGGACAGCCACCGCCGGCAACTCATCCCAGATCAACGACGGTGCCGCATGCGTCATCGTCGGCTCGGCCGCGGCCGCGGAGCGCCTGGGTCGCAAGCCACTAGCACGGGTCGTAGCGGTCGCCGCGGCGGGAGTTGACCCTGCCGTCATGGGGATCGGGCCTGTGCCAGCGTCGCGACTCGCCTTGAAGCGAGCGGATCTCACGATCGAGGACATGGATCTCGTTGAGCTGAATGAGGCGTTCGCCTCGCAGGCGCTCTACTGCCAGCGTGAGCTCGGCATCCCGCAGGAGCGCCTGAACGTCAACGGCGGCGCGATCGCGCTCGGGCATCCGTTGGGCGCGAGTGGCGCGCGCCTGGTGGGGACGCTTGCGCACGAGCTGCACACCCGCGGCGGCCGGTATGGGCTGGCGACCTTGTGCATCGGCGTGGGCATGGGCATGGCGATGATCATCCAGGCCGTCTGAGAAGCCCGCCGTCAGCGCACCTTAGGCGAGCTCCATATCGCCGAGAGCCGTCTCTGCAGCTCCCCGGCGAGATCATCTAGGGCTATTCGCTGCTGTGCGAGCGTGTCGCGGTCTCTCAGCGTGACCGTGCGATCCTCGAGGGACTGGTGATCGACGGTGACCCCCCAGGGCGTGCCGATCTCGTCCTGGCGGCGGTAGCGCTTGCCGATCGAGCCACCCTCGTCGTACTCGGCCTGCATCAGTCCACGCAACTGCTGGTAGACCGCGCGCGCGAGCTCCGGCTGGCCGTCCTTCTTGACGAGCGGCATCACCGCCACCTTGACCGGTGCGATGCGCGGATGAAGGCGAAGTACAGTCCGGGTTTCCGCTGCCTGCCCACCCTTGCCGGTGTCATCCCCACCGCTTGCACTCGCCACCACTTCCTCGTCGTAGGCATCGACCAAGAACGCCAGCGTCGCTCTGTCGGCGCCGGCCGCCGGCTCGATCACGTGCGGCACATACCGCTCACCCGAGTTCGGGTCGAAGTACTCGAGCTTCTCGCCCGAGAATTGCGCGTGCTGCTTTAGATCGAAGTCGCCCCTGTTAGCGATCCCCTCAAGCTCAGACCAGCCGATCGGGAACAGATACTCCACGTCGCTGGTACCCGAGGAGTAGTGGGAAAGCTCATCCTGCTCGTGTGCGCGCAGGCGCAGGTGGTCGGGGCGAATCCCGAGGGCGGTGTACCAGCGCTCGCGCTCGGCCAGCCAGTGCTCGAACCATTGCTGCGCCTCGGCCGGCGCAACGAAGAACTCCATCTCCATCTGCTCGAACTCGCGTGTGCGGAAGATGAAGTTGCCGGGCGTGATCTCGTTGCGAAACGACTTCCCGATCTGGGCAATTCCGAACGGGGGCTTCTTGCGCGAGAACTGCAGCACGTTCTTGAAGTTGATGAAGATCCCCTGGGCGGTCTCCGGGCGCAGGTAGGCGGTCGCGCCTGACTCCTTCACCGGTCCGATCGTTGTCTGGAACATCAGGTTGAAGTCCCGGGCCTCGGTCAGGTCGCAGTCGTCTGTATCGCCTGGATGTTTGGAGGGCTTGCGCCCGCACGGGAGATCCGCGAGATGATCGGCCCTGAAACGTTGCCCGCATGTCTTGCAGTCCACGAGCGGGTCGGTGAAGCCGGCTAGATGGCCGGAGGCCTCCCACACGCGCGGATGCTGCAAGATCGCCGAGTCGAGCGCCACGATGTCATCTCGCTCCTGCAGCATCGCCCGCCACCACTCGTTCTTGACGTTGCCCTTCAGCAGTACGCCGTAGTGGCCGTAGTCATAGGTCGAGCCCACCCCGCCGTAGATTTCCGAGGAGGGGAAGATGAAGCCGCGCCGCTTGCACAGCGCGACGATCTTCTCCATGGTCACGGCCTCGGTCATAGAGGGGACTCTAGCCGTGCCGCGCGCAATAGCGATTTCGCGGTAGCGTCCCGAACTGTGGACCCGACGGCGGCGCCGACGATCCGCCACGGCGCCGTGGCCCTTCTCAAGGAGAGACATGGATTTTGACCTGACCGACGAGCAGCACCTGATCAAGGACACCGCACGCGAGTTCACCGAGAAGGAGATCGTTGTGCAGTCGCGGGAAAACGCTCGCAACCACCATTTCGACTTGGAGATCGTCAAGAAGCTCGCCGACCAGGGCTACCTCGGCGCGATCGTCCCAGCGCAGTACGGTGGGGCGGGCCTGGACTATCTCTCCTACGGCTTGGTCGTCGAGGAGATCGGCCGCGGATGCTCGTCGGTGCGCACCGTCGTCTCCGTCCAGACCTCGCTGGTCTGCTCGGCTTTCCTGAAGTGGGGCTCTGAGGAGCAGAAGCACAAGTACCTACCCAAGCTCTGCTCGGGGGAGTGGTTGGGCTGCTTTGGTCTCACTGAGCCCGACACCGGCTCGGATGCCGCTAACCAGAAGACCCGAGCTGTGAAGACCGACTCGGGCTGGGTCATCAACGGCGCCAAGATGTGGATCTCGATGGGCAACTACGCGAAGGTGGCGCTGATCTTCGCCCAGACCGACCCCTCGCTCGGCTACAAGGGCCTCGGCTGCTTTCTGGTCGACACCGACCAGGACGGTTACAAGCCGCAGACGATCGAGCACAAGATGGGCCTGCACGCGTCCGACACCGCCTCGATCTCGCTGGAAGACGTCGAGGTGCCCGACGACGGCCTGCTCGGCAGCATCGGCGATGGCTTCAAAATCGCCATGTCCTCCCTGGACTCCGGTCGCTACTCCGTCGCGGCCGGCTGTGTGGGCATCTGCCGGGGCTGTGTGGAGGAGTCGGTGAAGTACTCCAAGGAGCGCGAGCAGTTCGGCCGCCCGATCGCTAGCTTCCAGCTGGTACAGGCAATGATCGCTGACATGGTGCTAAAGACCGATGCGTCGCGGATGCTGGTCTGGCGAGCCGGGTTTCTCAAGGACAAGGGGCGCCCGAACACACTCGAGACATCGATCGCCAAGCTGCACGCCACCGAGGCGGCGGTGGAGTGCTCCAATACCGCTATCCAAGTTCACGGCGGCGCCGGTTACGTAGATGACCATCCGGTCGAGCGCTACTTCCGCGACGTGCGGGTCACCACCCTGTACGAGGGCACGAGCCAGATTCAGAAGTTGATCATCGGACGCGGTATGACTGGCATCAACGCGCTGGTCCCTTCCTGAGGCGCGAGCGAGCTAAAGCGATGGCCGAGCAGACGCCGCAGGGGAGCAAGCCGGATGGTGGTAACCCCGCCAGTGTTATCGGTGTTTTGGGCGCCGGCACGATGGGCGCCGGAATCGCCCAGCTCGCGGCTCGTTCGGGAGCCACGACGCTGCTGCACGACCCTGTCGCCGACGCGCTGGAACGCGGGGCCGAGCGTGCAGTGGAGGGCCTGCACAAGGAAGCGGCGAAGGGAAGGCTCACGCCTGAGCAGGCACAGGCCGCCGCGGAGCGGCTGGAGGCCGTGCAGAGCATCGAGGCGTTTGCCTCGTGCGAGTTGGTGATCGAGGCGGCACCTGAGCGCATCGAGCTAAAGAACGAGATCTACGAACGGCTGTCGCAAGTCGTCAGCGACGAGTGCGTGCTGGCGAGCAACACCTCCTCGCTGCCCGTCACCGCGATCGCCGCCGCCGCCACGAGACCAGAGCGCGTGGTGGGGATGCACTTCTTTAATCCGGCGCCGGTCATGAAGCTCGTGGAGGTGATCGCCGGGATGCGCTCAGAAGAGCGTGCTCTGCAGCTGGCGATGGCAACCGGTGAGGCGATGGGCAAGACCGTGATCCGCGCCACCGACGGGCCCGGATTCTTGGTCAACCGTTGCAATCGCCCGTTCGGACTGGAGGCGCTGCGCCTGCTTTCCGAGCGCATCGCTGATGTTCCGACAATCGATCGTGTCGTGCGACTCCAGGGCGGGTTTCGCATGGGTCCTTTTGAGCTCAGCGATCTCGTCGGTGTGGACACCGGATTCGACGTTTCAAAGAGCTTCTACGAACTGGGGTTTGGCGAGCCGCGCTGGCGACCTTCGCCGATCCAGGCACGGATGGTGGCCGCTGGACTGCACGGACGCAAGAGCGGGCACGGGTACTACGACTACTCAGGGAACGGCCCACATCGTCCCGCGGACGAGGACACACCGAAGGCGGGCGCACCCGAGGACGCCGAGGGACTGCTCGTCATTGCCGGCACGGGAGTGCTGGCGGAAGAGCTGCGCAACGCCGCCCTCGGTGCTGGCTACGAGGTCTCCGGTCCGGGCGAGACCCAGCGCGAACTGCCGGCGCTGATCATCGAATGCGACACCTCACAGACACGAGGCCATTCACGCGGCGCGCCTCGGATTCTGCTGTGCGATAGAGGATCTTTGGCAACCCTGGATCCGGGCGGTCCATGCGTCGGCTTTCACGTGCTGCCTCCATTCGCACAGGCCGGGCTAGTCGAGCTGACCCGCAACGAGCATTCATCGCCCGCCGCAACTGCCCGCGCAGAGCGCTTCTTTGGGACTCTTGGCAAGCACGTGCAGTGGGTGGGAGACGCGCCGGGATTGGTGCTCGGAAGAATCGTTTGCCAGGTCATCAACGAGTCCGCCTTCGCACTGGGCGAAGGTGTCGGTAGCGCCCAAGACATCGACACGGGCATGACGCTGGGCCTCAACTACCCGCGCGGCCCACTGGAGTGGGCGGATCAGATCGGACTCGACAACGTCCTGAGAGTCGTGGAAGCCCTATCCGATGAGTACCGTGAGGAGCGCTACCGGCCCGCTCCCGCACTGCGCCGCCTGGTTGCCGCCGGTCGGCTTGGACGCACGACGGGCGCCGGCTTTTTCTCCTACGAGAGCTAGCGGACCTCACGCAATCGCCGCCGCCGGCGTTTAGTTACCAGTGAGCGACGCACCGCCCCCATTCCAGATCTTTCTCGATACCTATCGCGAGGAGGTGTGGCGGTTTCTGGTGGCTTCGGTCGGCCGCGAGCATGCGGATGACTGCTTCCAGGAGACCTTCATATCGGCGCTACGCGCCTATCCTCGTTTGCGGGCGAAATCGAACCTCAGGGCATGGGTTCTGACGATCGCCCACCGCAAGGCGATGGATCATCACCGCACCCGAGCACGCCAAGAGCTGCCGGCCGAAGACATCGACGCGCTCGCGACCGAGCAGAGCCTGGCGCCGCGAGCACAAGATCAGGCCTTGTGGGATGCGGTCCGCGAGTTGCCCGGACGTCAACGCTCGGCCGTGCTGTTGCGTTTCGGAGCCGATTTGGCGCACAGTGAAATCGCGGCAGCGATCGGCTGCAGCGAGGAGGCGGCACGGCGCTCTGTGCACGAGGGACTGGCGAAGCTAAGAAAGGTGGTGAGGACATGAGGAGCCTGGAGACGATGCTCGAGAAGAGCGCTAGAAACTCGTTCAGTGCCAGCGAAATCGACCAGGCGCAGCGTGCGGCGCAACGTCTACTCGACACCGCCCGGCAACGAGGGCTGATCGATGTGAGTTACACCAAGGTGGATTCGCCATTCGGGAAGCTGCTGATCGCGGCCACCACCAGTGGACTGGTGCGCCTGGCTTTCCCCGAGCAGGAGGACGAGCAGATCTTGCAGGACCTGGCACGGCGGATCTCCCCCCGGGTGCTCGAGGCACCGACGTCCTTGGATCCGGTTCGTCGAGAGCTGGATGAGTACTTTGCAGGGACCCGGCGAGCCTTCGAGGTGGCGCTTGACTGGAAGCTGATCGGCCCGTTCGCTTGCAAGGTGCTGCGCTTGACTTCGGCGATCCCCTACGGCGCTCTCAGTACCTATGGTCAGCTTGCCAGCGGTGTCGGTGTCCCGCGCGGCTCACGTGCCGCCGGCAACGCACTGGGCTCAAACCCGATCCCGATCGTGATCCCCTGTCACCGGGTGTTGCGAGCAGGCGGCCATCTCGGAGGCTACGCCGGCGGCTTGGATCGAAAGCGCTGGCTGCTCGAGCTAGAGGGAGCGATCCCGCCGGCGAGATAAGCCGCCAGCGGGGCACATTGCCGTCGAGGGGTGTAAACGCGCTTCACCCGCTCTGTCACCGCCGTTGCGGCGTCGACAGCGCAACGGGACAACTACATGCCGTTAGGCGTGCTCGGCGCCGGCACCGGGACCGACGGGGGCTCCCTGCGCTGGGGCCCACTGCGCCTCGGCGAGGTCACCCTCCGGCATTCCCGCCGGGGTAGGAACCTCAGGCGTGTCGCGCAGATACCACTCGGCGTCAAGTGCCGCCTGGCAGCCCGAGCCGGCGGCTGTGATCGCCTGGCGGTATGTGTGGTCGACCAGATCTCCAGCCGCGAACACGCCCGGCCGGTTGGTCCGCGTGGAGCGACCCAGCACGATCACGTAGCCCTCGTCGTCTGTGTCGATCTGGCCTTCTACCAGAACCGACTGTGGCTCGTGCCCGACCGCTATGAATGCCCCGGACACCGATAGCTCGCGCTCTTGGCCGCTCTCGACGTTACTCAGCAGGGCGTGGCCGAGCGCACCATTCTCGCCGGGCACGAACTCCTTGACCACGTACGGCGTCAACAGGTCTATGTTTCCTTGTGCCCGGGCGCGCTCGAGCATGATCTTCGATGCCCGGAAATCATCACGACGGTGCACAATCGTGACCTTGGAGGCAAACTTGGAGAGAAATATCGCCTCCTCCATGGCAGAGTCTCCCCCACCTACGATCACAGTCTGTGCGTCGCGGAAGAACGCCGCGTCGCATGTGGCGCAGTAGCTTACGCCGCGTCCTGAGAGCTCTTGCTCGCCGGGTATGCACAGCTTCTTGTGCTCGGCTCCCATCGCCAGGATCACGGTGCGCGCGCGATGCTCGGTGTCCCCCACGAACACTTTGTGCACGCCGCCGGGCTCCTGCGAGAGCTCCACGCGGTCGGCTTGCTCGGTGAGTAGGCGCGCACCGAATCGCTGTGCCTGATCGCGGAAGTGCTGCATCATCTCCGGACCCATGATCCCCTCGGGAAAGCCCGGGTAGTTCTCAACGTCGGTGGTTTGCTGGAGAAGTCCACCCCAGGCGAACCCCTCGATGACGAGCGGGTTCAGGTTGGCACGGGCTGTATACAACGCGGCGGTGTAGCCCGCCGGCCCGCTACCAACGATGATCACGTTCTCGACATCTGCCATCTTCTCTCCAGTTCTGGCGTGTGCGTCAATACCGCAGCTTCGCCCTCACCTAGCATTACTTTACTTTGTATAGTGTAGCAGTATCAGTGGTTGATCAGCTGCTCGTGAGGACGCAAACGACCGCCTGATGTCTTCGCAAACGCCCTGATCAGAATGGCACTCAGCCACATCGCTGCGATCCGCACATCGATGTGGCTGCACCCTAGATACCTGTGCGGTCAGCTATCTCGAGCGACCCGTGCTGAGGAGGAGCTCCCGACGCGCTCATCCACGGTCGATTTTCGCTGCCGCCAGCCAGTCGGCCAGAACCACAGCCGAACACGACGCCAAGAATCCGGGGTTGCGCTGCTCTGCGCCACATGAGCACAGTCAAATTCTAGTGCGCGAAACTTGGCCAGGCAACACAGTCATCTCGCTGGTCAGCTGACCCAATAGCCGGTTGGCCGCGATATGCAGGCGGTCATACCGATGGTGATCCCTCGGCCGCCGGACGGGGAACCGATGGTTGTTGTTCGGTCGTACCCTCCCAGCGATTGACTGTGCGGCGCAGCTGAAAGTATGCGATCACACCGGGTACCGTGGGCAGCCAGAAGGAGATCCCTCGGTAGGACAGCACCGCCAGCACGGCCAGGTTGAAGTCCACACCGAACGCGACCAGCGCACCGATCATGCCGCCCTCGACGCCGCCAAGTCCGCCGGGGAGCGGCAGTAGGTTGCCTATCATCCCAATGAAGTAGGCCATCCAGATGACGGTGAAGGGCGGCACGGTGCCAAACGCATGGAACATCGCCCACAGCACCGAGATGTCAAAGCCCCACCAGGCGATTGCCCCGAACAGACCGGGATCGCGAGCGCGAATCAGCTCGATCGCTGTGCGCACACCCCGTGCTGCCAGTGCCGGGATAGTCACCGCACGCGCCACCCAGTGCGCCACACGACCCGAGCCGGTCGCCCATTGCCCCAGGCGTCGCTCGATGTCTCCTGGCAGCAGCGACATCGCGCCCGCGACCGCGAACAGAGCAGCGGCGGCGATCGCTGGAACGAACGTGATCGCAAACGAGCCTCCGCCGGGAAACAGTCCGGTGCCCAGCCCGATGCCGTCAATCAGCAGCGAGGCGGCGTAGATCACGTACAGCAACACCATGAAGGCCACCATCCGGCAGGCGACCAGCCGTGACTCCATTCCCGAGCGCCGCAGCGCCCAGGCTGTCAGCGCGATACCGCCGGCGCCCGCGGCCGCGAACAGCCGCGTGGCGACTAGCCCAGCCATCGTGATCTGATAGCTCTCCCGCCAGCCGATCCTTCCGTGCGGGCTGACGAACACCGAGCGAAACAGCACCACATAGCCACCGAATGACAGCAGCTCCAGCAGGACGCCAACGACGATCCACCAGGTGTCTCCGCGCTCGATGCGGTGCACGGTGGTACCCACGCCGGCAAGCTTGGGAAGCACGAAGTACAGAAACGCGACACCGGAGAGGATGAACAGCACAAAGGCGATCACCTGCCGGCGCGTGAGGCGCACGCGCGGCATCTCCTCCTCCAGTGGAGCTTCACCAGCTCGCGCCGGTGGCGAGTCGATCGCCTTCCCCCCTTCCAGTTCACGCTCTGGCGCCTGGTCCGAGGACATCTTCCTCGTACTCACCTCCCCGTCAGATCCGTCGCTCAGAACCTCCGGGGAGAGAGACCCGTGGTCGCTCACCCCAGCCTCCCCATTCGCACACACCGTCTCCCATGTTCTTGCAATGCCATCTCCCAGCCGAACCTGACACACACGTTAGGGGGCCTGCGCTCTTGCCTCTAGTGCCGCTACGGTCCGACCGGCGCCCTTGACGACCGGGCCTGCAAGCGAACCAGCGCGGCGCACGGCGATCGCGAGCGCGGCGCCCGCGATCAGATCGACCACGTAGTGCTCCCCCAGGTAGACCAACGCGAAACCAAGTCCCAACGCGTAACTCCAGCCCACGGCGCCAGCAAGTGGCTCTGCCTCGGTGAGCAGCAGCGCAGCCATGACTGATGTTCCGAAATGCAGCGAGGGCATCGCAGCGAGGGGATTGCCTCCGAACACACTGTAGAGCCGACCCCAGCTGTCTCCCCAGAAATGTTCTCCGTACTCGACCATCATTCGTCTCACGGCAACCCCGCTCGGTGCGATCGGCGCCTGACACTGACCATTTGACGCTGGCTCTGGATGCTCGTTTTCTGCCGCCGCGGATACGTACCACGGTGGAGCGGTCGGTAGCAGCCAGTACACAACCGCCCCGAGGTCAAAGACCGTGTAAGTCATCACAGCGGCCCTCGGGAAGTTCCGTGGATGACGAAACAGGATGTAGGCCAGCGCGGTGTGGGGGACCGCGAACCACATCCAGTGTGCCCACACCAGAATCCGATCGAGCACTGTCCACCGCGCGCCATCTGGTCCCCATCTGGCGATCGTTCGCTGCAGGCGCACGGTGGGAAGCTCCCCGAGGCCAAGCACCCGATCCACCGCGATCGGATAGTCGATGCGGGTGCGTTTGCGCTGCGCCAATTGATCATCGTGGGGGGTCTTGTAGGCAGCTAGGTATGCCCACATCTGCAGTGCGCACACGCTGACGTCGCGTGAACGTGAGCGTCGCATCGCGACGGATAGCCCGAGCGGTGCGGCGAACGCGACTGTTTGCGCCACGATCGGCGGCGTAGATACCCGCTTGCGCACCAGCGGAGCTATTACACCCGCCGCCACCGCTCCCCAAGCGGTTACTCGGATGGCACTCGACCGCCGCACGCGGGGGTGAGTATATGTCGCCTAAGCATGGACCCATCGCCCGGGCCGCCCCCGAGCCTTGGGATTAGAGCCGCTCGCCCACTTGTGCTCTAGTGCGGGCCGCCGCGACCAATCCGCCTATCACGGGGCTGTCCGGATCGGCCTCCGGGTGCCACTGCACACCCAGTACAAAGCTCTTGCCCGGTAGCTCGATCGCCTCCACCAGGGAGTCGGTACTGGAGGTGGCGCTGACCACGAGCCCCTCGCCCACGCGGTCCACGCCCTGGTGGTGGTGGGACTTTGTGAGGTGGCGGCTCGCGCCGACCACCCCTGCCGCCAGCGAGCCCTGCTTCAGGAGAACCTCGTGATCGGCGCCGTCGAAGGAGCCGAGCACTCGTCTGTGCTCTTCGTGGCCCAACCGGTCGGGCAGGTGCTGGTAGAGCGTTCCACCGAGAGCCACGTTGATCAGCTGCATCCCGCGACAAATTCCCAGCACCGGTAGATCACGTTCGATCGCGCCACGAACCAGAGCGATTTCAAACGCATCGCGCTCAGGCACGGTGCCGAGGGTCTGGGGGTGCGTTTGCGCGCCATAGAAGGACGGATCGATGTCCGCTCCGCCGGCAAGCATGAGGCCGTCAAGCAAGTCGAGCGCCTGCTCGGGATCGGCCGTCAGCTCGGGGTCGGGCGGGAGCATCAGCGCCAACGCACCAGCGCGATGGACCGCATCCAGATAGTTGCTCGGGAGCAGCATCGCGGGCTGATCCCACACGCTCCATTGAGCGCGCTCGGATGCTGTGCAGATCCCGATCACAGGCCTTGCCACGCCTACACCATAGGATCACATCGATCCGCCTGTCATCGACTCCGCCTTAGGAAAGGAACCATGAGTGAGACACAGCAACAGTCTGAGACGGTCAATGTTCTGCTGTCTGAGGGCGTGTCGAGGGTGCAGCTGAATCGGCCCGAGGCGCTCAACGCGTGGAATCAGCAGCTCGGCAAGGACCTGCTGGCGGCGCTGCAACAAGCCGCCGAGGACGACGCGGTGCGCACGGTGGTGATCACAGGCGCCGGTCGTGCCTTCTCCTCCGGTGCGGATCTGAAGGACATCAGCGGCGGCGAGACGACACCGAATGGGCGACCGGACGTATACAAGACGCTGACTGAGCGCTACCACCCGATCATGCACGCGATCCGTGAGATGGGAAAGCCCGTGATCGCTTCGGTCAATGGGCCGGCCGTCGGGATTGGTTGCTCGCTTGCTCTGTGCTGCGATTTGATCCTCGCCGCCGAGAGCGCATACTTTCTCTTGGCGTTCGTGAACATTGGCCTGGTTCCCGACGGCGGCTCCTCGCTGTTCGTGCCGAGCCGCATCGGAATGGCGCGGGCAAGCGAGATGGCGATGCTCGGCGAGAAGATCGCAGCTGCGAAGGCGCTCGAGTGGGGCCTGATCAACCGCGTAGTTCCCGACGGGGATCTGGCAGCGCAGACGGACGCGCTGGCCACCAAGCTGGCCGGCGGACCGACCCGCTCCTACGCTGGCACCAAGCGTCAGCTCAACAACTGGCTGTACTCGAACATGGCTGAGCAGCTCGAGCTCGAGGCCCAGATTCAGCGCGAGATGGCCGGCAGCGAGGACTTTCTGGAGGGCGCCACGGCGTTCATCCAAAAGCGTCCAGCGAGCTTCTCCGGACGTTGAAAGGTGCTCGTGGCAGAATCATGAAGCGCTTTCCGTCCCGGCCTGAATAGAATCCCGCCGGCCTTGGGCTATCCGGCATCATCACAATCCCCGAAGCGCCGGCCGGACCGTTCGGTTCGTGGCACACGAGCGCGGCTCCTGCGCGTATGGATCTGCGGGCTGGTGCTGTCTTTGTTCACGACGCTTCTGCTCGCTCCCGGGGCGATGGCGTTCTTCACCCCAGGGTCCGGCGCTTCGCCAAATGCCCACGAAATCGACAGTCTCTACAAGATCACCCTCTACATCGCGCTCGTCATCTTCGTGTTGGTCGAGGGCGCTTTGGCTTACGCGCTGTGGCGTTTTCGCGCACGCAAGGGTGCTCTAGCGGCGCAGATCCGCGGCAACACGCGCCTGGAGGTCGGCTGGACGGTCGCGGCCGCGGCGGTGCTGGTCGTGCTCGCGGTCTTCACTTTCGTCAAGCTTTCCGCCATACAGAACCCGTCTAACTCCGGCCCGGACGGCGCGAAGCTCGCAGGCCAGACGGGGGTCCTGTATGCCAGCTCCGAGCGCAAGCTGCCACCGAATCGCAAATCGTTGAACATCGAAGTGATCGGCCGCCAGTACATCTGGCAGTTCGTCTATCCCGGAGCCAACCAGTCGGATGGCCTGGGCGCGCCCTACTCCTATGAGGAAATGGTCGTGCCCACGAACACCACCGTCACGCTCGACATAGTCTCGGCGGATGTCATCCACTCGTGGTGGGTGCCGGAACTGGGAGGCAAGTTCCAGGCCGTGCCCGGCTACCACAACTACTCGTGGTTTAAGATCTCAAAGCCTGGGATCTATCGTGGCCAGTGCGCGCTGATCTGCGGACGGGGACACGCGCGCATGATCGCGACCGTTAAGGCCGTTCCGCCAGCGCAGTTCGAAGCTTGGCTTTCCTATCAGAAGAAGCTGATCACAGAAGCCAACACTGACGCGAAGGTTGCGCGAGCCAAGCTGAATTCCCAGACCGGCGCCGGAGCGGTCGAAAATCCCTAACCGAACATCCAGGAGATCAGCGTAAACATGGCCACCTACGTTGCCCCCGTGCCACAGATCGTCGCCCACCGCGCCGAACGTGAGCCACGTGGCTGGACGAGCTGGATCACGACGACCGACCACAAGCGGATCGGGATCATGTACCTGGTCACGACGTTTGTGTTCTTTTTGCTCGGCGGCACCGAGGCACTGATCATGCGCCTGCAGCTGGGCGCACCGGAGAACACGCTGGTGGCACCGCAGGTCTACAACCAGCTGTTCACGATGCACGGAACGACGATGATCTTTCTGTTCGTCGTGCCAGTCTGGGCGGGCCTGGCCAACTACCTGCTGCCGTTGATGATCGGCGCCCGTGACATGGCCTTCCCGCGCCTGAACGCACTGTCCTACTGGCTTTTGCTGGCGGGCGGGATCGTCTTTTACGCCTCGATCTTCTGGAACCCGCCGGAAGCCGGCTGGACGAGCTACGTACCGCTCTCCAACGCGATTTTCTCACCCGGCGGCGGCCAGGACGCGTGGATCTTCCTGATTCACCTGACCGGGCTCTCTTCGATTCTCGGTGCGATCAACTTCTACGCCACGGTCGCGAACATGCGCGCGCCGGGGATGAGCTGGGGACGGCTGCCGCTGTTCGTGTGGGCGATCCTCACCTACTCGATTCTGATCATCTTCGCGATGCCGGTGATCGCAGCCGCGGTCACGTTGCTGCTGACCGATCGGCACTTCGGAACGCACTTCTTCGATCCGGCCAACGGCGGCTCGCCGCTCTTGTGGCAGAACCTGTTCTGGTTCTTCGGGCACCCCGAGGTCTACATCATGATCTTGCCCGGTTTCGGCGCCGTGTCAGAGATCCTGCCGGTGTTCGCGCGCAAGCCGATCTTCGGCTACAAGGCGATCGCGGCATCGACGGTTACGATCGGCTTCCTGGGCTTCTTGGTGTGGGTGCACCACATGTTCACGACCCCCACGCCGATCGTGATCCTGATCTTCGCGATGCTCGCGTCGTTTCTGATCGCGATCCCGACCGGCGTGAAGATCTTCAACTGGATCGCCACGCTGTGGAGTGGGACGATCGAATTCAAGACGCCGCTGTTGTTCTGTGTGGGTTTTATCTCGCTTTTCATCATCGGCGGGATCTCGGGCGTCTTTTTGGCCATCGTCCCGGTCGACTGGGCGCTGAACGAAAGCTATTTCGTGGTCGCGCACATCCATTTCGTGCTTATGGGCGGCGCCGTGTTCACGGTGTTCGCGGCCCTGTACTACTGGTTTCCGAAGATCACCGGACGGATGCTCTCCGAGGGCCTTGGCAAGCTCTCCTTCTGGCTCATGTTCTGGGGCTTTCTGGCGACATTTTTGATCCAACACGTGCTTGGACTGGACGGCATGCCCCGGCGCGTCTATGAGTATCCGAATGTCGGACACCTGCACCTCTACAACCTGATCTCCACGGTCGGCTCGTTCATTCTCGCGGCCGGCGTGCTGGTGACGGTGCTGAACGTCGTTCGCAGCCTCAAGGTCGGTGTCGCCGCCGGGCCAGATCCATGGAAGGCGAACACGCTGGAGTGGTTCACCACCTCTCCGCCACCGGTCAACAACTTCGACGTGATCCCGCGTGTGCGCTCAGTGGAACCGATGGCCGACATCCGCCGCGAGGTGCAGCGTCGAACCTCTGGCTCAACCGAGCCGGGCGCCGCCACGGTGCCTGCGGGTGTCACGCAGATAGGCGTGTAGTGATGGCCCGCTTTTGGAGTCCGTGAGCATGAGCTCCCGCTCGGCCGGTCAGGCACAGTCGCTTACGCCAGCGCACATCGGACTGGCCCCCAGAACCAGGCAGTTGATCAGCGACTACATCGAGCTGACCAAGCCGAAGGTCCAATCGCTGCTGCTGCTGACCACGATCACCACGATGTACGTGGCCGGCGACCCTTCCCCGCTGCTCGTCGCGCTGACCTGCCTCGGCGGCTACCTCTCAGCGGGTGGAGCGGGCGCGATCAACCACTACTTTGACCGCGACATCGACGCGCGTATGGCACGCACCGCCAACCGTCCGGTCCCATCGGGGCGGATATCGCCCAATGCGGCGCTGAGATTCGGCTGCACGCTTGCGACGCTGTCGCTGCTGGAGCTCTCGCTGGCGGTCAATCCACTTGCCGCCGCGCTCTCCTTCTCGGGTTTCCTTGGCTACGTGTTCATTTACACGATCTGGCTGAAGCGGCGCACGCCGCAGAACATCGTGATCGGTGGCGCCGCCGGTGCGATTCCGCCGCTCGTCGGGTGGGCGGCTGTGACCGGGTCGGTGAGCGCAACCGCGGTGCTGCTGTTCTTTATCGTGTTCTTCTGGACTCCGCCGCACTTCTGGGCATTGAGCCTGCTGATGAAGGGTGAGTACGAGAAGGTCGGTGTGCCGATGCTGCCAGTGGTCAGAGGCGAGGCGGAGACGCGCCGGCAGATCCTGCTCTACTCGGTGCTGCTGTACGCGGTCACCCAGTTGCCGTTCTGTGCCGGGGGCTTCGGCGCCATTTACCTGGCATGCTCGATGGTGCTGGGCCTCTGTTTCATCGCGGGCGCGGCACGGCTCTACCGCCGAGCGGATCGGCGTTCCGCGCTTCAGCTCTACCTGTTCTCGCTGGCCTATCTGGCGCTGCTGTTCTGCTCAATGGTCGCGGACGTAAAGCTGTAGCCTTCAGCCCATGAACCGACGCCTCGCACGCAAGAACATTCGCACCGGGCTGATCGTCGGCGCGATCTGCATGTTCATGTTCGGCATCACCTTTGTGGTGGCCGCGATCTACGTCTCATGAGCCCGCTGGAGCAAGAGGTCCCGCCCGTAGGCGAGGAGATACATCTCCCCGGTCCGAGCCTGTTGCCGTTGCTGACGGCCGTGGGGATCACTCTGGCGCTCGTCGGGATCACAACGTTCGTCGAGCTCAGCGTCGCGGGAGTGGTCCTGACCGTCGTGTGCGTGATCCGCTGGGTGCGCGGCACGCGAAGCGAAATCGACGACCTTCCACTCGACCCGCACTAATCCCGCCGAGCGGCGACAGAGCCGCTCGAGTCCTCGCCTGAGGATCAAAGACTCGTGACTGGTGTCCCCTTGGGCGGTGGAGCGCCGCGCACGATCCCTCCTACCGTGCGCGGCCCCTCGACGCCGGCGCACCACTAGATGGGCGCGCTGGCGACGTCCCCTCTCACCCCACCGCGGCGCTTGCCGGGACCGGGCAGATCGCCCCGTCGGCGGTCCAGCAGCGCACGATGTCACGCACCGAGATGACCCCAGCGATCTCCCCTCGCTCGAGCACGATCAGATGGCGAAAGCGGCCTTGCACCATCGCCGCCGCGGCCTCCTCCAGCGACCAGTCA
>DATBPE010000124.1:0-6131 GCA_036561505.1 Solirubrobacteraceae bacterium
GCGCCCTGATCACCGCGTGCATCGGAGGCAACGATGCGCGGATTCTTGCCAGCTAGCGCCTTGCTAATCAGCGTGCGGTCGTTTGTCTCGGAGAGACCACTCTTCTCGCGCACGAGATCCCGCAGCGCGAGTGCAGCATCCACGACGCCTTGCCGGTAATGGGGCGCCAGCGAGCGAACAACTCGGTACACGATGCCCGCACAAGCGGGTGCAACGACGCGATATCGAGCGTGGGACGGGCAGCAAGACCATTACTCTCCGCTCTGTCGTCGATCTACAACGCTCACCTGCTGCGGTGGACTGACGAGGATGGCTGGCCCCGAAACAGTCTGAACCAGCGGATTCGCTGGCATCTGCTGCGGCCTGTCCTCGGCGATCACGCCCAGATAGTCATACGTGTTGCGGACCGGACCGAAGCGCCGAATGCTCCTAGCGATCGTCCAGCTCCAGTTTTCCGGAGTCCCGTTGATCGAGATATCGAGCCACTCGGCGATGAACATGCAGCGCAGCTTCTCGAAGTCGAGCGGCGTGCTTGTAGTCACCTTAGCCCAATCCTGCGCAACCTCGACTGTCGGGACGTTGGGCTGCACCGATGCCGTGGGCGACTTCGGCTCGAACAACGCCTCCTTCGCGACGCACCAACATGGTTCGTCGGCACGGCGATCGTCGGCACCTTTAGCAGCTCGAGACCTTTGACGCGGTTTTAGCGGTGCCGGCGTAGGGCTGGTTGCTTTGTCTTGGTCGGCCCGTACCGTTTACGTGCTTGGCGTACGCAGACAGTGCGCTTGTGGCCGCTCGGCTTTCTGCGGCAGGACCTAAGCGCTTTTACGAGTTTCTGTGCTCTGGTGAGCGCCTTTGCCAGCGACTTCTTGGGCGGTGTCGCGGCCACTGGGGCAGGCGTGAGTAGCGAATAGGCGGGGGTCGTGAACGTCTGATCGGAGCCGTAGCTGTTGCCGTCGACGTTGCTCGCCTGGATGCGGTAGTGGTAGGTCACACCCGGCGCTAGGAACTGGACGTCGACCGTGATCGTCTCAGCACCAGCGCCTTCTTTGACGTTGCCGTACACCCCTGTGCCATAGCCAGTGGTGGGGCCCAGTTGGAATTCGTAGGTGCTAGGCAGACCTTGCGGGTCGATCGTGGCCGAGATCGTCGCCGATTCGTGAGTGATGTTGCTCGCGCCGGCGGTGCTCACGATCGGCGGCGTCGGTCGGAGCGTGGTGAACGTCTCGTCTTCTCCCACACCGGTGCCCGAGCCGTTGAACGCAACCAGCCTGTAGTGATAAGTCCTACCTGGTTCCAGTTCGCTGACTGTGCTCGGGCCGACCGCGACCGCCACGTCGCCGGGTTCCGTACCTACCTGCGTTTCGTACGTGTGCGACCCGTAGCTCGAGGTTGTGCCGTATTCGATTTGATAAAAGGTGAAACCGTTCTCAGGATTTACCGATCCCGAGAGCGACACGCCTGTCCGGGTCTCACCCGAGGCCGACTCACTGATCACCGACGGCCGGCTTTCGGGAGCGGTTGTGAATGTCACAGACTGACCGAACGTTTCCCCGTTGGCGTTCGTCGCTACGACACAGTAACTGTATTCGGTATCTGGCAGAAGCCCTCCAAGGGAGCCGGTCACCTTGATGTCCTGGCCTTCTTGCTTTTCAGCTTTCACCGCTACCGTGCTCCCCCCGGTGCAGCTCGCACCTTTGTTGTAGGCGAAGTAGGCGCCGACCTTCGCGCTGGAGAGTGGATTCAACGTGCCGCACAGCACCTGCCCGCGCGCTTTGGCGATCGGTTCGGAGCATTCTTCGGTAATCGGCGCTTGCGGAGGTTCGCCGCCAACGCTTGGCTTCAACGCGGGAGCAGCCAACCCGGTGCTCGCAGCCAAGGCGCAAAGCGCCCAGCAAACCACCGCGAGGATCAACACGCACGGCCTCGACAGCGGCGCGATAGAGCTCCTCGCCGAGAAGATTAGGCGCAGCCGCTGCCAGGAAGCCGCCATCAAGCTAAAGGGTAGTCCTGTCATGTCAGCCTGAAGACATGTGGGCCAGCAACCCGGCGGCGGCGAGGCGACCCTACGGGCCGGCCGCGGGCGCTCCGAGGGGGTACGGGAGCGCAGCGAGCTGGGTCATCTTCCAGGCGCCGGCTTCGTTGACCATCGGCATCACGTATTGCTGGTGCTTTGGCCCGTAGAAGAGAGCGAAGGCGTTCTTACCTTTGAGCCTAAAAGCCGTGACACCGGCTGTGAGCGGATCGGCGCGTTCCGCGGCGGAGGCCTTCTTCTGAAGGGTTCCGAGGACCGACCCGCAGTCCGTCGGCTTTTCTGTCGAGATCCTTGCGAACCCCTCCATTGCACGTCGGTTGGAGCGCGCCAGGTAGTCACACATCTTTGACCATTCGCCGCCTGCGCGAGCCCGCAAGAATGCCGTGAGTGCCGCCACCGCGTGCTGTCGATCGGAGGCGTGCGCTTCATGGCCGAAGTCGGGGATGCTGTTGTCGCCCTTCGGCACACGGAAGCTCGCCGCGCCGGTGCTCGGCGTTGTCGCTGTGGAAGTCGTGGAAGTGGAGGCTGTAGAGGTCGACGTCGCAGAAGCCGAGGCCGCGGGAGTCGACGTTGGGCTAGCGTTGGTGGTCGTTGAGGGACTCGTTGAGCTACTACCGCAACCGGTGAGCAGGGCGCCGGCCGCTGTACAAAACACAACAAGACAGATACGCATCCGCATAGATTCCTGCTCCCCTGCCGAGACCCAGACCCAGACGGTTCCCCCTTGCTCTGCGCGTGAACCTAATCCCCATACCTAAAGCGCAGCGAAAACTTGCTGGATAGAAGCGGACCCTCCGCGCAACCTCGGCTGACGCGAGCTCATACGTCTAGTGGACTCGCTATTTGCGGCTCTGCCCGCGCCTCTTGTTGGGTAACATCACGGCTGTGTTGAGATCGCGTAATAAGCCCAAGACGTTTCGCCGGACCTACGACCTGGGTCGCTGGGGCAAGGTGTTTGTCTTCTACCGGAGTCGCTCCTACAGAAGAGGATTTACAAAGACGAAGGTGAGCAAGTTCTGCCTCCGCTGGCAATAGCCGAAATCCGGCTGGGAGATCCACAGCGGCGTAGCGTTTAGAAGGGTCCTTAGAGTTGGCCTTGGGAGCGAGCCTGGAGGTCGTGCACCCAGCCGCCGACGGTGAAACTGCCGGCGCCAGCCAGCTTCAGCTGGAATCTCCCGATCGCGCGGAGCGGCTCAGCACAACTACCTACCCAGCGAGGTGGGACAGCTCTCGCTAGGACACCCAGGTTCGCCGTCGCAGCCGCAACACGAGACCCCATGTGACGTAGGCGATCGCGATCGTGATCAGCGTGAACTTGATGCTCGAGCAGACGGTCGCGATCAGCGGGGCGTGCTGGCCCCCATCACCTTCCAGGACAAGCAGCAGGAACACGTTTTCGAGGGCGTCGAACAGCGCCGCGGCGATCGCCAAGAACGGGACGATCGTCCCGGCGCTGGCGAGCCTTCGCCACCCTCTCACTCGCGCGAGATCCCGGGTGGCGAGGCCGGCGAGTGCGAAGAAGCCGCCGTAGCTGACCATGTATGCGTAGTCGACGATCAAGGACAGGCGGGCGGCGTGGCGGCCCTGGGGGCCCCATTCGGTGAGGATCTCAGTGGCGCGGGCCTTGGTGGCGGCGAACTCAAACCCGAGGATCCCTGGTCCGCCGGCGTGTTGTATTTGCGGTTCGAAGATAAAGCCGTCGAGGGTGAGGGCGACCATCGCGATACCGAGCAGAACCAGCCACTGCTTCCGGGTCATCGAGATCACCTCCGTCGGAGTGGGCTGGCGCTGACATCAGCCGCCGTCAAGCTTGATCGCTTTCGGCAGTGATACATAACCATATGGTTTTGTATAATACTCGGCGTGAGCTCTCTGACGCCGGTCATCAGCGAGCGCGAGCGCCAGGTGGGGGGCTGTTGCACGCCGCTGGTGGAGCCGGATCTGTCTGTCGAGAACGCCGCTCGCCTTGCCGTGCTCGTGAAGGCCTTGGCCGATCCCACGCGGTTGCGGATTGTGGACGCGGTACGCAAGGCGTCGCCGGAGGCTGTCTGCCAATGTGAGCTTCTGCCGCTGTTCGATATGTCCCAGGCGGCGCTTGCCAAACACCTGAAGGTATTGCTTACGGCGGGACTGCTCGGTGTCGAGCGGCGCGGGCTGTGGACGTACTACTTCATCGTCGGGGAATCGCGATGGGATGAGCTGCGAGCGTGGCTGGATTGAGCGCGACCGGCGAGAGTCGACACGAGCGTACGGCTTCACAGATCGCCGCGATCGCGCGCTCAACCAATCTCACGTTCTCCTGCGGCATCGCCTACCCCCGCTCCTGCGCGAGGCGTTCGGCGGCAGCACGGGCCTCGTCGACCTCGGAGATCGTAAGGCGTGCGATCAAGCCTCCTACCCAGACGAATACCCATCCCTCGCGTTGTCGAAGGTGACCGGCGCTGCCAGCCAGACGACCGTTCTGAACGACCACGGCAAACACAACCCCATTGCCGAGGTCGCGGACTTCCTCGAGCCCGATCTCCAACTCCTCGTACATGCCGAACCAGTCCTCGAGGAAGCTGCGAATGGCCGCCCGCCCCTGGAAGCGGTCCCCCAACGCCCTCCCGTCGAAGGTCGCATCTTCGGCGAAGCTGCTGGCCGCCGCGTCGAGATCACGACGATTTGCAGCCTCAAACGCCCTGCCCATAAGCTCAACCGGATCGGGGGTCGTGGACTCCTCAGACATCAGGCAACGAAGTATCACGCAGGCCCTGTGGCCACCGCCTTGTGAGGCTGAGCGAGCGTCGAGGCTGGACCCGAGCAGACGCCCGAGTTAGACGATTCTCGATTACGGCCGCTGAGACTCGTCAGACGATCCCTTCCGCTTGGGCTCAGCAGAAGTCTGGGCTCTGTTAGCTGCGGCAGCTGCCGGTCCTCCGCAGCGGGCGTGCCCGAGGTGGGACACATTGCGCATGGCCGGGCCCGCTGCTATCGCGTTGGGGCGACAAGCATTAGCGCGGAAGACGATGGGCACGGCGAGTCGGCAATCAAGGCTTGCGCCTTGACACCCGACTCCCGCGCCGAGATACTCGCCTTTGGTGTTCAGCGACCGCTTCCTTGCGTGGTTCACAGCGACGCTGCCAGACTTTGGCGTCCGCTTCTCGGGAAAGCTCCAAGCCCAGCTCTATCGCCTGAGCGGCGGACGCATCGGGGGGCGATTCGGACGCGGCCCCGTGCTTGTCCTGACGACGACCGGCCGCAAGTCAGGGCAGCCGCGTACTACAACCGTGCTCTATGCGAAAGACGGCGATCGGCTAGTCGTGGTCGGCTCGAACACGGGTAGCGAGCAGCCACCTGCATGGGCGCTCAACCTCGCGGCGACGCCGCGCGCAACGGTGCAAATTGGGCGTCAGCGCCGTCAGGTGAGCGCGACCGAGCTCGGAGGTCGCGAACGAGAGCGCCTGTGGGAGCTCATGAACGATCTGTACGGAGGCTTCGAGAGGTACACCCACCGGACCGACCGAGAGTTCAAGGTGTTCGTGCTCGAGCCCGAGTGAAGCGCCACGGTTAGGGCAGCCGCGGATTCTCATCAATATGTTCGATCTTCGCGGCCACCACTCACGAGCCTATCTGCTGGGTGTTGTCGGAGCAGCTAAAACGCATCCCAATCTCCGTTACGAATATCTCCCCTGAGCAATTTATCGTCACAGAACTTGGGATGGAATATCGCCATTGTATGGCTGCTCTTAGCTGAGGTTGGATCCCAAACCAGCTGCGCGCCCGTTTCTCTCCCAACTAGTTCCGATGGCTTCCTCACAACTCGAGGCTTCCCCTGTCCGCGATGCGTACACCTGCCTCACCCGTGCGAGCTCACTAGCTCACCGGCCTGGGATCGTCATCCTCGATCAGGATCTACCCGCTCTTGGCGAACTGACTAGCTCAAAGGCGCAGAGCCACAACTTCATCGTCGCCCCGAACGGGAAAAACGTGTATCTGGCGACGTTGAATCAGTGCTCGCATGCGGTGGCCCGCCGAGCTCACACCTAGGCCATACCTCCTGAGCGTCGGTAGAGCGCTGCAGTTTCATGACCTCAGCGATCAGCACTTTCGCCGC
>DATBPE010000125.1:0-32093 GCA_036561505.1 Solirubrobacteraceae bacterium
CCTGCGTAGCGTCAATGTCACAATCGACCGGCCCAACTTCACGCTGAACCCGACGAACTGCGCGCCGATGGCGGTCACGGGCACGATCACGAGCACGCAGGGTGCCATCGCTCCCGTGTCCTCCCGCTTCCAGGTTGGGGACTGCGCGGGGCTGACGTTCGCGCCCAAGTTCGCGGTCTCGACCTCGGGTAAGGCGAGCAAACGCAATGGGGCGAGCCTGAATGTCAAACTCACGTTTCCGCACAGTGGGCCACAGAGCGGCAATCAGAGCGGAGAAGCAAACGTCAAGAGCGTCAAAGTCAAGCTACCTTCGGCCTTGCCAGCTCGCTTGACAACGCTTCAAAAAGCTTGCACCGAAAAACAGTTCGCGGAAAACCCGGCTGGTTGTCCAAAGGCTTCGCTAGTCGGAATGGCGATTGCGCATACGCCAATACTCTCGGTGCCACTGCAAGGGCCTGTGTATCTGGTGAGCCATGGAGGTGCGGCGTTCCCGGATGTGGTGATGATCCTCCAAGGCGAAGGGATCGTGATCGATCTCGTGGGCAATACTGAGATCAAGGGCCAGGTCACAACCAGCACGTTTGCGTCGGTTCCAGATGCCCCAGTATCAAGCTTCGAACTAAAGCTCCCAGAGGGCGAATTCTCCGCCCTGTCGGCCAATGGAAATCTGTGCACACAGAAACTGGTGATGCCGACCGAATTCGTGGCCCAGAATGGAGCAACCCTCTCCCAGAACACCCACATAGAAGTAGAAGGTTGTGAGTTTGTGGTAAAAGTGAAAAGCGGCAAAAGCCGCCGGAGAGAGCCTCGAAGACAGGGGATCCAACAGGTCAGGAAATACAGCCAGAAGCGCTCCACGGTCCCGATTACAGGGCCACCGGTGAAGCCAAAACGGGGCCGAAAGCGATGGATGAACAGGACCGATCAGCTCAAAACGGAGAAATAAACGGGACCGATGAGGTCAGAAAAGGTACTCACGACGCGTCGCTCAGTGCCTGTTTCGGCGGCTATATCCGCAATCGAGTGATATTGGTGAAAACGTTTACTTTCGGATCCACCCAAGAGATGTAGCGGGGGAGCCGGTGGTCGCATCGGATTCGTCAATGGTTCATCATCGCGTCAAGCTTCCGGGAGTCTGTTGGCGTTGCCTGGACGCTTGAGATGTGTCCGGCAGGAGTCGCTTTCCGAGCACCCCAGGCGGGTCAGCTCTGAACCCGAGCGGCGAGCCGACGCATCGAATAGGCGCGGATGGCACTGTTGCCCAAGCGCGTTCGGTTGCAGTGCGACAGCGGCGCGCGACTGAACCGCCCCAGGCGCTAGCTACGCTGCCGGCATGAGTCAATCAAACCCGACCATGGCTTTCCCAGTCGGTCCAGTCGACACCGATTCACCCTCACGGCTGTCGAGCCTGCGCTTGGCTGTCTGGAGCAGTGCCCTTCACGCTGCGGTCCGGTTTCCACGGAGCGCCCGGCACGCGAGCCCTGGCTTTCAGACGATGGTCCTCTGCACAGCTTCTCCGCGGGCTTCGGAGCTTCGGGAGATCTCCACCGGTATGGGCTCGGTTGGCCTGCGCTGTCTGCTTCCGCGGCGCATTCGCGATGCCGTCCTGTCGATCGGGTTCGATAGCCACTACAGGACGCGGCTGCGGGCCCGTCTGGAATCGGTTCGACCGAAAGGAACGTGGATGGCTGTCAGCGAAGTCGACCAGGGCCAAACGGGTGCCGGCGATCCGCTGCGCCACCACCAGCACTACAGCGCCAGCACGGGATCCTCGCCATATGCTGGTGGCAGCAGCTTCATGGAGCGTGTATCGGAGAAAGTCGCCAGCGGTATGGGCACGGTCGGCTTTCTGCTCGTCAGCTCGGCCGTGATCATCGGCTGGATACTGACCAACCACGTCGTTCACTTCCTGAGCAACTCCTGGGAAGGGCTGCTCAACGGCCGGGGCTTTGATCCCGCTCCGTTCATTCTTTTGAATCTCGTGTTCTCGGCCGTGGCTTTCTATACCGGAGCGCTCGTGATCATCGCCCAGAAGGCCCAGACGAGGACCGACAAGGCAAACGAGGAAGCTTCAGCCAAGCATCGCGACGAACTAGCGGGATTCCAGACGAGCCTGTTGCAGAAGAACACCGAGCTGACCGAGCAGATCCACACTCTCACCGAGCGGATGAAGGCGCTGACCGAAGAAGTCCACAAGGCCACCTGTGCGGGTCACAACGCTCAGGCCGGCGAGCATGGCCAACCCGTGGGAGACGGATAGGCCGCCAGGCTCAGATTCCTCGGGGCGGGAACTCAGCCGTCTGTCGAGGGCGCCAGCGCGGTAACGATCCACGTCGAGGCGGGCGCACGCAGCTCTCCCTCGCAGGCGAACTCGGCAAGGCCCTCGCGCAGGGCCGCCTCGACCTGGCCATGCAGGTGGGCGGCACGATCCCCAGCCAGGCGCAGGATCTCACCGGCGGGGCCCAGCGCCATGACCAGCTCCAGGGCTTCCTCGAGGTCCCTGCCGATCATGATCGGTATGTCGCAGCGGCGCAGAGCGATATCGGTGAAGCCGGCATTGATGAGGATCTCGCTGGTGGTGTCGGCATCGGCCATCGAGAATGGTCCCGGGCCACAGGTGGGCTCGTCGTACTCTTCGGGGCGCTCGACGATGCCCTCGACGATCGTCTGGGCGCGGTAGAGCCAATCGTTGTCAACGCGACGGCGCCAAACGACCATCACCAGTCTTCCGCCTGGGCGCAGCGTGAGACGGACATTGCGCATCGCCGCGACGGGATTGGCGAAGAACATCGTGCCGAATCGCGAGAAGGCCAGATCGAAGCCCCCCTCGCCGGCGAGCGTCTCCTGAACATCGGCGAGCAGGAACCGGGCGTTTCCAACGCCGGCCTCTGAGGCCTCGCGGATGGCGTCCTCGATGAAGCGTGGGGCAGCATCGACACCGACCGCCTCGCCATCCGGGCCAAGCAGCCCGGCGATCCGCTGAGTGGTATCGCCAAAGCCACAGCCGACATCGAGCACCCGCTGCCCGCGCTCGGGTGGGTTCAGGCGCAGGGCCTCCTCGCCGTGGGCGCCGAGCCCGCTCGTGACGGTCTCGCGGAAACGCACGAAGCGCTCATACAGCGGGCCGTCCCACGCTCGGATTGCCTCCTCGTTGGCGCTCGTCTGGCGCCCTGATGCGGTGGTGTTCACGACTTCCCCCTAACCGTCTTTCTAAGGTCTTGCTCTGGCGAGGGAGACGATACGCCACTTCAACGCGTCGGTCTGTCCGCGGAGGCGAGGCCAACAGGCGCGATTATCTCCAGAACGCTCACTCTGAGGCAAAGAAAGGCGGGATAGGAATGGACAGCCAATTGACGGAGCTGCTGGAGGACCTCTACCTGCACGGGCGCGAGCACGATCAGGGGCAGACCGACCGCCTGCACCGCTTGCGCAACCTGGAGCCCGACAGCGCACGCCTGCTGGCCCTGCTGATCCGCGCGTCGGCTCCCAAGCGACTGTTGGAGCTGGGAACCTCAAACGGGTACTCGACGATCTGGCTCGCCGACGCTGCCAGGGCGCTCGGTGCCCAGATGACAAGCGTGGAGATCGACGCGAAGCGCTGTGCCCAGGCGGGTGAGAATCTGCGCCGGGCCGGGCTCGAGCAGCAGGTCGAGTTGCGTGTCGCTGACGCCGGCGATGTTCTTGCCGGCAGCCAGGACGGCGAATGGAACTTCATCTTTCTGGATGCCGAGCGACCCGCCTACAGCGGCTATTGGCCGGACCTCGTGCGCGTTCTCGCCCCCGGGGGGCTGCTCGCGGTCGACAACGTCATCTCACACGCCGATCAGATAGCCGAGTTTCGCGAGCTCACCGCCAAGGACACGCGGTTCCTCCAGGCGCTTTCACCGACCGGGGCCGGTGTGCTGCTGCTCCTGCGCCAAGCCGACTGAAGACTGCTGCTCCCAGTCGCTGTGGAGCGCCTCGCGGCTCTGTGGCTAACTCGTCGCTGCGGCGGTCAGCTCGATGTAGAGCATCGGCACCCCGACCCGGTCCATGCCGAGCTCGGCGAGCTTCATGTCCGCTCGCCAGTTGCCCGCCACGGCGGCGCGGGCGGCGGCGTCCTCGCCGGGCGTGAGTGCTCTGGCGTGCGCCTGCACGAAGGGGCCGGTCGGCTTGCCGCGCAGATTGCACGGGCACACCCGCACAAGCGGCTGGTTTTGGATTCGCTTGACCTTCGCCACGTGGGGCTCGGTGCGGAAGTAGAGCTTGCCCTCGGCCAATCCGAAGTTGACCGGTGTCGGGACCGGCTCGCCGGAGCGCTTGAAGGTGACGAGCAGACATTGGCGCGCAGCGGCGAACGCGGCGAAGTCGCTCGCCGATCCGTGCTGCTCGGGGGTATCGAACGCGCGCCGGTGGCGGATGCGCCCAAACAGCTTGTAGGCGAGCGCCATGACTCTGCTGGCGGGCCCCAGCCGGGTGCGCTGTGCGCCGGGGACACTCAAGGCGCTGAGCGTCCTCGGCGGGCGTGCGCACGGGCGAGGATCGGCGTCATCAGGCGCTGGAGCGCCCGGGGCGGCGCGGGCAGTCCAAACAGCAGCACGGTCGTCTGCTTATAACGCTCGACGAACGCTGAGGCTGCCAACAGCCCATCGAAGCTCTTGGGCAGGCCGCGGCGGCTGACCTTCCCGGCACGGTTCAGCGCGGCGCCGTCTTCGAGAAATCCACGGATGTCGAGCGCCGGCTTCACATACGCACGCACGAGCGCCACCCCCTGGCCTGAGTTCTTGAACGAGTGGCGAACGCCGGGGGCCACGACGAGCCGCTCGCCGCTCGCCGGGCGGTGCTCGGCGGCAGCGACCTTGAAGGTGACATCGCCCTCGATCACCTCCCAGCTCTCCTGGGCGGTTGGGTGCAGGTGGTTGGGCACGCTGCCTCCCGGGTCCACTTCGATGTCGACCCGCATGCCGTCCGCTTCAGGCGTGAAGCGATAGCGCTGGCGCAGAAGGGGATCTTCGACCGGATCACTCATAAGTTGATTGCAAGTCAACTTAGCATGGGATTACTCTCCCTGTCAACGAGATGACCGAGACCGCTCCCAAGCGCAGACTTCCGGCCTCCGAGCGACGGCGGGTGATCGAAGAGGCGGCGTGCGCACTGTTCGTCGAGCAGGGATATGCCGCCACGACGCTCACCGAGATCGCCGCACGGGCGGGCGTCACCAAGCAGTTGCTCCATCGCCACTTTCCTTCAAAGCGCGAACTGCACCTGACGCTGCTCGCCGCCCACCGCGACGCGCTGCTGGATCAGCTGGCTCAGAGCCTGTCCGGACCGGGCCCGCTGGCGCAGCGCATCCCTCGGGCCGTGGAGGAGTGGCTCGCCCATGTCCAGAGCAACCCCTACACCTGGCGGCTGCTCTTCCGGGACACGACCGGAGATCCTCAGGTGCAGAGCTTTCATCGCGAGCTGCAGCGTTCGGCGCGCGCGGTGAACATGTATCTGATCCGCTCCCAGACCGAGGTCGAGGTGCCCGAGCGTCACGTCGAAATGCTCGCGGAGTTCATCCGCTCGGCGATGGTCGGTCTGGCCCTGTGGTGGACCGAGCACCCCGAGGTGCCGCGCGCTGAGATCGTCGACCTGGCCACGGCCGCGCTGCTGGGAGGAGTCGGCTCACGCCGCGAGGAGGATCGACTTCCCCGGGACTGATCGGCGCGCAATCCCGGCCGCTAGGTTCGCGACGTTGCGAAGCGCCGATACAGCTCTGGCAGCAGCGAGGCGAGATTTGAGTACTCCTGCGCGCAGTGGGTGGCAAGCGCCCGTGGGAGGCGCCCCGGCAGCGCCAGGCGGCGCACCAGTGGCCTGTTGAGCACCCTTTCCCCAGCGGCTCCGAGCGGGCCGAATGGCCGCAGCGCGGCGCCCAGCCAGAAGCGGCTGCGCAGAGTCACTCCCTCGCCGTCGCGCAGGAAGACGTGGAACATCGGTGTGTGGCGCATGCGCAGGCGGTCATCGCCGGCGTAGCCACAGACGATCGTCGCGACGCGCTGGTCCTCCAGCGCGTCGCTTGCCATGCCCATCTCCCTCGGCGAGCGGAACTCGATGCGGGCATGCACCACGCCGATGCCGACGTCCTCGACGGGGTGGTGGGTCGCTCCCCAGTGGGCCTTTGCGCCTGTAAGGGCGGGCTCCTGCAGCGAGTTGTTCAGGTGCGCCGCTGGATGCCACAGGCGATAGCGCAACGGCTCGCGCGGATGCCAGTCAAACCACCAGTCCACCATCGCCGCGCTGACCGCGGGCATCGCTGTTTGCACGGCCACGTAGGCGACGTTGTCCCCCAGCACGCACCAGCCGGTCTCACACTGAAGCGGCGAGGGATCGAGCAGGCGATCGACGTCTGCCAGCGCGAGCGCCTGACGGGTGTCGATCGGGCCCGCCGCGATCGCCGCCAGCACGTCCGGTGAGGGTGCGCTCATCGCCCGCTCGAGATAGTCGCTGAGAGGCTCAGCGCTCATGGCGCTCGGCGAGGCGGTCGTCTGAGGGAGGGCGCATCGCCGCTATGCCTGCGGGTCGCCCATCCACGAGTGAAAACGCTGCTCGGGGTCGTAGCGGGCGCGCAGCGCTTGCATTTGGCGCATCTGCTGCTCGCCGAGGAAGCGCGCTGGGCGCATCGCCAGGTTCTCATCCGCCAGCTGTATGCCGCTGCCCAGCGGCTCGAGCTCGCGCATGCGTTCGGTAGCCCACGCCACCCCAGCGGCGTCGTTCACCGCCTCGCGCCACACCCCATACAGCGCGATGTAGGTGTCGTCCTCGACGCTGTAGGCCATGTCCGGGCGCGCCGGCGCGGGTGTGCTCCCGGGACCCCAGTTCATCCACAGCATGTGCGAGGGCGCTTCGGGCATCGTCTCGGCGATGCGATGAAGCCCCGGCAAGAGCTCCTCGATCGGGGCGTGCGTCCACATGTTGTCGGCCGCGTAGCGGTGGCCGTCTGGGTAGGCCGCGTGAGCGCCCGCGTACAGGTCGGCGAGCTCGCCGGGAACGTAGGGGAGGGCCAGCTTGGCACGCTCGCGCACCGGGCAGCTCTCGAGCACCGCGATCGCCTCGCGTGCCGCTAGCTCTGAATCCACGAGCACCGGCCCGGTCAGCGCTATCTCCAGTTCCCCCTCCTCGGTGCGGTGGATGAACACCATCATCTCCATCTCTCGCGCCACCTTCGGCGCTATCTCCGCGGCCCAGCGAAAGACATCCTCCAGCAGCTCGATCGAATACAGGAACACACTGTTCACCACCAGCTTCGGGCGGCGCTGTAGGCGCAGGTAAAAGCGGCTGAGGACACCGAAGAAGCCCGGTCCACCGCCGCGCGCGGCCCACAGCAGCTCGGAGTTCTCGTGCTCGTCGGCGTGCACCAGCTCGCCGCTGGCGAGCACCACGTCGATTGCCTCCACGCTCATGCAGGCGGGGCCGTGCACGCGCCCGTTCCAGCCGTAGCCGCCCTGCAGCAGATAACCGCCGATCCCCACTCCGGGACAGTGCCCGGCGGGGAAGAACAGGTCGTGCTCTGCCAGCGCGCCCAGCAGCTCATCGCCCGTCAGCCCAGGTTGCACGCTGGCCCGCATCGAGCCGGGGTCGACCTCGAGGTCTTTCAGTGCCGAGAGGTCGAGCAGCATCCCGCCGTTGCGCAGGTGGTTGCCAGCCCAGCTGTGCCCGCCCGAGCGGATGCCCACCTTCAGGCCACGTTGGCGCGCTTGGCGCAGGGCCTCTTGAATGTCCTCTTGGCTGTGGGCCAGCACGATCGTCTCGGGGTAACGCTCGGGTGTGCGCGCGTTCCACACCGCCGCGCGGCGGGCCGCCTCATAGCCGGGCTGGCCCGCTTGCAGTGTCCGGTCCTCCAGCGCGTTGGCCATCGCGGCGACTATACTACATCTGTAGTGGCTGCTTCATCCGCCAAGACAGGCTCACCGCGGCGCGAGCAGATCACCCAGGCGGCCCTGTCGGTGCTGGCCGAAAGGGGGGCCCGCGGCCTCACCCACCGTGCCGTTGACCGCGCGGCCTGTCTGAGCGAGGGCTCCACCTCCAACTACTTCCGAACGCGCGCCGCTCTACTCCAGGCGGCGCTCTCCCGCCACGTCGAGCTCGACATCGGTCCCGCCGCCGATGTGATCGCCGAGACCGAATTGCGACTGGACCGCGAGCAGGCAAGCCGGCTGATCGTGGCTGGGCTGCGACACATCCTCGACCCTGGCGATCGAACGCTGCTGCTGGCCCGCTACGAGCTGGTGCTCGAGTCCACCCGTCGCCCATCGCTGCACAGCGAGCTCTCCGATGCCCGAGAGCGATTCGTGAAGCTCGCCGAGACGGTCCTGCTGGCCCTGGGATGCTCGTGCGCTCGTGCGCACGCCGCCCAGCTGGTGGCCTGTTTGGACGGTGTTCTGCTGGACCAGCTGCTCGCCGCCGAGAGCTCTTTGGATGAGGCCGGGATCGAGGCGCTGATCGGGCGCCTGCTCGAGAGCTGCTGAGCAAACTGTCTAGTACAGGAACGCGGCCAGGGCCTGTGCGACCTCTGTCGCCTTCAGCGGCCCCAAGCGCAGTGTCCAGTTTCCGTCGGGCTCCCCGCGAAACTGGTACTTCACCCCCAGGCCCTCGAGCGCGGCCTCGTGCTGGGCGACGCGTTCGTGTCCGGTAGCTCCGTGGAAGGTCGCGTCCAGACCGTAACGCCCGTCCTCCATCGGCCAGATCGTAAGCCGGTCCGCTATCGGGCCGGCAGGGATCTCAGGAAGCGCATCCGGGTCCATCCGGATCGCATCGGTTGGCAGCCCTCCCTGCTTGATCGCTGAACGGCGCACAGCCCGCATCCTATGAGCTTGGCGAGTCTCCTCGGCTTCAGAGGGCGGACTGAGAACCTGCAGCCGGTCGAGGCTCCCGCGTGGGCTCAGACAACCGCAGTGCGTCGGACCAAGCGAACCGGTGCGAATTTCCTCAGCCGCCGGGCGGCTGATCGTAAGCGCGGCGCACCGTCTCGAGGACGAACTCGCTCTTGGCCTCGGTGTATGCCTCGCGATCACGTTCGAATCGCGTTGCGAGAGTCTGCTTTAGCTGCCCGTATTCCAGGGCGCGGTCCGGGTGGCTTCGCAGGTAGTCGCGAAACGTCAGCTCGGCGCGAAACCTGGGTGTGTCGAGGGGCACGAGGTGAAGGTGGTGTGTGCGCCGACTCGGATGCGGCTTACAAAACCAGTGCATCTCATGGGCGCGATAGGGCGCATACAGGTAACCGAGGGCGGCCAGCTGATCAAAGCAGGCGCGTGACTCTGAAAGACCGCGCACGCCGATCAGGATGTCGATGATCGGCTTCGCCTGAAGGCCCGGCACCGAGGTGGCGCCCACGTGGTGGATGCCGCCTGGGGCTCGCTCGCCGATCGCGCCGGCCAGCGCCACGCGCTCATGCTGGAAGCGCTCGGGCCAGGTGGGGTCATAGGGCACGATCCGCACCGGCTCCTCGGTGAAGGCGCCGCCGGGATCGTCTCGCTCAGTGCCGATCTGTCGGACATCGCGCTCGGGCATGTGGAGAAGTCTGGCGTCCTGGGCGGATCGGCGTCGGCGCCGCTCATGAGACCGAGTAGCAGCGTCGCCGATCGTCGTTTGTGCTCTTCTGTGCGCCGTAGGTGAAACCGGATGAGAGTCGCCGCGGTTCTCATGTTGCTCTCATCTTGTTCAGAGAGGCTTCGAGTGTGCGTGTACTGGTCGTCGAGGACGACATAAAGCTCGGCTCGGTCCTTCGTCGCGGCCTGGCCACCGACGGAATCGCGGCCGACACGGTCGCCGAAGGGCGCGACGCGCTCGTGCGCGCCGGCGCCACCGAATACGACGTGATCGTGCTCGACGTGATGCTGCCCGATCTCAGCGGCTTTCGGGTGTGCGCCACCCTGCGCGAGCGTGGCATCCAATCCCCGGTGCTGATGCTGACCGCCCGCGACGCCGTGGACGATCGCGTACAGGGTCTGGATAGTGGCGCGGATGACTACCTGATCAAGCCGTTCTCCTTCGCGGAGCTCTTGGCGCGAGTGCGGGCGCTCAGTCGTCGCGGCCCGATCGAGCGACCAGTGCTGCTGAGCGTCGGAGACCTGCGCCTGGACTCCGCGCGTCACCAGGTCTGGCGTGGCGAGCAGGCGATCGACCTCTCGCCCAAGGAGTACGCGCTGCTGGAGGCGCTGATGCGCAGACCCGGGGTGGTGCTTTCGCGGTTTGAGCTGCTCGAGCAGGTCTGGAGCTACGAATACGAGAACCGCTCAAACGTCGTGGAGGTCTACGTCCGTTACCTGCGCGAGAAGATCGACCGGCCGTTTGCTCGCAACACGCTGCAGACGGTGCGTGGGGTTGGATACCGCGTGTGCCCCGACTGAGCCTCACGCGTCTGCCGATTCGCCTGCGGCTGACGCTGCTGTTCACCGGTGTGATGGCGATCCTGCTCGCCGCCCTCGGGGGCTTTCTGTATCTGCGCTTTCGCTCGGATTTGGACTACAACATCGACCAGTCGCTCAGAGCCCGCGCCCAGGAGATCTCAAACCTCGTGCGCAACGAGGCGCTCGCCCACGAACAGGGCCCCGGCGAAGCGCTCCCCGGCCACGGCCAGAACTTCGTCCAGATCCTCGACCGTCGCGGCGGTGTGCGGGCCGCCAGCGCCGGGTTGCCCAAGTCGCCGCTGCTGAGCGCCACGGAGATCACCCGGGCGCTGCGGGGGCCGCTGCTACTGCAGCGCGGGGAGCGCCAGCGGATGTATGCGATGCCGGTGCAGGGCGGCCGATCGATCGTCGTCGCCGGAGTCCTGCTGGCCGAGCGCGACGCCGCCTTCGACAAGCTCGAAGACGCGCTCTTGACCGGCGGGCCACTGGCGTTGGCGTTGGCGTTTGCCGCCGCCTACGGCCTGGCGGCCGCGGCGCTGAGACCGGTGGAGTCGATGCGCCGGCGCGCCGCGACGATTTCTTCCACCGACACCGACGCGCGTCTGCCGCTGCCCCAGAGCGTCGATGAGATCCATCGCCTGGGAGCGACCCTGAACGAGATGCTCGACCGTCTGCGCGACGGTCTGGAGCGCGAACGCTCGTTTCTGGCCGACGCCTCGCATGAGCTGCGCACACCGCTGGCGGTGCTGAAGGCCGAGCTGGAAGTGACACTCCGGGAGAAGGGTTCCACCGGGCAGCTGCGGGCCGCGGTCGCATCCGCGGTGGAGGAGGCCGACCACATCATCGGACTGGCCGAGGACCTGCTCGTGCTGGCACGAGCCGAACAGGGTCAGATCTCGATCCAGCCGCGCCCGGTCACCCTGGAGGAGCTCATGTGGGCGCTCAGTGAGCGGTTGCGGCCGATCGCCGAGCACGCCGGGCGCCCGCTGCTGGTGAGCTCAACGGGCGGTCCCGAGACGGTGTCGGCAGACCTCGATCGCCTCGGCCAGGCGCTCTCAAACCTGCTGGACAACGCGCTTCGCTACGGCCGCGGTCAGGTCCGTTTCAAGGCCACCCTGCGCGAACGCCAGCTCGAGCTGCACGTGACCGACGAGGGCCCCGGGTTCGCTGCCGAGTTCCTGCCGCGCGCGTTCGAGCGCTTCAGCCGCTCCGATCCCGCTCGCTCGCGCGGTGGGGCGGGCCTCGGCCTGGCGATCGTGCAGATGATCGCCCACGCCCACCACGGGGCCGCCCACGCGGCCAACCAGCCGAGCGGCGGAGCAGACGTGTGGCTTTCGATTCCGGCTGAAAGCGGTGGGCGCCCGAGCCTCTCAGAGTGATCTCATTCGCGGCGATCATGCTGGGTGACGATGGGCTCGGACAACGCGCTGAAGGGAGCAGGGACCTGCCAACGCGAGTGATCGTGGGCACGGCGATCTGCCTGGCGGCGGTCGGGATCGGAGTGCTCCTGTGGCTCGCCACCAACTCGGCGATCGCCGGGGGGCTGCTCGCGGTCTGGGTAGCCGCCGCCGGCGGATACATGCTCTAACCCGGGTCAGCTTGCCGGCAGGCGGATCTCAAAGCGCCCGCTGCCCACAGCCGGGCAGGCAGTGATGTCCCCGCCGGTCGATCGCGCCAGACGCCGGGCCAGTGAGAGTCCCAACCCGGCACCCGGCCAGGCGCCGGCTGAGCGTCCCCGGACGCCCGGCTCGAACAGCCGCTCTGCTTCCTGGGCGCCCACACCCGGCCCGTCGTCGAGCACCGCGAAGACCGCGTGCGGACCGTCGTGAGCGAGCTCGATCGAGACCTTCGAGTGCCCGTAGCGGATCGCGTTCTCGAGCACCGGCGCAAGGATCCTCGCCGCCATTCGCTCGTCGGTGTTCACCTCGATCGGCTGCTCGGCGGGACGGATCTGCATCTCGATACCGCGGCTGGCGGCCTGTCGACGGAAGTCGCCGACGGCGGCTTCGGCGGCGTCGATCGCGCTGACCGTCGCCGAGCTCGGAGTCGTGGAGCGCTCGGCGGCGGCCATCAGTGTGTCCACCACCTGGGAGATCCGTTGGGCATGGAAGAGCACTTCGGTGATCGCGCCGCGCAGCTCTTGGCTGGTGCGCTCTCGGCGCAACGCCAGTTCGGCCTCGGTACGCAGCGCGGCCAGCGGGGTGCGCACCTCGTGGGCGATCTCCGCGGTAAAACGCTGCTCGTGGCGCAGGCTCGCGCCGAGCCGTCCCAACAGAGCGTCCAGTGTCGCCGCCAGCGCGGTCAGCTCGTCGCGCGCGGGGCCGAGCGCGAAGCGCCGGTCGAGGTCCTGCTCGCTCCACTGCGCCGCCTGGGCTGTCATGCGCGCCACTGGGCGCAGCGCCACCCCCACGATCTGCCGGGCGACGACGGCGACCATCAGGAGGATCACCAGGTCGAGGACCAGCGAGGAGATCAGCGCCAGGTGCTGGGTGTGCTCGTAGGGGACGAGCGACACCTCCGCCACGACGGTCCCGCGCCTGTGCCCGTCCACCGAAAACACCTGGGAGACCAGTCGCAGGTCGTCCTTGACTTCGTGCACGCTGGCGCGGCTCTGGGCCATTCCCTCGGCGAGCGCCAGCACCGTCGCCGAGGCCGGCGGACGCTCCAGCACACGCTTGCCTTCCAATACCCACACGCGCTCGCTGAGCTGGCCGTCCTGGGGTGTCTCCTCGACGCTCAGGCGCCCATGTTCGTAGTTGAGGTTCGCGAGCTCCGCCTGCGCGGCGGTTTTGGCCTCCTGTGTGGCGTCGGCCGAAAGCCTGCCGGCGAGCAGCACGTTGAAGAGCAGCGTCAACACCGTCAGACCGAGGGCGACCGCGCCGAGGGCGGCCAGCACCAGCCGTACCGATAGGCGCCGTCTCACGTGTTCAGCCGGTAGCCGACGCCGTGCACGGTCACGATCGCGTCGGGACGATCGAGTGTGCGCAGCTTGCGACGCAGACGCGCCAGGTAGGCGTCCAGCGTGTTGTCGTGTACGACGGCTCCGGCGGGCCAGGCGACGGTGATCAGCTCGCGGCGGCGAACGACTTCCCCGTGGCGGGCGCTCAGCAACGCCAGGATCCGAAACTCGGTGGGGGTCAGCGGCTGCTCGCGCTCCCCGTCACGCAGCGAGTGTGTCGCCGGGTCGAGCATCAACTCGCCCGCGATCCTCACACCGCTCTGAGCCGGTCGGCGCAGCAGCGCTCTCAGGCGCACCATCAGCTCGTCCAGCGCGAACGGCTTGACCAGATAATCGTCGCCGCCGACGTGAAAACCGGACAGGCGATCGCTGAGTGCCCCGCGGGCGGTCAGGAACATCACCGGCACATCCACCCCCCGGGCGCGCAGCGCCTGGCAGACATCCCGCCCGTCGGAGTCGGGCAGGCCGATGTCGATCACCAGCAGATCCGCCGCCTGGCGCTCCAGTGCGCTCAACAGCGCCGCGCCGGTGGAGTAGGAGCTGACCGCGAACCCCTCCTCGGTCAAGCCGCGGCTGAGCATGCGCCGCAGATCGCCGTCGTCCTCGACCAGGGCGACGGCCGGTTCGAGCGTCACTGGGTTTCGCTGTTCATCGACAACCAAAACACGGCCCATCGCTAAGACGCTCGGGAATCCTGCGCCGGGGGACCCGTGCCAGCAGCTTACCGGCGAGCACACGCTTACCTGCTCACACGTTCAGGAACAGTTCAGGCGTCCTGCTGAAGAGTCTCGGCGGTGGAGGTCCTTGCGCACTCCAGCCAGGCCGGTCGCTGGGCGGGTCGGCTGGCGCTGGGCCTCGTCTTTGCGGCGGCGCTGACGCTGCGGCTGTGGAGCATCCACACGGTTCCCGGCAACAGCTTCTACGACGCCGCGGTGCGCAGCATGGGCGGTTCGCTACACGACTTCTTCTTCGGGGCGATCGAGCCCGGTGGCGCGATCTCGATCGACAAGCCGCCGGTCGATCTGTGGCTGCAGGTCGCGGCCACAAAGACACTCGGATTCGGGCTGTTCGGGCTGCATCTGCCGGAGGCACTCGGCGGCAGCGCCGCCTGTGCGCTGTTGCTCCGGGCGCTGCGCAAGCCGTTTGGCCTGCCGGTGGCGCTGCTCGGCGCGCTGGCGCTGGCGGTGACACCGGTCGCCGTGTTGACCTCCCGCAGCGACACGATGGACTCGGTGATGGCCGCGCTGCTGGTAGCCGCGATGTGGTCGGGCTGGCTGGCGTTGCGCGATCACCGCACGCGCTTCTCGGCGCTCTCCGGCGCGCTGGTGGGAGTCGCTTTCAACGTCAAGCTCACCGAGGCTCTGATCATCCTTCCGGCGCTGTTTCTGATGTGGGCGTGGGCGGCCCCGCCGGCCCGGCGTCTGGTGGCCCTGTGCGCCCCGATCGCCACGCTCGTGGTGGTCTCGCTGTCCTGGGCGGCGATCGCCTCGCTGACCCCGGCGTCCTCGCGCCCGATCCCGATCGGCTCCCACGGCGGGAGCATCTGGCGGATGATCTTTCTCTACAACGGCGTGAATCGTTTCAACGGGCACGGCGCGGTCGGGACGCTCAGCAGCTCATCGGTCGGTGCCCCCGGGCCGTTGCGGCTGCTCTTTGGCGGGCACTCCTCCTACGGCGCCTTGATCGGCTTTCAGCTGTTGGGCGTCCTGGCGCTGGGGGCGCTCGCGCTTGGCGCGCACGCACGGCGCCTGCACCGTATGCCCGCTAAGGATCCGCGAGCGCGTTTTGCGATCGCCCTGAGCGTGTGGTTTGGGTGCGGCCTTCTGCTGTTCAGCTTCATGCGCCGTCTGGAGATCCGCTACCTGGAAGCGTTCACGCCGGCGCTGTGCGCGCTGCTGGCGCTATCGGTGGGTGTGCTGGTGGGCGAGCACGGGCGCGCGGTGAACCTCGCGCTGGCGGGGGCCGTGATTGGCCTGGGCGGCTATCTGCTGTCACTGCATCCGGGGTCCGCGGAGACGATCATCTCGCTGGTGGCGCTCGCGACGGCGCTCGTCTGCGCGCTCTACCGGGCCCTCGCTCGCGCCCCGGGCAAGCGGGCAAACCGTCCGCTTGGGATCTGTCTGGCGGTCGGCCTGCTGGCGGCGCCAGTGGGGAGCGACCTGCGGCTGATCGACTCCAGACGCTCCGATTCGGTACTCAACGACCCGACAACCAGGGCGATGAGCCGCTACCTGATCGCTCATCGCGCCGGCGCGCGCTTCGAGGTGGCAAGCGCCAACGTATATGACGTGGTCGGGCTCGTCTCACGCGACGCGCTTGCGGTGATCGTGCTCAACGACCTCGATGGGGAGCTCGAGCGCACCGCCACCCTCGCCCGCCAAGTCGCACGCGACGAGGTGCGCTTTTACTACGCCTCCCACGGCTGCCACACCGGCCGCCACTGCCCGGGAAACGAGCGCTGGGCCTACCAGCACAGCGTGCCGCTGGCGGGCTATCCCGGGCTCAGGCGCTTCAGCTGACGCCGCCGAGCCGTTCAGGAGTGCTTCAGGTGCCCGACCGCAAGATGGGCCCGGTGAGAGTCCCCGCAGGCGTCCTTCCGATCCCGCTGCTGGTGGGTGTGGCCCTCGCCGGCTGCGGCGCCAAGAACACCAACGGCGCCGCGTCCAACACCACCCACGCCGCACCGGTGAGCGTCCACCCGATCGCGCTTCGCCTCAGCGCCACCGTGAAACTCCCGCAGGCCGTGCAGCTGCCAGCCGTCGCCCCCTACGGCACGGGCGCGCTTTCCCTCGGCGGTCTGGACAGCGCCGACGGATCTCTCGCCGAGACGGTGTTGATCGGCGACGGTGCCACACGCCGTTTCGGCGAACTCCCCAGCGCCGAGCACGATGGCGCCGCGGCAAACATCGACGGACAGGTGTACTTCTTCGGCGGCGGAAACGTGAGCAGCGCAAGCTCACTGATCCTTCGGGTGGGGCCCAGCGGCACCCAGGTGGCGGGACATCTGCCCGTCGGCGCCTCCGATGTGGAGGCCGCCACGCTCGGCCACACCGCCTACGTCGTCGGCGGATACACCGAGACGGTCCCGCTGCGCACGATCGTGGCGTTCACCCCCGCGGGGACGGTCCGGGTCGTCGGGACGCTGCCGCGCCCGCTGCGCTATGCCGCGGTTGGGGCGATCGACGGTCATCTGCTGATCGCCGGAGGCACATCCGGGGTCACCGCGCAGCGCGCGATCCTGTCCTTCGATCCGAACACGGCAAGCGTGCGCCAAATCGGATTGCTGCCCTATCCAATCACCCACGCGGCCGGCGCGACGCTCGACGGGCACTTCTACCTCTTTGGTGGGCGCGGGGAAAACCTGAGCGAACAACGGTCTTCGATTCTCGCCATCGACCCGCTCAGCGGCGCCAGCAGACCGGCCGGGCGTCTGCCGCTGGCGCTCTCGGATCTCGGCGCCGCATCGCTGCCCGGACGCATCCTCGTGGTCGGCGGGCGCGACCCGAGCGGGGAAGTCCAGGATCGCGTCCTGACGTTCAAGGCCTCTGGATGAGCGCTCGCGCGAAGATCCCGGGAGCGCTCGCCGCGCTGGCGCTCCCCCTCGGTCTGTTCGGCTGCGGCGGCTCGGCGGCCAGCCCGGTGGCGCGGAAGGCCATCAGCTCCTCCGCCGTGAGCGTGCCGGCGCCCGGGCGCATCCCGCCGCTACTGGACAGCCACAACGTCTACGCCGCCGAGCGCCCGGGGCTGCTCAGTCCCACCGTCCGTGGCGATCCGGAACTGGTCTACGTCCCCAACAGCCAATCGAACACCGTCGATGTGATCTCCCAGCGCACCTTCAAAGTGATCGCCCAGTTCCCGGTCGGTGCGCTGCCCCAGCACGTCACGCCCTCGTGGGATCTGCGCACCCTGTATGTGACCGACGACGCCGGCAACTCGCTCACCCCGATCGACCCGAAAACCGGGCGTCCGGGCAAACCGATTCCGGTGCTCGACCCCTACAACATGTACTTCACCGCCGACGGGCGCTACGCGATCATCGTCGCCGAGGCCCACCGCGAGCTCGACTTCCGCGACGCCCACACAATGGCGCTCCACCACGCTTTGGCGACCCCCCAGTGCGCCGGTGTGGACCACATGGACTTCACCGCCGATGGGCGCTTCGCGCTGGTCTCCTGCGAGTTCGCGGGGCGCATGATCGTCGTTGACCTGCAGCGTGAGCGGATCACCAAGACGATCGAACTGGCCACCGGCGCGATGCCCCAGGACGTCAAGCTCTCACCCGACGGCCGGGTCTTCTACGTGGCGGACATGGCCGAGAACGGGGTTTGGCTGATCGACGCTTCGACGATGAGAAAGATCGGATTTCTGCACACCGGCGCGGGCGCCCACGGCCTCTATCCCAGCCGCGACGCGAAGGTGCTGTTCGTCTCAAACCGGATGGAAGGCTCGATCTCGCTGGTGTCCTTCGCGCGCCGGGAGGTGATCGCCAAGTGGCACCTGCAAGGCGGCGGCTCACCGGACATGGGCGGCCTCTCCGCCGACGGCAAGGTGCTGTGGCTCTCTGGGCGCTACGAAAGCGAGGTGTACGCGATCTCGACCGTTACCGGGCGCCTGCTACACCGCATCAACGTCGGCAACGGCCCGCACGGCCTGTGCGTGTGGCCGCAACCCGGGCGCTATTCGATCGGGCACACCGGCATCCTGCGATGAACGAGCCCGCGGCCCCCGAACGTCAGTTGCGCTGCCGGCGCTGCCAGACACGGTTCACGGCGGCGCCCTCCAGAGAGCCACCGCCACCGGCGGACTGCCCGGACTGCGGCGGGGAGCTGGAAGATGAGAAGCCCCTGTGTTGGGGCTCGGCGAAGTGATCGCCCAGGCCGGAGAGAAGCCCTCTCAGGCGCTTCTCATCTTCGGTGCTCATCCTGTGCCCGTGCCGCCGCGCCCAGTGCCCGACAACCGGCCCTCGGCGAGCGCCCGGCGTCCCCACCGCGCTCGCCGTGAGGCGAGGCGCTTGCCCGAGGGCCCGGCCGGCGCCGCGGGAGGGCTGTAGCCCATCCACCGCCGAGCGCGCCGACAGTGAGCGAACCTCGCCAAAGAAGAGTGCTGATCCTCTCCGCCGGTGTCGGGCGCGGCCATCACGCCGCGGCCGAGGGTCTGCGCGAGGAGTTCGCCCGGCTCACACCGGCGACGAACGTGACCGTGCGCAACGGACTGGGTGCCCCCAGCAGCGCGCTGCGGGGATTTCTGGAGCGCTTCACGCGCTGGCAACTGACACACTGCCCGCGTGCCTACTCCCTCACCTACGCCCTCGGGGTCCACTCGCGCGTGGGGCGCTGGCTGAGCTCGAGGCTCCTCTACCGGGCCGCCCGCGGACGGCTGGGGCGCGTGATCGCCGCCGAGCGTCCGGACGTCGTCGTCTCCACCTACCCGGGTATAACCGCCCCACTCGGGGTTATGCGCCAGCGCGGCGAGCTCGACCGGCCCCTGTGTGCGCTGATCACCGACCTCGCGAGTCTTCACTTCTGGGCGCACCCGGGCGCCGATCTGCATCTGGCCAGCTACCCCGAGTCGCTCCCAGAGATCGCGAGCGTGAGCGCCGCTGACAACGCGATCGCCGTCGCCCCGCCGCTTGGCGCGGTGCACCGGGCCAGCCAGACGGTCGCGCAAGCGCGCGACAAGCTCGGCTTGGAGCACGACACGCCGCTGGTGCTGATCACCGGCGGCGGCTGGGGACTGGGTGACCTGGCCGGGGCGGTTAGCGCCGCCGTCGAGCTCGACGGCGCCCAGGTGGTGGTTGTCTGTGGTGAGAACGAGCGTGGCGCCCGGCGCCTCGAGCGCCGCTACCGCTCAGTGGCGCGGGTGCGGATCCTCGGATACTCGAGCCAAATGGCGCCGTTGCTCGCCGCCGCCGACGTGCTCGTCCACGGCACCGCGGGCGTCACCTGCCTGGAGGCCGCCGCCCACCGCTGCCCGGTGATCTCCTATGGCCTGGGGGTCGGGCACATAGCCCACAACACCAGGGCGATGGTGAAGCTCGGGCTGATCGCTCACGCCGGCGACATCCCGTCGCTCACCCGCGAACTGAGGCGCCTGATCGAGAATCCCTCCAGGCCACCGGCGCCGGTGGCCGGCCACAGCGCCGCCCGGGCGATCCTCGAGCTCAGCGACAGGCGGGCTCGGGGGCCGAGCTTCGCCGCCGCGGAAGCCCCGGTGGCCGTGGATGAGTTTTGCCCGGAAGGTTCCCATCGCCCCGGCCCGGTCGGTGTGAGCGTGTGAGCGGCGCCCGTCTGGCGAGCTTCAGCGGGCGCGTGGCGCGCACCGGACTCGACCCCGCGAAGGTGACGCTCGCCGCGCTGCTCGCGCTGTGGCTGTTGTGGTCGCCGCGCAGCCCAGATCTAGCGGCGCAGGTCTACCGCGTTCATCTGTTCGCCCGCGAGGGCTTCACGCTGTGGGACGAGAACTGGTACGCCGGCCACTACCTGCCCGCCTACAGTCTCCTGTTTCCGCCGCTGGCGGCGTTTCTGGGTCTGCACTGGGCGGGGGTCGCCTCGGTCAGTGCCTCCACGCTCATCTTCGGCCGGATCGCCCGCGAGCGGTTCCCCGGCAGGGAGGCGCTGGCGAGCACGCTGTTTGTCCTCGGCGCCGTCGGGGATCTCTTCATCGGGCGGATCACGTTCGCCGCGGGAGTGAGCCTGGCTCTGGCGGCGGTGCTTGCCGCCAGCCACGGTCAATATCGCTTCTCGGCCGTACTGTCGCTCGCCTGCGCGGCCGCGAGCCCGATCGCCGGGGCCTTCCTGGCGCTCGCCGGGTTCGCCGATCTGATCTCCGCAGGGCGCCCGGCACGCGCGATCGCCCTGGCCGCCCCCGCGCTCTGTTTGACCTGTGCGCTGGCCCTGCTGTTCCCCGAAGGGGGCTATGAGGGCTTCGGGGTCTCATCGCTGCTGGCCGCCGGCGGTCTGTCGCTCGGGCTGCTCGCGCTGCTGCCACGCCGCGAGCGTCAACTTCGCGCCGGTGCCGCCCTGTACCTGGCGGCGCTTGCGCTGAGCTACCTCATACCCTCCCCGATGGGCAGCAACTCGGTGCGGCTGGGTGTGCTGTTCGGCCCCGCGATCCTCGCCGGGGCGGTGCGCGTCTCCGACGTCCGGGCCGCGATCTCGCGGTTGGCGCCACGCGCCGGGCACGGTCCGGGTAGCGCTCGCGCGGTGCTGGCGGCGCTCGGGGCTCTGCTCGTGCTGTGGCAACTCAACGGGCCGATCGCCCAGTCGCTGCAGGCCGCCGAGGAACCCTCGACCAGGCCCTCCTTCTACGCGCCGGTGATCCGCTACCTGAGCGCCCACAGCGCCGGGGGGCCGCTTCGGATCGAGGTTCCCTTCAGCCGCTCGCACTGGGACGCGGTGATCCTCGGTCAGCGCTTCGCACTCGCCCGCGGCTGGGAGCGCCAGCTGGACACACGCTACGACGCGCTCTTCTATCTGCCGGTGCTGAGCGCCGGCGCCTATGACACCTGGCTGCACGACACCGCCGTGCGCTTCGTCGTGCTCTCAGACGCGCCGCTTGACTTCTCCAGCGTCGCCGAGGCCGCTCTGATCCGCCACGGGCTTTCATATCTGCGTCCCGTCTACCACAGCCGCCACTGGACGGTCTATGAAGTGCTTGCCGCCGAGCCGCTGGCCAGCGGACCGGGGCGGCTGACCACCATGAGCGACGGCGACTTCACGCTGCACGCCGTGCGCCCCGGGCGCTTCTTGGTGCGCATCCACTACACCCCTTACTGGCAGGTCACGGCCGGGTCGGCGAGCGTCGCGCCGGCAGCTGAAGGCTGGACCACGGTCACGGTCGCCCGAGCCGGCACGGTCACCCTCGCGGCGCAGCTGACTATCTAAGTTTGTTGCTCTGATGAGCCCGGCGGAGCTGACACTGGCGCTATCGGTCTTCCTCGCGTGTGCGGTGGAGGCGGTCGAGGCGTTGACGATCGTGCTCGCGGTCGGCACGACGCGCGGCTGGTCATCGGCGTTGCGCGGGGTCGCCGCCGCCGCGCTCGCCCTGGCCGTGATCGTTGCCGCCCTTGGCCCCGCCCTGACCTCGCTGCCGATCGGTGTGCTGCGCGTCGCGGTGGGCGGTCTGCTCTTGATCTTCGGCTTGCAGTGGTTGCGCAAGGCGATACTTCGCGCGGCCGGGGCGAAGGCAAAGCACGACGAGCTCGCGATCTACGCCCGCGAGGCGAGCGCTGCCGAAGGCGCCACTGCCGTAGGCGACGGCTTCGACTCCTACGCCTTTGCCATTGCGTTCAAAGGTGTGCTCCTTGAGGGGCTCGAGGTCGCCTTCATCGTCCTCACATTCGGAGCCAACCAGCACCGGATCGGCCTTGCCGCGATCGCGGCCGCTGCTGCAGGTCTGAGTGTCTTGGCGCTCGGCATCGCCGTGCGCGCGCCGCTCGCGCGAGTCCCCGAGAACACTATGAAGTTCGCCGTCGGGGTGATGCTCTGCTCCTTCGGCATGTTCTGGTCCGCGGAGGGCGCGGGCGCGCACTGGCCCGGGGGCGATGTGGCGCTGCTGGTGATCGCTCCGGCACTGGCGCTCGGGGCGTTCGCGCTCATCGGCGTGGCGCGGGCAGCACCGCCGATCCTCGGGCGAGCACCCTCTCCGCGTTCAGCCCCACCGGTGATAGGCGGCCCACTGAGAGCGCTGGTGGGATTCTTCGTGGGCGATGACTGGCGCGCCGCCCTCGGCGTGGGGACTGCGCTTTCGCTGACGGCCCTGGTTGCGGGCGCGGGGGTGAGCGCCTGGTGGCTCACGCCGCTGGCGGTGTTCGGCCTGCTCGCGCTGGTGATCGCGCGGCCGCTGTGAGGGAAAGATTTGCAGAGTAATACTCTGGAGTGATACTCTGGAAGTATGGGATCGAGCGACACCCGGGAGCGCGTCCTCGAGGCGGCGTTGGCCTCGTTTCTGAAAGACGGCTACGAGCAGACGACGGTCGCGCGCATCACCGAACGCAGCGGCGTCTCAAACGGCGCTCTGTTTCATCACTTTCCCTCCAAGGACGCGATCGCCGAGGCGCTCTACCTCGAGGCGATGAGCTCCTTCCAAGAGGGGCTGTGGCAGCTGGTGCGCTCACGCCCGCGATCGCTGCGCGGCGCCGTGCGCGGCACGATCGGCCATCAGCTGAGCTGGACCGAAGGACACGCCGACTTGGCTCGCTTCGTCTACCTACGCGGGCATTTGGATTGGGACTCGCCCGCCGGCGCACAGCTGCAGAGCCTCAACCGTGACCTCGCGGGGGCCTTTGAGCAGTGGATGGCGCCGTTGGTTGAGCGCGGCGAGATTCGCGACACCTCGATGTTGCTGATCAGCGCGATCGTCAACGGCCCCGCGCACGCGATCGCAAGACGCTGGCTCGCCGGCCACCTGCAGAGCCCTCCGAGCACCTTCCTAGCCGAGCTCACCGACGCCGCCTGCGCCGCTCTGCGCGGGACCCCGGTGCGCACTCGCTCGCGCCCCAAGCCGCTCCCGCCACGCGGACGCGTGACCCTCGAGATCCTCCGCGAGGACGGCGCGGTGTTGGCCCAGGGCAGCGCCGTGGCGCATCTGCACCCGGCGGGCAGCGATCGCACGGAGCTCGCGGGAGCTCGGGCGTGAGCACCGAGCAGCTTGCGCCATTGCGCCTGCCCGCGGCACACCAGCGGCTGCGCGCCGAGGCACTCGCGCTGGCCGGCGAATTCAGTGCACGTCACCGTGAGATCCGCCTGCACGGTCTACAGCGGGGCGAGGTTCACCCCGAGCTATGGCGGGAGATCACCAGCCGCGGCTGGTCCGGCCTGTTGCTGGGCGAGGATCACGGCGAGGGCGGTCTGCTCGCCTACGTGGTCGTGCTCGAAGCGCTCGCCGAGGGCAATCTCATACTGTGGATGGCGGTCCTCAGTGCCGCCATCGCATACGCCATCGCGCAGGTCGGCCCGGACACCGCCCGCGCGCGCTGGCTCGAGCCGGTGGCCGCCGGTGAGAGCTTCCTGGCGCTGGCGGTCACCGAGCCGGGGGTTGGGCACAACGTCTTTCGCAGCCAGACCACCGTGCGCCGCGACGGTGAAGGGTTCGTTCTCGACGGCGTCAAGGCGGTCACCTCGGGCATCGAGCAGTGCGAGCGAGTGCTGGTGCTGGGCAGCGTCCCCGGCGAGCGCGAGCACGGCGCGCCACGCCAGTACACCACCGTGCTCGTCGATCCGAACTGGCCCGGGGTGCAGCGCACCGAGCTGCCGATGCGTGGCCGCGAGGGAGTGCGTCAATGGCAGCTGCAGTTCAAAGAAGTGAAGGTGGCGGCGGATGCGCTGGTGGGGGTGGAGGGACAGGGCCTGCTGACGCTGTGGCCGTTCACCCACATCGAGCGGATCCTGACCGGGGCGCTGGCCGTCGGCAATGCCCAATACTGCCTAGCACGCGCCGTCGGGTACGCGCGCGAGCGCACGGTCTTCGGCGATCGCCCGATCGGCGCCGAGCAGGCGATCGGACACCCACTGGCGCGGCTACACGCGAGAATCCAAGCGAGCGCTCTGCTCGTCCATCGCGCCGCCGCTGGTTTTGACGCCGGCGCCGATCAGCTCGCCATCGCCGGCGAGGCGAACATGGCCAAGCTGCTGGGGGCCGAGGTGCTCTTCGATGCCGCCGATCAACTCGTGCAGACGCTCGGCGCGAGTGCCTTTGACGAACGCGAGGGCATTCTCGACCTGTTCCTGGACGCCCGCCTGGCGCGCTCTGCGCCGGTCTCCCAGGAGTTGGCGCTGAACTTCATCGCCCAGCACGTACTGGGCCTGCCAAGCCACCGCTAGCGTCACCGCCGCTGGCGCTGAGCAAGCGCTTCTGCGCTCTCGCCAATAGCATGTGCCGCGCACCGGCGCGGGATGCAGGCCGGGCAAATGCACTATGCACATCGATCCCTACATCGTTCTCGGGAGCGCGATCATCGGCTTTCTGGTTGGCATGACTGGCGCCGGCGGCGGCGCTCTGATGACGCCGATGCTGATCCTGCTGTTCGGGGTAAAGCCCTCGGCGGCCATATCCAGCGATCTGGTCGCGGCCGTCGTCATGCGCCCGGTCGGAGCCGGCGTGCACCTGCGCAAAGGGACCGTCAACAAGCGCCTGGTCGGCTGGATGGTGCTCGGCTCGGTGCCGATGGCCTTTCTCGGGGCCTATCTGCTGCATGTCATGGGCGATGCCAAGTCGGCGCAGAGCAACATCGAGCGAGCCCTCGGCGCGGCGCTCTTGCTGGGTGCTTCGGCGATGGTGCTGCGCTACTTCCTCGACCGCCGCTCGGGAGAGAGCCGAACGGGTGCCGTCCAGGAGATCGTCCCGCGACCCGCCCGAACGGTCGCGATCGGCATGGTCGGCGGCGTCATCGTCGGAATGACCTCGGTCGGCTCGGGCTCGCTGATGATCATCCTGCTGCTGTTCCTGTATCCCACCATCGGCGCCAACCAGCTGGTCGGCACAGACCTCAGCCAGGCGGTGCCCCTGACGGCGGCGGCAGCCTTCGGCGCGTTCGTTTTCGGGCACGTCGAATTCGGTGTGACCACCTCGCTGATCCTCGGCAGCGTGCCCGCCGTGCTCGTCGGCTCGCTGCTCTCCTCGAGCGTCCCCGACCGCTACGTTCGGCCCGCGATCGCCTTCGTGATCTTCGCCTCGGGACTGAAGTACGTCGGGCTTGAAACGACTGCGCTGGGATGGGTGCTGTGCGCGACGCTGCTCGCCGGTGCCTGCGCGTGGCTCTACAGCGCCCGTCCCTGGCAGAGCCGCCCGCCACTCGCGCCGCCGCTGGCTGGCCGCGCGCCAGAGCAAGATCCTCCATCGGCCCACTCCTAGGGCGCTTGCGCAAGCCCTGCGAAGGGGTCCTGGGTAGGGAGTCCCTAAACACCATAATCCTGACATAAGTTATGAGGAATATGTTAGGATGTCCTCCACCGTGCTCCTCCTAGCGATCATCACACTGTGGTTGGCGCTTTCGGGCTGCGTGCTCGGGCTGTGCCTGATCGCCCGCCGCGGGGATCTGCAGTTGATCCTCGAGGACGAGCGCGATCACTTCAGCGATCCGCCGCGATCGAGCGCGCCTGACCGGCGCGAGCCCCACGAGGATCACGCCCGCGAACGGCTGCACTGCGCCGCGTCGATCAGAGCCGCCTGACTGGCCTCACACGCGCCCCGCAAAACGCCCACAGAGGGTTGGTGTTTGATTAAGAATTCGATGGCAAACGTCGGAGATCCCGGCTCCCAGTCGTAGTGGGTAGTGAGTATCAAGTCGCGTGACCGTCGGGGGACCAAGCGCGACCCACCACGAGTATCAGGAGACACCGGCATTGCGTTCAGTGACACGACCTCGTCGCTACTTGGCTCACCACTGGCTGGTGCTGCTCACCCCATTGCTGCGCTACAGCGCCACCCGTGACGCCTACGTGCTGCGCGCCGTCGGTGGCTCCAAGGGGCCGGTACTACGCGTCGACCGGCGCCGCCGGCAACTGGGCTTTGACGGGATAGACCGGCGCACGAGCGCGGCGTAGCTGCACCCCGCCGCGAGCGATACGCAGATTGCGACGCGCCTTGGCGGATGGACGAGCCGTCGTTGGCCTGGAGGATCGTCTCGCGCGCGCCCTGCCCGGGCGCCCGCGGCGCCCGTGCCGAGGAGCGCCTCTGTGGCCCCTGTACGCACGCTCCTCTGTCTCTTCGCTGCCGGGCGTTGAGCTCTGCGGCTGCGCGGCTGTCCCTGAGTGCGGCTCTGTGGCACGACACGGGCGTTGTGCGCTGGATCGCCTCTTGGCGCGGCGCAAACGCTTCTCAGAACGAGACTCGCTCGTTGAAAGCTCTCTGCCTGGGAACATGCGCGAAACCTTAGGTGGGGCTTGGGATGGTTCTCGCGTGTGTGGCGATAGCGGATATGCCCGCCAGCGCAAGATTTGTTTTGCGAGCCGCGGTGCGGGGGAGACGGTGAGGGCGCACGTGCCGAGAGATACCCGGGCGTGATGGGGATCTGTGTTTGGAAGTGCCCGCGGAGAGCGGGTAGGGAGTGCTCTGCGCCAGTGAACAGCAGCTGACCGACAACGCCAGCCAGGGCGAGGGTAAAGCCGGCTCTAAATGTCATCTGGAGGGCTGGTGCGAGCGCCTGCAACCCGTATGAGTCGGAATGCCCCAATCACTGCGAACACCCGGCTGAACGGCGGCTGACCGATCTCTCTGAAGGCGCAAAGGCCACCGGCGGCCCACGCGTCCAAGGCGTGATGGCGATATCCCCCGACGGCTCACACGTCTATTTCATCGCCAAGCAAGCTCACGGCCACCCCCAACAGCCAAGGCGAAGACCCACATACCGGACAGCCCAACCTCTACGTCTATGAGCGCGACAGCACCACACCCGAAGGGCACCTCGCCTTCGTCGCGAGGCTCTCACCTTCTTATAAAAAGAATGGATCCGAAGGCGGTGTCCTTGCGAGCGTCACACCAGATAGGCGGTTCTTGGTGTTCAGTAGCCATGGCGCGTTGACAGCGGATGACACACGTCCTGAAGGTCCTGCGCAGATCTATCGTTACGACGCACAGGCCGCTAGACAAAGACCGCGCTGGGCATGGGGTCTACCGCTAGGACGCACATACCGCGACACTCGTCTGTGCATCATGCAACCCCACAGGCGCAAGACCACAGTGCGATCGAGTATCCCCGGTGGGAGCGACTACGGACTGAACGCGGCGACCTATCGGTCACGGGTGCTCTCAGAAGGTGGGAAGCGTGTGTTCTTCAACAGTAATGACTGCCTCGTCCCTGAAGACAGCAACGGTACCCAGGACGTCTACGTATATGAGGATGGAAAGCCACATCTCATCTCCAGCGGAAACCGGCGGTGGTAGTGCGGCGTTCTTCGACGCTAGCCCCAAACGGAAGCGACTTCTTCTTCTTCTTCTTCTTCACCCAGAGCAGCTGGTTCCCCAAGACACCGACAGCCAGCTCGACTACTACGATGCTCTCGAAGACGGGGGCCGCGTAGAACTGTCTCCTTCGGTGGCATGCCAGGGGGAATCCTGTCAGGGGCCTTTGAGCAGTCCCGCACCGCTGCCGGTGACGCCCGCCAGCGCCACCTTCCAAGGCCCGGGGAACCTCCCGCCGGTGCCGCCCACGCCCAAGGCCAAGCCGCCGACCGCCGCGCGGAAGCTCGCCAGCGCGCTCGAGGCCTGCCGCAAAAAGCCCGGCAAGAGACCGCGCGCCGCCTGCGAACGCCAAGTCCGCAAACGCTACGCCCCCAAAGCCAAGCGCAGCTCTGCTCCCGCACACTCCAAATCACCCTCACCCCCCAAACCCTCAAAGAACTCCACCACAAACACAAGCTCAAACTCGAGCTGCACATCACCTACACGCCGGCTGGCGGCACGAGCGCGAGCACCACCGATGTCACGATCACACTCAAACCGTAGCTCCAACGCGGCGCGGGGTGAGCTGCACGGGCGGCTCCAGGCGCGCGGCGGGCGTGTGAGCTGGCTGGCATCCGTTGCTCGGCGGGCTAGCTAGGACCCGGTGCCCCAAGTAAGCGCCAGCGCCGCCCACCCTCACCGCCACGCCGGAGCGGGCCCGCGTCCCGTCGGCGGCAGAGCTTGCCCGTAGACGAGCGCAGCGCCGATCGCAGCGTCTCGCCGCTTAGATCGCACCTTCGCGGCTTGTGAGCGGCGGTGCGCCAGGCCTGATCCGATTCGCCAGAGAGGGATCTGATCGAGCGGGCGGGGAGACGCCGATCAAGCCTGGCATCGCCTCCTGGGCGTTCGCGAACGTGCCAGACACCACGATAGAAAGCTTGCCACTGAACCTTGCCAAGAGGGTCACTCTTCGCCCTCGTGGCAAACGGAAACGCGTATTCACTAAAACAAGTGATGGGACCCGAATTCGTGGCCCAGAGCGGAGCGACCCTAGCCCAGAACACCCACATAGAAGTAGAAGGTTGTGAGTTTGTGGTAAAAGTGAAAAGCGGCGGACGCCGCTGGGAAGAGCCTCGAAGGCAGGGGATCAAACAGGTCAGGCTGTGGGCGATTGGGCACGAACGAGTTCAATAACACACAAATTCACGGCATCTACCAAGTCAAAAAGACAACAACAAGTCACCACAAACAAGATTTGCCAAATAGTTTTTGGCCAATGTGCTTACACAGAGAGAGCGCCGTGACTGGGACCACGGCTGTCCTGGTGAAGCCTAGTCGCTGGCCATCACCGCTCGAGGATCGCCTCAGCCCGCCAGATCTTTGACGGCGAGGACGTGGTCGGCTTTGAGCCACACCACCATCTCGCCCTCTACGGCGTTGCGCCGGCCGAACTCCTCGGCGCGCTGCTCGCCCATGTAGCGAGCGGCGATCCGTGTTGCCGACTCGAGTAGATCCTCTGAGTCCGTGCTGAGCGTCACGGGTCCACTGACCGTCACGAACGAGAACGGCGGGCGCTCGTCGTCGACGCACAGACTCGCCCAGCCGGTCCTTCTCAGCGAGCGGCCCTTGATGGTTTCGGAGTGAGTGTTGAACACGAGATCCTCGCCGTCGAGCACGAACCAGATCGACACCACGTGCGGGCGGCCGTCCAGGCGCGTCGTGGCCAGCTTGCCCGTGCGCGTACCCACTGTGACGAACTGCTTCCACTCCGTCTCGGTCATCTGTGGCATTCAAGGTTCCCATCCAAAGTCAAACGGCGAGAACGATGATAGACCCGAGCCGGGAACTGCATTTCGCCGGTGATGGCGTGGGGATCGAACTTCCCAACACAGCCTGCGCGGCGCCTTGCGCTGGTCGGTCTTCGCGGCTACCCCGTCTTTTGTGACCCGAGCGCTCGCGGGTCTGGGGCCGAACAGAGCCGCGAGCTCCTGCGGAGAGCGAAACGACCGGTCTCCAGAACGAAGCCACTCACGGGAGGGCCAAATGCAGCTGTGCAAGACCAATGCTCACCGCGCCCGTCGTCAAGCGCCCGGAGCAGGCGACGGGCGCCTCATCCTCCGATGGGTGTTTCAAGGCGAGGCGAAAAGGCGCCTCGCGCATGTATTACCGGGTCTAACGCTATGAGCGATTTCCAAAACTGGATCGAGCCCCCAAGTAAACCTAGGAAAGCTTCCAATGGTGGATATAAGCCCCTTTGGGAGCGGCGAAGGAACTTGGACGAGTTGGCGGACTTGGGAGTGCCGCAGATCTCACCTTCTGCGGGGGTGGAGGTCGATCGTCTTCAAAGGACCTTTGCGCTGATGGCTCAGGTCAATACAAAGGGTCTGCGACTTACTCGCAGGTCTGAAAATCACTTCTGAAAGGTTTGCGCAAATGGGATACGGGAGGAGGCTTAGAACATGGGGTATATCGAGGACTGGAATCAGGCTCAAGCTTGCTGTCGTTTGTCTGGTCGCACTGGGGATGCTGGTCTTGGGGGCTGGGAGTGCTAGTGCTGCGGGGACGTATAAGAATCTCTGCCCTGGACCAGCTATCTGCGCCGGGGAAGGATATGCCTTGCCGTTCGGTGTCGCGGTGGACAACTCCGGAGGGGAAAAGAAGGGCGATGTCTATGTCGCAAGCATCGGCGCTGGCGGCCAGGCCTCTGTTGCCGGTATACGGCCGTTGGTGAACCTGATGGGTTCAGCGGTGCGAATACCAACATCGCGGGGGGAACAAGAACTCGTTGAATTTTTCAGGGCCACGAGGAGCCGTTGGCGTGGCTGTTGACTCATCCGGCAACTTCTACGTAACCGAGCGACACCACTGCTGTAGACAAGTTCACCCCGGCAGGCGGACCTGAACCACCGGCAGCTTCACCGTCCCAACTTTTACAGAAATCACCGGCATCGCCGTCGACAACTCCAGCGGCGACATCTGGGTCAGCGACAACATCTCCAAGATCGTGGCCAAGTTCAGCCAGGCAGGTACGAAGCTTGCCGAAACCAGCGGACACGCGAACGGCAACCCCTACGGCCTCGCCGTCGATCCGCACGGCAATGTATACGTGCTCAACAACGGCGAAAACGTGTAGAAGTTCAGCGAAGAACTGGCGTTCGAAAAGACAATCGGCGAAGGCGGCTCCATGGCTGTCGCGGTCGACCCGTCCAGCAAGAGCATTTCATCGCCTATGGCGATGGCCACGTCCAAGAGTATGACCCTACGGGTACGGCCACCGGCTCTCCATTTGGCTCCCTCGACAACTCCTTCGATCTCGCCGCGCGCAGCGTTACGGGTCCAATGCAGCATGACTTGTATGCGGCCGAGCTGAGCAGCAACAAGGCCGATATCTTTGGCTCCGGCGAACCGCCGCAAACACCAGAAACCACCGGCCCCGCGACGGAAGTAACAGGGACCACCGCCAAGCTGCACGGCGTCCTTGACCCTCACGGCGCGACAGGCGAACTCGGCTATCACTTCGCCTACAACACGGGCGGTGTCTGTGAAGGGGCGGAAACACGCCCTCGGGCAGGGTGGCAGAAGCAAAGGAAGCTTCAGTTGAGGCCGAAGCGACGGGGCTGACACCCAAGACGCAGTACACGTTCTGCCTCGTCTCCTCCAACCTCTTTGGCGCAGTTCCTGGGAACGAAGTGACGCTCACCACGATCGCCGGTCCCCCGTCGATCACCGAACAGTCGGTTGTGGCGCAGACCACCACCACGGCCCAGGTCTCGGCCATGATCAACCCCCTCGGGTGCGGAAACGACATGCAAGGTTGAATACGGCAAGTTCGGAACGGCGTGAGCAATCTCTCCGAAAACGAAGCGCCGTGTCCCGCCCTGACCGAACCCGAAGCTAGGACTGGTCAGGCTGTGGCAGTGGAACTGACCGGTTTGACCGCCAACACCGAATATCACTTCCGCTTCGTGGCGAGCAACGAAAAGGCGCCAGAAGGAGTCCCCGGAACGGGCGTCGAATTCAAAACGAAGCCCTTGGTGGAATGCACAACCGGCGAGGCCAATCCGGTTGGGTCTGAAACAGCGATGCTTCACGGCAAAGTCAAGACCGGTGAAGAAGGGGCCGCTTACTACTTCGAATACGGTACGTCTCCCTGCCTCCCAGAAGCATGCGGGACGGTAGCCACGGAACCGAGCGAGGGTCCGCTCTATGGAGATGAAGAAATCCCCGTCTCCGTCCGGCTCGACAACCTCGCTCCTGGGACGCCCTACCACTATCGCCTGGTGGGAACCAACGGCTCAAGACTCACCAACGAAGCATCGAAGAAGGAACCTTCAGGACAGCCAAGGCGCCTCCGGAAGTCATCGACACCGAAGTACACAAGTCACAGACAACAGCGTCGTGTTCCGCGGCCAGGTGAACCCCGAGATAGAAGAACTCCAGGAAGAAGCTACCTACTACGTCCTCTACGGGGAATCCACCGCATACGGGCAGGCTCTTCCAGCGCCGACGCACGCGAGCGCCGGGTACGGTCTCACCGGTAGGGAAGTCGCGCCGATACGGCTCTACGGCCTTGCTCCGGGCACGACCTACCATTACGCGATCGTCGTGCACAACGAAACGGAACCACCAACGGCACCGATGCCACTTTCGAAACAGCCTAGCCGCAGCTGCCGATCGTGGAATCGGAGTCCAGTCCACAAGTAGGGCAGACGACCGCGACGATCAGCGGCGTAATCAAACCCGAACGGCCTACAGACCAGCTACATCCTGGAAGTCGGTACCGACACCAACTACGGCACCCCGGTCTTCGGTGAAGTGGGCAGCGCCACAGTGGGGGAACCGCTGGCGTTCGCACTGACGAACCTGCTGCCCGGCATCGTCTACCCCTA
>DATBPE010000126.1:0-8294 GCA_036561505.1 Solirubrobacteraceae bacterium
TTCTCGCGCCGTCGTCGCTGATCCAGGCGCCTGAGCATGAAGGCCACGACCAGGGCACTGAGCAACGCGATCGCCAACGTGCCGCCATTGGAGAGCTCAGTGGCGCGGCTGCGCTGCGCGGTGACCTTCTGGGAGAGTCGATTCAGTGCGCTCTGCAGTCTGACCACTATGCCCTGGCCCCTGGTGTACTGAGCGGGCGGGCGTCCCGGCCCGGCAAATGGGCGCAGAGCCTCGTTGAGCGCGGTCAGTTCGCGGTCGACCGCGTCGACCTCCTTGCGGTCGCCGACAGCGCCGTGCAGGGCGCCCAGCAGATCGAGGTTATCGGCCTGCAGCGCGGCCGCCGAGAAGCCCCCGGGAGGCGGTGGTCCCGGTGGTCCCGGGGCTCCTGGGGGTGGCGGGGGCGGTTGTACCCCCGCTGGCAATGTCGGTGGAGCGGGCGGCCGGGACTTTGTAAACAGGTTCTCGGCGTTCTGAGCGTTGCGTTGAATCTCGGCCAAGGCGATCTGGGCCTGCTGGGTTCGATCAGCTGCCCTGTTCAAGGCCAGAATCGCCCAACACGAACAGCCCGAGACCGCGAGCGTCAGCAGCACCGGCAACCAGCTCCCGAGCAAACGCGGAAGCCGAGCACCTGCGCGGCGATAGACATCTCGAAACTGGGAAGGCTGATCTGGGGTCACGATTTGGGGTTTCCTAGCCGTGGCAAGCCCCCCCTCGTGATGCTCATCGGCTGGGGGAGCCCTCACAATGAGCGAAGCGGGGCAATCTTGGCCGCCGCGTCCTCTTGCACCCATAAGCCGTGCTTCACAGGGCCGTCTTCGTCCGGCTCGCCGCTTTCTGCACCGCCGTAGGGAGCCGGGCACCGCCCTGCGGAGCACCGTCCCCATCCTCACCCGGGAGTCGGTACAGGCAGCGAGGTGTTTGCTCGCTTCTTGTTGTGGCGCCTGTTCGGACTGGTGGCCGTTGTCTTCGGACTGTCGGTATCCACGTGGATGCTGCACGGCGGCCTCGGGTCCACATTGCGGGACCTTGGTTCCCGCAACGTAGCCGTGCCCCAGCAGCCGAACTTGAAGCTGCCCCACACGCCACGGCTTCACCTGCCTACGATCCGCGCACCCAACGCGCCTTCGCCCAGCGGTGTTCTGTCCGCCAGCACCGAAGGGCTACATCTGATGTGGACAGCGGTCCCACTCGCCGGCGTCCCGCTCGCGCAACTGCTGGTGTGGGTGCTAATCACGTTCGCCGCCGCACTCGCCGTCGTGCGGCTGATCGCCCGCAATCGCAGACGGTACGTTCGTTTGCGCGTCAGCCCCTACCGTACCGACAGAGCCACGGTCGAGGGGATCGTCTCGATGTTCGAGGCACTGCACAAGCGCCTCTTGCGGCGCTGGTGGCGACGGCTCTTCTTGGGACAGCCGTCGCTATCTCTGGAGGTCCACCTGATACCGCGAATCGACACCGGCAACGTGCACCGACACTCGAGCGGTGAAATTCAGAACCTAGGCGGTGGCGCCTACTACGCCCTGCTGGCAATCAGCTGCCCGGTGGGGCTGGAGGAAATGGTTGGCGCCGCACTGCGCACCGCCTACCCCAACTCGAAGGTGCAACCGATCAAGATGCCGCTCGGACGCCCGCCATCGCTGCTGCGGCTGAAGAAGCACACCGAGTTCATCAAGCGCGTAAAGATGCTCGACCGCTACGAGCACGAGCGCGAGCCGCCGATGAACCGGCTGCTGACCGTGATGGGCGCATGCGGCAGCCCCGCATATGTGCAGCTCGCGCTGACACCGGCACCGATGAACTTCGAGCGCCATGCCAAGCGCGCCTACAAGCACCACGAGCGTCACGTCACCCGCCAACGCGAGGGAGAGCGTCGCTCGCACCCGCGCTCGATCTTCGAGGACTCAGAGCTGGTCGGAGCGCTCGATGTGCAGCACCGCCCGCTGTTCTTCGTCGACCTGCGGGTGATCGCTCCCAGTCGCCGCATCACCGAACGGGTCGCCTCAGAGTTGCGCGCGGAGGGTGCCGAGAACCGCCTCATCGAACGCAACACGGTCATCCGCCAGGGAGTTTTCGGGCTGTATGACAGACGTGTGGATCGCGGCGAGGGCAACCCGATCCCCTCTCTGCACAAGGGAGTGTTTGCCTCCACGGAGCTGGCGGCGCTGTGGCACTTGCCGTCGATCGATTACACCACAGTGCCGTTCACCCGCGCCCAGATGCCGATCGCCCCAGCGCCACCGGCGATCTACCGTCCTCCCACCGGCCCCGGGACGCTGATGGATGCCCTTGGGCCGGTGTCTATTCACCCTGAACTGCGCCGCCAAAACACCGCAGTTCCGGGCACCGTCGAGCAGGGCAAGTCAAGCTATCTGGTCGCGAGCGTCGCGGAGGATCTGCGCCGTGAGCACTGCGCTGTGATCGTGCTCGACCCCAAGGGCGACGCCGCGGACGCGGCCGTGAGCGTCGTACCGAAGGACCGCACCTGCACCCTGCTCGATTTCTCCCATCCCACCTGTGGATTCAACCCGCTGGCGGCGGACGTCCCAGCCGATGTGATCGCCGACTATGTGGTGGGCGCGCTGAAGAACCTGTTCACCGACGCGGACATACGGGCTTCATCGGATCGATATTTGCGTAACGCGATCATCGCGGCCTTGGCGCACGACACCCGCTCCACGCTGTGGGACGCCGCGCGTCTGCTGTCGGTCGGCGAGGAGGGATACGCCTACCGTGCGCGCGTGGGTGCAAGCGTCCGCGGCATACCCGAGTTCAAGGAGATCTCCGAGTTCTTCACCGCTGAGCTCTCCGCCCAGTTGGCCGACGCCCGTAGCACCACCACATCCAAGCTCGACGCCCCGGTGAACAAGCTCGCCCGGCTGCTCAACTCTCCCTCGATCAAGCGGATTCTGCTCAACGACTCGCTGCGCGTGGACTTCGATCAGGTGATCCGCGGACGGGAGGTCCTGATCGTCAAGGGCGCCATGGGGGCGATGGGCGCCGGGAACACCAGCGTGCTGATGCAGATGCTGGTGGGAATGCTGGACGCCTCGCTCGCGCGCCAGCAGGACTATGTCAACGACCAGGATCGAGTTGCCGTCGCCTTGAAGATCGACGAGGCGCCGCTGGTGCTCAATCGTGGCTTCGCCGAGACAATGGCGCTCAAGCGCTCAGCGGGCCTTGAGACCGTCGCGTGCTGGCAGGCCGACTCGCAGTGGACCGAACGGGAGATTCGCGACCAACTCGACGCAATGTTTGCCCACCGGGTGTATTTCGCGACCGCCTCCACCCGCGACGCGCGCGAAGCGGCCAGCCTGATGATGGCCGAATTCTCCGACATGGTCAGACCGGATCTGCGCAACATCTCCGCACTCGGCCACCCCGACGCACGTCTGCACCTGCCCAAGCACCACGCGATCGTCAGCTGGACCACCGAGCAGGGCAGACAGGGCCCCTTCGTAGCGCAAACCATTCCTCTGAAGGTCGATCGTGAGCGCATCTCCTACCACACCGAACGCCAGCAGAACCGCGGTGGGCGCTACCGCGACGATCTGCGCCAACCACACTGGGATCGGGCCGGCGATCCGGCCCACGCCGCACCCGGACATCGTCAACCAGCTTCGAGTCTCGGCAGTCCAGACCGCACGCGGCCGGTGCCCGTATCCCTGGGAAAGCCCGACGCGATAGTACGCGAGCGGGCGCTTGGCATCCCTCAGGAACGCCCGGCACCGACACCAAGCACAACCACCACGCAGCTCGCCGATACCGCCGCCCAGTCCGCTCACGATCCCGAGGTCTCCCAGCCGCAGGGATATGTGGAAGATCAATCCCCGGATGAGTCCTCACCTCCAGACACCGGCTCTCAGCAGGCGCAGCGCCCCGCGCAAACCGCCGAGACCCAGAGCCCTGTCTCGCGGTCAGCCAAGACACAGCCAGCCACCAGCGACCCCGCCACCAGCGATCCCGCCACCAACGGCCATGATCCCCAAGCGGCCGCCAGCCCTTTCTCGGCGTTTGAAAAAGATCAGGCGGAGCCCGCTGCCAGTACCCCAAGCGCCACTTATCGCGAGCTGGCGGATCTCGACGGGGCACACCGGCTGCGCTGGGCCAAGCAGGCCGAGTCTCTCCGAGTGCTCAAGCCCGATCCGTTGGACATGGAAATCATGGTGCTGCTCGCACGTCTGCGACACGTGCTCTCGAGTCAGATCCATCAGCGCTTCAACATCGGCCGGGCGACCACCACCACCCAGCGCCGGCTGAAGCGACTCTCAGAGGCGGGACTGGTTCACCGCTTCCAGTTTCACCGGCGCGATGGGGGAGGCATACCGATGTGCTACGTGATTACCCAGTCCGGCCTGGACCTGCTCTATAGCCGGGAGCGCCTGGAGCGGTCGATCGAGGGGCAGGTCGGTGGTGGCGGCGAGAAATCCCCACTTACAGCTGATGACGAGCAGCTACTGAGGCAGGCTCGCCATGACATCCACGTCAGTGGATGGGTGCTTGCGCTCGAGCGGGCGACCGGCGGACCGCCATACCCGATCCGCGGACCGCACGAATCTGTGCTCTCACCGCCGATGCGCTCGACACCCGGCGGCCGGGTCGCATTTGGACCTGAGGATCTGCGTCTCCCCGGAGGTCGTGCGCCGCACGACTTCTGGCGCACCGGCAAGGACGCCCAGCGCACACCGGTCGCGCGATTCGAGACCGTCAGACCGGACGCCACGATCGAAGTTCCGATCCCCGGCAGCGAAAGCACCGAGGGACGCGCGGTGCGCACTGACGTGATCGTCGAGTTGGACGATCGCCTGCCGACGGGTGCCAAGGCGTCCAAGCTCGAGCGCTACGACCACCTGATAACCGGCTGGGCAATGCAATACACCCGCTATGGGCGGCGCCTGGGTCGAGAGCCAACCGTTGTGTTCGTCTGCCGTGATCGCTCCCGTGCCCGGGAGTGCGCACGCAGAGCCGACCAGGTTCTACTCGCCTGCCGCGCCTACGCCGGCGAGTATCCCTCAGAGTGGGAGTACGCGGGCCGGGAACGGATCGTGTTCGCCGCTGAGCGCGATGTGCACGAGGGCTCGCTGTGTGCCTACGGTGTGCCGCGACTGCCGCCCGATGTCAGGGTGAGCGACGCTGGCGATGATCCGGCCGCCAGAGCGATGGAGCCCGTGCAGCGCGAGTTGCTCGACTGAGCGTAGGCTCACACCTCAGCGAAACCGTGCTTGGGGATCGAGTCCCGGGGTCTCGGGACCCTGCCACGGGGACTCATCCGCGTCCAAGCCGTCCAGCGAGGAGCAGGAGTGGACATAGAAAAGGCCGCGCTCGTCATCCTCGCAGTCGGAGGGGTCAAATCCAGCTAAGTCGTGCTCCCAGACCTCGTTGGCTCGGGCGAGGCCTGGGAGGCACTCGAGCGTCTCGACCGCGCCGTCACTTCCTGTCGAAGGCAGCCAGGAAGTGAAAACGTCGCGCAGATCGGGTGGCTCGGGTGGGTCAGGCTCGGAAGAAACCCCGATGGCCTGGCCGATTTGAGGATCGTTGAGCACAAAACAAAGCTAGAAATGCCTTGGGATGCTTTGCGCATTCGCGGCAATTCGCGCTCAGGCATGCGGCGGCGTGTCGCCCTAGCGGCCCGCAGCCTCGATTCGTTTTGTGCCGTTGAGGCTTTGCTTGCCCTCATACGTGGCTGCGGATGTACACCGCAGCGCCCGAGCGCATTTGACCTCATGGGCTCTGGGGCTGGCGGTTGCCGAAGCCCAAAAAGCCGATTGCGACTGGATTTCGGCATCCAGCCTAGCCGTGAGCGGGGATGGTTCTATCCAGTTCGGTAGCGAATCGGTCACAGAACGGGTGCAAGCCGGGGAATCTCGACTACGCTCACGTTTTCTCTGGCAAATCCGCTATGCGCAACGAGTGCCGCCGAGATGGTTGTTAGGATGCCGCGAAACCGCTGAGTTCTCGCCAGCAGGCGAGAAGCGGGGGACCCAAGAGGTGGGGCGAATCGCTTCATGCGTAGCGCGACTCTTTCAGCGCGAGCCCGTCAGCTAACCCCGCAAGCCAACCAGAAAGAGACGGAAATGCCACGAGCAAACGCCCAGGCGTGGTGGGCCGATGTCGAGGACGTCAGGGAGCGCATCGAGCGCCGCCGAGCATCCGAAGGTGCCCCGCGCAGACCGCAACAGCACGCCCAAAGGCGCACCGTCAGCATCAGTGGCCACCCGGACAACGCCACGGCAGTGCTGAGCCTGGTGAGCGAGGACGCTCTGGAATCCAAGCCCACCTATGCGCGCTCCCGCCGCCAAGATCCTCCTGGGATCCTCGAGCGGATCAGCGCTCGCCCGGACAGACTCGCCGGGTGGGCAGTGATGCTCGGATTCATCTTGGTGCTGGTCACCATCCTCAGCACCCACGGCTGAGGAAGGTCGAGAACTCCCGGTCGATCGCAAGCGGCCGGCAGACGCACAAAACGATCCCAACGCCGTTTCCCAGGGCGCGTGCACGCACCTTCAGAGAGAGCACCTGCTCGGCGCTGGTGATCTCTCGCGGGCGGTTGATTAGATGCTCCAATGCAACTAGAAGCGGAGCCGGGTGTCCTCGAACAGTTCCTTGGACTCGATCGCATTTATCTGCACGTGCCATTCGCCGAACGTGAAAGAGTCAAGGAGCTCGGCGCGAAGTGGGATGGACAAGCCTGCTCTTGGTTTGTGACCTCCGAGATGGAGCAATCTGCCTTCGCGGAGTGGCGACCAATCTGGCCCTCTGAGGATGACCCGATCGTCAAGGTGCTCGGGATGATCAGTACATGCTGGAAGTGCGACTCACGGACACTCGCGATCGTGGCTTGCCAGTACGAAGATCAACTCGTCTTCGCTAACAAGGGTGTGCTGCAGGTACTAGCAAGCCAAATGACAGCCGACGAACTAGCCCAGGTCAGCGCCGGTCCACTGCGTCCACGCTACTCCAACATGACAAAACACAGCAACTGGTCCAACGGCTGCGTGGAATGTGACGCACTGCTCGGTGGCTTGGCGATGTGGAGAAGCTTCACCGCCTTTTTGATCCAAGGACAGGCGGAACTGCCGGCGATCACATTCGCACAGGTGCCCGAGGACGTGCTGCGCGGGCCGCGCGACTTGGCCTGAGAGTTCCCAGGGCCACGGAATTTCGGTCAACAGAATCGGATCCTCGCCGCGCGGGGCCGCTCGCGCGGCGGCCGGTGCGCATCGTCAGGACCGGTAGTGGATTGCCCGCCTATTCCGTCACCGTGACCAAGGGTGACATTTCTGGGTCCTATGTGTGACAAAAACTTCGCTACTTAGATGGACCGGCTACGAGTGCGCATGTGTGCACGGGGAGGCCCATCCCGCTTTTTGATCAGGCGTATCGATTATCCGTGCGACCACGCGATCCCGAATCCATCACCCAATAATTCATATTATTCGGGAAAGCCAAAAGCCCCAGAAAAGCTCCGGTCACGCTGGCGGCTTTGCCGTCCGGCCAGCGACCTTTCCAGAGGACAGTCATCTACCAATTAACAATATAGATCAGAAAATTGGAATAGATCTGCGGGCGTCTAGCGACTGCCGTGCCGGCGTCTGATCTCCTCAAAGGAGATCACACGACCGGTCTGCTCGTGGTCGTCCGGCGGGTCGGTGAGCTCCTGCGTCGGTGGGTCTGTCTCGTGGTCGGGAAGCGAGCGCAGCCAGCGCGTGAGTCCGTCGGCTCTCTGCCATGTGATGTATTGAAGAGCCTCCTCGACGTCTGGCTCAGATAGTTCGTCGACCAAACGGTGAAGCTTTTCCCGCGCCGTCATCTCTACAGAGAATACGCTGCAGCTGCGCCGGTTCTGTGCAGCTCAGCTCACGACCGTGTCCTGCGGTTTCGCGCGCCTGGCGGCGGGCACCAGTGCCTGCCCGTCGAATGGACTTCGGCGGCCCCAGAAGTGGGATGCACACAAGCCGCCGAAGCGGTTGGAGGTTGCATACCTACGGTGAAGGTGATTTGATAGATCCCTCGGCGTCTGACCGCCGGGAACTTGGAGAGGTTCGAGTTGGAGAGGGTTATATGTCAGCATCTGGGGACCGCAGTGGTCTGGGCACGCAGCCGATCGTGCCCTTGTATGAACGCCTGCCTCATGGGCCGCATCACATAGATCGCGAGGAGGTGATCCGACATCAGTGCCTGCGTCTACAAGGGGCATTGATCGAGTCGGTGGCAACCCGCGGCTACCACAAGACCTCCGTCAAGTACGTCCTTGCGCTCGCCGGCGTCTCGCGGCGATCCTTCTACGAGCACTTCGC
>DATBPE010000127.1:0-4742 GCA_036561505.1 Solirubrobacteraceae bacterium
GACGGGTCGCACGGTCACGGTCAGGTGGCCGCGTGGCGCGCGCCTGCGCGCCGGCAGCTACCGCTTGAGCCTCAGCGCGCACGACCACGGCTCGGGGACGCTGCTGCGACGGGCGCACGCATCGGGGCTCGCCTCTCTGACGGTGCTCGCGCCCGCCGCACCGCCGCCAACGCCAACGCCGGCCCCGACACCGACTCCCACCCCGGTCGTGGCCGAAGAAGGCGTGCCGACCCCGGCTCAGACGGCTGCGTCAGGCGCCGTCTTCCCGGTCGCCGGACCCCACAACTTCGGCGGGCCGGAAGCGCGCTTCGGTGCTCCCCGTGGCAACCACACCCACCAGGGCCAGGACGTGCTCACGGCCGAAGGCACACCCGTCGTCGCACCGATCGCCGGCACGATCGTCTCGACGAGCAACCAGGCCGGTGCCGCGGGCTACTACGTCGTCGAGCACACCGCCGCCTTCGATTTCATGTTCGCCCACTGCCAGGCGGGGTCCTTTGCCGTGGCGCCGGAACAGAGCGTCGCGGCCGGCCAGGCGCTGTGCCGTGCGGGGCAGACCGGCGACGCAACCACGCCGCACCTGCACTTCGAGATGTGGGTCGCCGGCTGGCGAACATCGGCTGCATCGCATCCGATCGACCCGCTCCCCTACCTCGAAGCCTGGGAACGTCCCGGTGGCTGAGTGCCGCGGCTGCGCCTCGCCCGCGGCGCGTCCCTGGGGCAGCCGCCCGGCGTGCTCCAGCGGCTAAGGTTTGCCCGTAGAGCAATCGCGGCGAGATAGCTCAGTTGGTAGAGCACACGACTGAAAATCGTGCTATCAACAGCCCTGTCGGCGCCGATATCACCCTTGTCAAGGACGCTTTCGGACGTTTTCCGACGCTTCCAAACGACGTCAAACGCCCAGAGTGGGTCCACAGATGGGTCCACGAAAGAGCACTCGATGACTGGTCGAGCACTCGCGCGTCGGCGCGCATTTCAGCTCGGCGGGAGCGTGGATGAGCCCTCGCCTTAACGGAATCGCCGTGCACTGTCGTGGTGCCGTAGTGCAGCACCGTTTGGTGCCGCTTCGTGGCACCGTGCCCCATAGCGAAAGCGGGAACGGACCCCGCTCAACGTGCCTGTGAGCGGCGCAGCCCTGGGGCGAGCGTCTCCTGCACGATGCGTCGCAGGTCTTTCTGGGAGTACGCGGCTCGATGAGCGCGGAGGTAGACGAGCTTCTGCCACTGGACCTGGTCGAATTGGGGTGTCTGCCCGAGCTTGCCGACGACCGCGTCGACGCTTGGGAACGCTCGGTAGACCTGCGGCTGAAGTTCGCGCATGACCTCGAGCTTGTCGTGCAGCAGCTCTCGTAGTTCTGGGTATGTGAACGCAAGTGGTGAGCCGGTGGCTTGGGCCGCGGTGGTGATCCAGGCGACGTCGGCGTAGTGCTTGACGAGACCGTGTACGCACCAACCGAGGATCTTCTCGGCGAGTACCTCGACGGGGTCCATCACCCAAACGGCTGGCGCCTCGCTCCACAAGTCCAGCGAGTAGGGCGTCTCGAAAGGCACCTCCCGGCCGTCGAGCAACAGCCCGCGGAATGAGACGTCGGCCTTGAACTGCCGGTCCTCATCGGCGAGTGCGATGCTCGTAAAGGCGGCATCGAAGCGGATCGGCTCGACCCGTATCAAGGTCTCGCGCTGATCGGCGGCTATCGCCGCGGCGGGGGCGATGTCGAGATTCTCATCGCCGTAGCGCAATAGCTCTGTCATCGACGCTGGCGGGTCGACCGTTGCTGCAGAGGTTGAGAAGTCGGCGTCGTAGACGGTGAAGCGCGGGCTTCCGAAGCAGCGCAGCGCCATCGAGCCCGAGAGGACGCTGCGCTTGTTGAAGAACTTCTCGGCGCGCAGGTTGAGCACCTCGACGACCCGTACGATGTCGCGAATGAGCACGGGTGCCTGCAGATCGTGCAGGCTGGCCTGATCGCGCAGCTGCTGATCCGCGGGGTAGTCGATCATCCGGCTCCCACCGCCCCGAGCCATCCGTGCAGGTGCGCGGCCGGGACGTTGAGCAGCACCCCGGTCTGCTGGTCGCGCTTCATCTCGCGACGGCTCATGCCGTAGCCGTTGGAGCGGTCGAGCAGTATGTCCGAGCGCTTGGCCTGGAGCGTCGGCAGATCGTCGACGAGGAGGTGTTCATGGCCGGTGCGGATAAGCAGATAGGCGGCACGACGCGCCGTAGCCGCGCCTACGCGCTTAGCGATCGCCCACACTGCTCCCCAGCCGACGCGGTCCTCCTCAGCACGTGCCCAGCTTGTGACGACGGTCTCGATGCCGGCGCAGAGCTCAGGGCGCAGCAGACAATCGACGAGGGTTCGCTCGAGCGTGGAGCGCCAGACGAACTCCTTCAGCCCCGACTGCACCCGCACGCGTTCGCGCTCGGCCTCATCGCTCGGCCAGCGAGACGACGAGAGGCGAACGAGCCTCAGCTCATAGCCAGCCAGTAACACGGAGGTCCGGTCCGTCGGGTTGTCCTGCCGGATGGCCGCGTACAGCGTGGAGGTATGCAGATCGGTCAAACGGTGGGCGATGAGCGCGCTGAGAAAGCTGAGGTAGTACTCGCCCTGTTGACGCAGAACCAGATCCACGAGCAGCTCCGCCGGTGCGGCCTGGTCGACCCCGTCCGTCGCCCATGGAGCCACCACGTACTGACCACGCGAGACCCTGTAGAGCAGCTTGCGGGCACCCATGCGGTCGAGCAGGCGAGCGTAATGGGGCGTTATCTCAGCCAGCCACTCCCGGTCTGCCGGCAGGCTGAGACTGCGGCGCTTAGCCGCGGCGATGTGCTCAAGCACGGTGGACGCCTCGGATGAGACCGTGCGGGTCGATGTACTCACGCTGAGGATTATATCCGATTACCGGACCAGAGCGGTCCGGTCGTCGTATAGCACCCTGCGATCTGCTAGCACCAATACGCGAAGCGGACCGTCACGGTCTCCTTCTCGTATAAAATCTTGCACCAAGCCTCCTCCGTACCTTGCCCGGCCCGACTTGCTCGATTCGAGTGCTCCGACGCCTACTTGAGCGCTACCCTGAAAGTCAGGTGCACACCTTCGCCTACAAGCTCAAGCTGCAGCCGCTTGTGTGGGGCGTCGGCGCCTTGACGCCCGAGACTCTGGCGGGACGCTTGACGACCGACGCTTCGATCCGGACCTTGACCGAGCATGCATGGGGTCACGTGGCCGAGATCGCGCTTGAGCGGGACTCGCATCACGAAGCGCTGAATGAGCTGCTGGTCGCCGCGCAGGAACTCGGCTACTCGTTCGGGGAAGCCGAGATCACCAAGGTCGCCGATCGAGCGCTCGAAATGGCGCTCGGAGGCGGCATCACCGGAGCGGGCGCCGTGGGCTCGTCGTCGCAGAACGGGGAAGCGGCTTTCCTCGCTGGCATGGCTGGCTGGGCTCTCGGGCTCTTGATCGGCGCGGGCATGGAGAAGGTCGAGGTCCTCTACGAGGTTCAGTGGACGAATGCCGGCTGGCACCTCATCTCTGTGCGCCGGACGGGCAGGGCCGTCGGGCCCGTGCTCGATGCTCCGTAGCTCGGGGGACGGGCTCTCCACGACGGCTGATCCACAGTTCGTCAGGACGAGGGCGGCGGTGAGGTGCGGACCGACGACAAACACGGCAAGTAGTGCCATCCAGACTGCGAAGTACGAAGAGGGAAATATCCGACGCCTGTTTCTCGGCAGACCTTTCCTCGGGTGGCGGACCCGCCTTGGTCCGAGTCGCAGCCGAGGCTCTTCGAACTGCTGTGACCGCTGAGCCCCGCGATCTGGCGCTGGTGCGCGAGCGGGTTCTCGAACTTGGGGCGAGCGCACTTCGCGCCATCCAGGCAATCGTCGAATCCGAAGCGCCGCAAGGGTTGGTCAACCCGACCAAGGATCGCCTTGCTGCCATGATCGACGATTACGCCCCCAATATCGCCAACCTCCCGATAGCGACCCACGACCCGGTCGGCCGGTTCGCAGACGAGATCATTCGGGCCGCAGCACGCTACGCAGACGCCGACCCGCGCAGTCTGTACGGCGCGCCTGCCGAGCGCGTGCGCGCGCTATTCAGAGTCGTCGGCCTCGCTGGCCGTGCTTTGGCTCTCTAGGTCGCGATGGGTAGTGCATTAGTTTGGCGCCCGCTGGCCACGAAGGCGGCCGAACCGACAAACTCGGGGATGCGCGTAAACTGGGCCGATGGACGTCAGCATCGAGGCCGAGCTACAGGCTCTAGCCGATGGGCTAGACAAGGGTCTGTTCTTCGACAATCTTGACCCACTGATCGAGACCGCCAAGCGGATCGTAGATCGTGCCGATGGTCCGGTCATGCTCGCGGCTTGGATAGTCGAGAGCGTCCTCGCCGACCTGCAAACCTTCTGGGACGACTACCCCGTGGCGCCGGTCGCCCACGGGCGCGTGAACGAGGCTTTGGGTCCCGCGCTCAAGCGCGTCGTACGCGCGATGATCGCCCCTGACCAGCGGGTATTCCTAAACGGGCACCAAGAGGCGCTTGTGGGCCAACTCGTCCAGCTTCAGCACGACCAAGCTATACGATGAGCCAATCTCCTCGCCCGGCGCCCTCGCCGGCATTGTCCGATGCCAATGGTTTGATTGCTCAGCCTGTCGATGTGCCACGAGGCCTGACCCCTCCCCGATCAGCAGGTACAGAGGAGAGCCCTATGGATCGCCTAAAGCATCGCTTCGTTGAGCTGCTTGTG
>DATBPE010000128.1:0-10206 GCA_036561505.1 Solirubrobacteraceae bacterium
ATGCCGCGCGGCGCCGGCGGAATGCCGGTGAGCTGGAACTTGCCGAGCGACTTGTTGTAGTTGGCCATCTCCCGCTCACCCTGCAGCACGTGGATCTCGACTGAGGGCTGGTTGTCCTCGGCTGTCGAGAAGACCTCTCCCTTGCGGGTGGGGATCGTTGTGTTGCGCTCGATCAGCTTGGTCATCACGCCGCCCTTGGTCTCGATCCCGAGCGTCAGCGGGGTCACGTCTAGTAGCAGCACGTCCTTGACGTCGCCGGCGAGTACCCCCGCCTGGATCGCGGCGCCGACGGCGACGACCTCATCTGGATTCACACCGCGATGAGGCTCCTTGCCGGTCAGCTCCTTGACCTTCTCCTGCACGGCGGGCATGCGCGTCATACCGCCCACCAGCACGACGTGCTCGATCTCCTTGACGCCCTTGTCTTTGGCGTCGTCGATCGCCTGGCGCACCGGCGCGACGATCTTCGTCAGCAGGTCGGCGGTCAGCTCGGAGAGCTTGGCGCGGGTCAACCGTGTGTCGAGGTGCTTGGGGCCAGATGAGTCAGCCGTTATGAACGGCAGGTTGATCTGCGTCTCCTGGGTGGTGGAGAGCTCGATCTTGGCCTTCTCCGCCGCCTCGTACAGACGTTGTAGCGCCATCGGGTCGGCTGAGAGGTCGATGCCCTGGGACTTCTTGAACTCGGACACGAGCCAATCGACGATCGCCTTGTCGAAGTTGTCGCCGCCGAGGTGGTTGTCGCCGGCTGTGGACTTGACCTCGAAGACGCCGTCGCCGATCTCCAGAACCGAGACGTCGAAGGTGCCGCCGCCGAGGTCGAATACGAGAATCGTCTGGTCGGATTCCTTGTCCAGGCCGTACGCCAGCGACGCGGCGGTTGGCTCGTTGATGATCCGCTTGACATCCAGCCCGGCGATCTTGCCGGCGTCCTTGGTGGCCTGACGCTGGTCGTCGTTGAAGTAGGCGGGCACGGTGATCACCGCGCCATCGACCGACTCGCCCAAATACGCTTCGGCGTCGGTCTTCAGCTTCTGCAGGATCATCGCGGAGATCTCCGGCGGGGAGTGCTGCTCGCCGCCGGCTTCCACGCGTGCGTCGCCGTTGGGTCCGGAGACGACCTTGTAGGGGACGATCGACTCCTCCTCGCGCACCTCGGCCTCCTTGCGGCCCATGAAGCGCTTGATCGAGAAGACGGTGTTCTGCGGGTTGGTAACGGCCTGGCGCTTGGCGACAGTGCCGACGAGCCGCTCGCCGGAGGCCGTGAAAGCCACCACGGAGGGGGTGGTGCGTCCGCCCTCCGCGTTCTCGATTACGGTCGGCTCGCCACCCTCGAGCACGGCCATGCAGGAGTTGGTCGTGCCGAGGTCGATGCCTATAGTCTTACCCATGTCGGGAAACTCCTTGGTCTACGCTTGACAAATCTAAGTGTCAGTATGGCAGATTTCCTGAGGACTGCCAACAAGCCTTCCTACATTTCCGCAATTGGCCTGCTATCGCTGGTGTTTGCGTTCGCTCTTTCGGGATGCGGCGGCAGCTCCAAAAAGGCCACAGCCGCCAGCCACGGCGCTGATGCCACACACCGATCCGCCGGTGCGGCGGCTGCCAGTCCCCGTTATGGTCCGGCCAAGCGACGCTATCTAGCTCATTTCAATCCCGACTGTTCGACGGCGTCCAGCCGGGCTGACGCCACCGGCGCGCAGATGCAGAAGCTGATCAGCGAGATCGGCCACGGCAACGTGAGGGCGATTCACAAGCTGGTCAGATACCTGGGTGCCCTGGCAAGCTCATTCGAAGACACCTTGCGCGAAGCCCGCGGGTTTGGTCGCCCGCCCAACCCCGGCAGAGCTCAGGCACTCTCATACTTCAGCGATGCCGCATCGGTGATCCGCGGGATCAGAAGGCTCACCGTCGCGGTCGCGAAGATCGAACCCAGCGGCATCCAGACCGCGATCCACGAAGTTACGAAGTTCACGGACGCAACACAGTTGGCAGCCGAGCGCTACGGCATCCCGACCTGCACGAACACTCACGCGGGCGGCGGCGAGCCAGCGAGCGGCCCGGCGGTCTGATCACCGGACCCGTCCCGGGGATCACTGGCCGGCACGCTGTTGCTCCCCAGGGCACGCAGGGAGAGCTCGATCTCCAGGCGGCGCTCGGGATCCTCCAGGTCTCTTCCGAATAGCTCGCGCAGACGACCCAGCCGATAGCGCACCGTCTGGCGATGGATGTGCAACTCGCTGGCGATCGCTGGCACGCTGCCCTGGTGGCGCATCCAGGACATCAGTGTCTCGCGCAGGCGGGCGCTGGAGGCGGGGGACTCGCCGCTCAGCGCCGCCAGGTTACGCAGCGCCAGTTCCCGAGAAAGCTCCGCGTCTGCGAACAGCAACAGGGCCAGCAAATGATCCGGGCTGTAGAGCAGTCCGGATGCCGACAGCAGACCGCGACGCTCGAGCTCCAGTGACTTACGTGCCCGCCTGAAGCTCAGGTGCGCCTGCTGGATCGGCACGGTCGGTCCGAGCGCGGCCAGCAAACCGGCCTTCAGCAGCACCTTGTGCAGCGAGCCGCGTGCGCTTGGCGCGTCGGGGTCGGCAAGCAGCACACACGTGAGCTCCTCCACACGAGCACCGATCGCTCCGCCATCGATCTGCGCGCTCAAACGCAAAGCCTCTGGCGACTCGCACACCAGCACCGCCAAGCGGGCCGGAAGCACCCAGCCTGCCTCGAGCGCGTTGGCACGCAGCACTTGCTCCTCCAGCGCCTCGGTCCCCGCCAGCAGCAGCCTCACCAGACGATCGCGCCGGCGCTCGCGCTCACCGGCCAGCTGCGCCTGGGCCTGGACATAGCCTTCCACCGAGCTCGCTGATATCTCCTCGATGTGGGCGAACATCAGCTCCGCCAGCATCGATACGGTGGCCGCGTCCGCGCCCCACTCGCGTGCCACCATGGATATCCGCCGCCACGAAAGCCGCGCACCCAAGCGGTAGGCGGCCTGTAGCGCATCGAGCCCGCGCCCTGCGCGCAGCTCCCCGCGGCCGAGCTCACGGTAGATCTCGCGATCGGAGGATGACGCCGCTCCCGCCCGCTCCGCCTTTGCGATGAACTGCTCCAGCGCCCGTTGGACCCCCGCCCGCACGCCGCTTCCAAAAGCACCCTCCATGGGACGGCGATACTCGGGGATCGCCTGTCCGATCGCGGCGATTATCTCGTCTCCGAGCACCCGCAGCTGCGCCCGGAGCGCCGTGGCAAGCGCCGAATCAAGACCTTTCCACTGACCGTGGGGAGCAGAGGAAAGTTTTTGATCGATTTGCACAAAAACGCCGGGGTATACATTGTCTGTCATGACGAGAATTGATTATTTCTCTTGCTTATGCTCAAAAGCATGACCAGACTGGAGCGCAACGTCAACATCGCTGCGGTCGTAGTGCCATTCCTTGGGGTCATCACAGCCGCGGTCGTGCTGTGGAACCACTTCCTCGGGCCCCGAGACCTTGCGATCTTCGCCGTCATGTACCTGCTCACTGCGGTCGGGATCACGGTCGGCTTCCACCGTCTGCTGACTCATCGCGCCTTCCAGACACGGCCCTGGCTGCGCTACACATTCGCCGTGATGGGCTCGATGTCACTGCAGGGCCCGGTGATCGACTGGGTGGCCGACCACCGCAAGCACCACACCTTCACCGACGAAGAGGGCGATCCCCACAGCCCCCACGCCGGTCATGGGGCCGGTCTGCGCGGGATGACGGCGGGCCTGTGGCATGCCCATGTCGGCTGGCTGTTTGCCACTCACGGACAGGCGTCCTCGAAACGGTTCGCGCGCGACTTGGTGGAAGACCCCGGGATGCGCGCTATCAACAAGAGCTTCCCGCTGCTCGCGCTCGCAAGCCTGTTGCTGCCGTTTTTGCTCGGCCTGGCGCTCAGCGGCGGATCGCTGCTCGCCGGAGGGCTCAGCGCCCTGCTCTGGGGAGGTCTCGTGCGGATCTTCCTCGTACATCACATAACTTGGAGCATCAACTCGATCTGCCACTTTTTCGGCAGTCGCCGCTTCGCGACCGACGACGAGTCGACCAACGTGTTCTGGCTGGCGCTGCCGTCGCTCGGAGAGGCATGGCACCACAACCACCACGCCTTCCCCCAATCGGCGTTCCACGGGCTGCGCTGGTATGAGCTCGATCCCTCTGGCTGGCTGATCCTCGGGCTCGAGCGGGTGGGCTTGGCCTGGGACGTGGTCAAGGTCACGCCCGAGCGTGCCCGCGCGAAGCTCGAGAGCGATACCGTCTCTGCATGAACCAGCCGCTGACGCTGCCAGTAAAGCCCCGGCTGCGCGGTGTCTCTCACGAGTACGCCTTCTTCGTATCGCTCGGCTGCGGAGTGGCGCTGATCCTGGCGGCATCTGACGGCAAGGCGCGTCTCGCCGCGAGCATCTACGCGGTCGCTGTCTCTGCGCTGCTGGGCACCAGCGCGCTTTACCACCGGGTCACCTGGCGCCCACAGGCGCGGCGCTGGATGCGGCGCCTGGACCACTCGATGATCTTCGTGCTGATCGCCGGCACCTACACGCCCGTAGCACTGCTGGCATTGAAAGGGTCATTGGCGAGCACAATCCTGATCGTGCTGTGGGCAGGGGCGCTCGGGGGTGTCGTATTCAAGTTGTTGTGGATCGACGCGCCGAAGTGGCTACTCGCCGGCGTGTACGTCACGCTCGGCCTGGTCACAGCGGCAGTCTTCGGCGAGCTGCCCGCAGCAATCGGTTGGCTCGGTGTGGCCGGACTGGCGACCGGCGGGGTGCTCTACGTGGCCGGCGCGATCGTGTACGCCAGCGGCCGGCCGAACCCGTGGCCAAAGGTTTTTGGCTACCACGAGGTCTTTCACGCGCTGGTGATCGCCGCCGCGGCGATGCACTACGCCGTGATCGCCTTTGCGGTCATACCGCGCGGTTGAAGCGCCGCCTGCGCGAACAGCACCCGGCTGGGACACATGCGCGCCAGCGCGCATGCTCCGCAGGAGGGACTGCGCGCATGGCAGGTGCGCCGCCCATGGCGCAGGAGATTGACGTGCAGTTCGAGCTCCTCCCCCGGCGGTGTGAGCGCAAGCATCTGGTCGTGCAGTTCCTCGAAGGGAGCGCCGGGGCGCAGCAGCCCCAGACGCTGCCCCACGCGCGAGACATGGGTGTCCACCGGCACATCGCGCAGGCCGAAGGAGAACAGCAGCACGCACGCCGCCGTCTTGCGCCCGACCCCCGGGAGGGCAACCAGATAGTCACGGGCCTGCTCGATCGGTACGCGGGGCAGCCAGTCAAGCGACAGCTCGTGTGGGGGGTCCCGAGGATCGTCTGAGATCGCTCGCAGGATCGCCTGGATACGTTGAGACTTGACCTTCGAGATGCCGCCGGGGCGGATCGCCTCCTCGACCTCCGCGACAGGCGCGTCGCGGACAGCTACCCAGCTCGGCAGGCGCTCGCGCAGGCGCAGGTAGGCGACGTCACGGTTGCGGTCGTTAGTCGACTGCGAGAGGACCGTCAAGATCAACTCGGCAAGCGGATGCCCATGCGGGGCCATGCGAGAGACCCCATACACCTCCCGCAGGCGGTCTCGGACCGCTCTAACACGCCGGTGGGTGGGTGGCTTCCAGACGGAGGTACCGCGGGCAGTCGGTGGCACGGTCTCACGGTATACAGCTATATCCTCGCGTGGTGTCCACAGTCACCGAGCACACCGGCACTGTCGGTGAACTGCCCGTCTTTTGGCGAAGCGCGCCGCCCACTGGCGAGACCCGCCACCCACCGGTTCTCTACCTGCACGGGGTACCCACCAACTCCGATGAATGGGTAACGCCTCACGAGCGCCCGAGGACTCGTCCGTGGTGGCAGCGATGGTGGCGGCGCAAACGCAGCACCGACACCTGGGTGGAGTATCCCAACTACCAGACCGGATTTTTGGAGCGCAGCGGCGGGTTGGCGATTGACCTGCCTGGCTTCGGGCGCTCGGGTAAGCCCGGCAGCCTGATGTACACGATCGAGGAGTACGCGGACTTTCTGGAGAGCTTCCTGGACGTCGTGGAGGTGCAGAAGGTGAGCCTTGTCATGCACGACTGGGGCGTCCTCGGTCTTGCTTTCGCCCAGCGTCATCCGGAGCGCGTGGAGCGCCTGGTACTGATCAACGCCATCCCGCTGCTGGACGGATACCGCTGGCATCGCACAGCCCGCCTTTGGCGCACACCGCTTGTGGGCGAGTTGTTCATGGGCGCCACCACGCGCTGGCCGCTGCGATACAGCTCGCGCGAGGGCAACACAACGCCAGGACCGCTGCCCGAGCGGTGGCTGGACAGCGTGCTCGACCACTTCGACCAGGGAACCCAGCGTGCGATCTTGCGGCTGTATCGAAGCTCCCCAAGCGAGGTGCTGGCGGCAGCCGGCGAGCGACTTGGCGAGCTGACGATGCCAGCGCTGGTTGTTTGGGGCACCGAGGACCCATACATCCCGGCCCGCTTCGGGCAAGAGTATGCCCGTGCCTTGCCAAACGCCGAGCTGCTCGAGTTTCCCGACGCAGGACACTGGCCATGGCTTGATACAGCCGAGGTGATCGACCGGGTGGTCGAGTTCTTGGGGTGAAAATATGCGGTCCCGCCTGAGCGTGATCAGACCCAAGGCAGCCCCCTGGATGATCACCGCGGCGCTGGGTGCGCTGTATGTGACGATCGCCCCGCCAACAGCCGACCTCGCCGCCGCTTCATATCGCAGCTATCTGTTCGCTCACCACGGGCTGAGCGTGTGGGACGGGAGCTGGTATGGAGGACACTATCTACCGGCCTACTCGCTGCTCTCACCGGCGCTCGGAGCGCTGCTCTCACCGACGTTGCTGGCGGCACTCGGCGCCACCGCGGCGGCCGCGCTGTTCGGCGCCGTGGTCAAGCTCTATTTCTCGGAGCGGGGGGCTCGGGTAGGGGGGATCTGGTTTGCCGCCGGCGCCGGAGCGGAGCTCTTTTCAGGACGTGTGACTTTCGAGCTCGGCCTGGCGCTGGCGCTCGGATCGCTGTTGGCGGCAGTGCGGGGCAGGCGGGCGGGATCTCTGGCGCTGGCGCTGGCGACCCCCCTGGCAAGCCCGGTGGCGGGGGCGTTTCTCGCGCTCGCTGGACTCGCGGACGCGCTCACTGGCTTCCCACGGCGGGGACTGGCGCTGGCCGCGAGTGCGCTGGCGCCGATCCTCCTGCTCGCGCTCGCCTTCCCCGAAGGCGGCTGGGAGCCGTTCGTGGCGAGCTCGTTCTGGCCGGCGCTGGCGCTCGTTCTACTACTAGCCTGGCTGCTCGGGCCGGTGAAGCCGGCATTGAGAGCAGGGGCGCTGCTGTATGGGGCGGCTCTCATCGGAGCCTTCGCGCTGCACACCCCTGTCGGCGGCAACGCCGTGCGCCTGGGCGCACTCATGGCCGGGCCACTCGCCGCCTGCGCGCTGATCGGACGTCGTGGGCGGGTGCTGCTCGTGCTTTCCCCCGCGCTGCTCTACTGGCAGCTGATCGCACCCGTGAGAGACCTCGCCTCGGGGGCCTCAGACCCGGCGGTACAGGCCTCCTACTACACCCCTTTGATCGAGCGCCTAGGAGCACTGGGGGCGCTCGGGAGTCCGACGCGCATCGAGGTGCTCCCCACCCGCGATCACTGGGAGGCACGGATTCTCGCGCCCTACGTTTCCCTGGCGCGTGGCTGGGAGCGCCAATTGGACGAGCGCTACGACTCGATCTTCTACCGGTCCTCCCTAAGCGCAGCGGCCTATCTGGCATGGCTGCGTGAGAACGCTGTCGCCTACGTAGCGCTGCCCAGCGCTCCTTTGGATCACTCGGCGCGATCGGAGGATCGCCTGATCCACAGCAACCCGTCCTTTCTTCGCGAAGTGTGGCGCTCGGCGCACTGGCGCCTGTTTGCGGTCAGCCCCGCCACCCCGTTGGCAGCACCTCCCGCCGTACTCAGAGCCCTAGGCACCGATTCCTTCACGGTGTACGCGCCGCGCGCGGGCATCTATGAGGTGCGTGTGCACTACACCCCCTATTGGCATAGCCGCCAAGCACTGGCATGCGTGAGTCGCGCGCCAGACGGCTGGACCCGGGTAAGGGTTGCTAGCGCCGGGCAGGTGGCTGTCGGAATCGAATTCTCGTTGAGACGCCTGTTGCAAGGCTCCCCGCGCTGTCAGTGACCGGCCGGCCGACGTGCCTCACAGGTGGCCAGTACGGGCGAGGAGTCGCGCCCTTTGAACACCCCGGAGATGATCGCGGTGCACGCGAGGCGGTTTCATCGATTAGTCTTGCGCGCAGCGATGCTCGCCCGGCTCCGTGTCCTACAGGCGCGTATCTTGCCCCACGGGTGGCTCGACGCGCTGCGCCAAGTTCTGCTCTTCGGCTGCGCCTATCTGGCCTACCGCCTGGTGCGGGGACTTGTCGAGGGCAATGCCACGGCAGCCTTCGCCCACGCCCGCGATCTGATCTCACTGGAGCGCACACTGCACCTGTTCGTGGAGCCCTCCGTGCAGACGTGGGCCTCGGGCAGTCATCTACTGATGGACGTCTCAAGCTGGCTGTACGTCAACGCCCAGACCTCAGTGACCTTGTGCGCGCTGGTGTACCTGTATCTGCGTCACAACAGCTCGTTTTATTTCGTGCGCAACATGTTCACCATCGCGATGGTGATCGCGCTCGTCGCCTACATCGTCTTCCCCACCGCACCGCCACGTTTCTTGCCGGAGTGGGGTTTTATCGACACCGTCTCTGACATCACCGGGGTACACGTATCGCACGCCAGCGCCTCGATGACCGCGCTGTTCAACCCGTACGCCGCCGTGCCCTCGATGCATGTCGCGTTCGCCTTGATGATCGGCTGGCCGCTGGGGCGCCTGGTACGCCCACGGGTACTGCGCGTGCTGTGGTTCGCATATCCATTCCTGATGGCCTTCGTGATCATCGCGACCGCCAACCACTTCATCTTCGACGCACTGCTAGGTGCTCTCACAGCGGGCCTGGCCGCCGCCGGAGCGCGCTGGCTGGCACGGACCAGACCCCACGCGTGGCGCTTCTCGCCTGCACCAGCCCAAACGGCATGAAGTCAGCCGTCCACCACCAGACGGCTTGCTGATGCCACCCAGGCCCGCCTCCCCCAGACGCATCCGCCGCGGCGCCTATCGCGCCGGCGCGGGGCGCGCCCGTGCCCCGATCGGCGGTGGCGAGCGACGCGAGCTCGTGCGCAATCGCCTGATCGAATCACGCCTGACGCCAAACGCCATCTCGCTCACCGGCCTGGCGCTAAACCTACTCGCCGCCGTACTGGTCTGGGAGCGCCTTTTCTTCCTCGGCGGGATCGCGTTCATCATCGGCTCGATCATGGACACCCTGGACGGACGCTACTCGCGGATGTCGGGCAAGGGCACACCGTTCGGGGCGTTCCTGGACTCCACGCTCGATCGTATCGAGGAGGGGATCGTGCTCACGGCGGTCGCCGGTTATTTCGCGCTGCGCGGCAGCCAGGTGGCCGCCGCCGCGGTGGTGGTCGCAGTGCTGGCCTCGCTGATGGTCTCCTACACCCGCGCGCGCGCCGAGGCGCTCGGCGTGGAATGCAAGGTCGGGATCGCTACCCGCCCCGTGCGTGTGGTGATCCTCTCGATCGGCCTGGTCTTTGCCAAGGGCGCCTCGCTCGGGGACTTCCAGCTGCTGCGCCCGGCCGTCTATGTGCTGGCGGCCCTGAGCCTGATCACGGTCGCTCAGCGCATCCACCACGTCCAGCGCGAGCTATCCACGCGCCACCCGCGAGAGCCCTAAAACAACGGCCTCTGTCACCGGCGGCGCTCGGCGGGGTACTCTCCTGGAACTTCTAGGAAGGACAATTCACCTGTGACTAGCGTTAAGAGTACAAACGGCAATGGCGCCTCTTCAAACGGCGCGGCCCGCTACCAGAACGAGAAGGTACGCGTGGCGATCATCGGAGTTGGCAACTGCGCCTCGGCTTTCGTGCAGGGTGTTCACTACTACGCGCAGGCGGACCCAGCCAAGCAGGTCCCCGGCCTGATGCACGTGGACCTCGGCGGCTACCACATCCGCGACATCGAGTTCACCGCCGCGTTTGACATCGATCGCGCAAAGGTCGGCAAGGACCTCGGCCAGGCGATCTGGGCGGGACAGAACAACACCATGAAGTTCGCCAAGGTGCCCAAGAAGCTTGGCATACCCGTCTAT
>DATBPE010000129.1:0-12309 GCA_036561505.1 Solirubrobacteraceae bacterium
GCTTTGCTCATCCCCTGAAAGCCCGCGACCAGCACGATGTGGTCCTCCCCGAGCGCCGCCTCGATGCGCTCGGTGCGCACGTCGATGATGCGCGCCTTGGTATGCGACTCGTCGGTGACGATCCCCGCCTGCGAGCCCGTCAGGGAGATGGCGCGGTGCCCCAGGTCGTTGATCGCCATCGCGCAGAGCGCACAGGAGATGCGCTCGCCCGTGGAGAGCAGCATGTCCATCTCGCGCGGGTCCGGCGCGGGCGAGACCTCCTCGGCCATCGCGATCAACTCGTCGGTGGTCTTGCCCCGCGCCGAGAGCACCGCCAGCACCCGGTAGCCGGCCTCGCGCCGCTCGACGATCCGCTGGGCCGCACGCTTGATGCGCTCAGCGTCCGCGACCGAGGTGCCGCCGAACTTCATCACCAATATCGCAGCCACGCGGGCAGGATAGACGCCTGGGCGTCTCAGGCGACCGCGCGCAGGTGCCGGTAGGGCTCCCCGCGCAGCTCGCACACGAGCGCGTCGAGCACGCCGCCTTCCTCCTCCTCGCGCCCGTCGGTGATCGCGCCGATGACCGCCCGCTTGCGCTCCAAGAGAGCCCCGATCGTCTCGTCGATGGTCTCGGCGGCAAGCAGATACCAGGCGTTCACCGCATCCTTTTGGCCGATGCGATGGCAGCGATCCTCGGCCTGGTCGTGCTTGGCCGGCGTCCAGTCGAGCTCCAGGAACGCGACGTTGGAGGATCGGGTCAGCGTTATCCCCTCGCTGGCGACCGCCATTGAGCAGACGATCAAACGGCGCTCGTCACCCACGCAGTGCTGAAAGGCCTCGAGCGCCTGCTCACGGGCACGCGGATGGTCCGCGCCGAGGATGTGCAGGGCGCTCGGAAAGCGCTCCAGCACAGCCCGCTGGATCTCACGGTGATGTGCGAACAGCACCAGGCGCTCACCGGAGCAGAGAAAGTCGTGGATCCAGTTCAGCGCGCTGGCGAGCTTGCCGCGGGCGGCGAGCTGCTTGAGTGCGTTCAGTCGCACCAGACGCTCAGCGCGCAACGCCGCGGCGACCTTCGCGTCCAGCTCGCGCAGGTCCAGTGGCTGACTACGCAACCAGGCGACCACGTCACGCTCGGCCAGGCGGTACTCGGCGTCGTTGTCGAGCTCCACCGGCACCACGCTGCGCCTCTTGGCGGGCAGCTGGGGCAGCACCTCGCTCTTCAGCCGGCGCACGAAGCAGCGCGCACGCAGATGCCAGTGCAAGCGCAGGTGGGCGTCAGGACCGCGGAAGCGCCGCCCGAACTGCGCGCCGGAGCCGAACTCCGGCAGGCGCCCGAGGATGCGCAGTTGAGAGATCAGCTCGCCCGGGCGGTTCATCACGGGAGTGCCGGTGAGCGCCAACAGCAGGCCGTCGTGCTCGACCGCGGCGGACAGACGCTGCGCGGCCAGGGTGCGCTTGGCGGTCGCGTTCTTGCAGTAGTGGGACTCGTCGAGCACCAACGCCCGTGGTTTGAGATTACTCAAACCGTCGATGTGCGCCGCCAGGATGTCGTAGTTGACCACGGTGATCTCGGCCCGCGCGAGCGGCCGAGTCCCATCGGAGCCGTTCAGCGTCTGTGCGCTGCGAGCTGGCAGCCAGTGTTCGATCTCGCGTATCCAGTTGAGCTTCAGCGCCGCGGGAGTGACGATGATCGCCGGAAAAGCCTCGTCGGCCTGTAGTGTCGCGAGCGCCTCCACCGTCTTACCGAGACCCTGCTCGTCGGCGAGGAACGCCCTACGCTGAGAGAGCAGATAGCTCACGCCGGCGCGCTGGAAGGGCTTCAGCTCACCGCCGAGGCCGCTGATCTGTAGCGGCGCCTCGGTTGCGGCCGAGAGCTTCACCAGACCGGCGCCGTGGGCGTGGCTCTCGCGGATCTCCGCTAGTACGGACAGCGCTTGCGGATCGACCCAGATCTCATGCTGGTGCAGCAGCCGGTCGAGCGCCGGTACGCAGAACGGGTCCGCACGGATCGCCGGCAGGCGCGCGTGTTCGTGAGCGCCCCCGCGAGTCGATCCGTGCGCGAGCGCGCCCTGGAGTTCTGAGAACTCCTCCAGCAGCGCCGGATCGTGGCCGGCCGCCAGCACGAACGTGGGCTGCTCGTGCACGGCGGAGAGCTCGAGCACCGCGCAGGGAGCGGGGCGTCCATCCAAGAGCGCCGCCACACAGCGCTCGGCGGCGGGGCTGACAACGCCATCCAGGCCCTCGATCAAGCGCCAGTTCTCGATGTTCAGTGCGACGCTTGCTCCGCCGGCGACACCGCGCGCGCCCTCGCGCAGCCCGGGCCCCAGACGCGCCGGATCGCCGAGCAGCAAGAAGACAGGGTGATTCGCCGGTCCTGCGACGTCGACGATTCCCCTCCAACGGGTGAGTCGCTCCAGCCACCGCTTCACCCTGGGATCGGTTCGCAGCTCACCGAGGGACTCCAGTAGATCGGCGATCGCGAAGGCGTCGCGCTCGACGGCGGCCAGGCCGAGGGTGCCACCCGGCCCGTCGACGGCGCGCACGGACGCTTGGCGTGCCAATGCCCGCGCCAGCGTGGCGTGAGCGCAGCCGATCAGGATCCAGTGCTCTCCGCGGCGATCGCGACGCAGTTCCAGCTCATAGGTGGGCGGATCGTGATCCTCGGCGGGCTCTGTTCGTGCCAGCGCCGCCAGCGCACCGGCGGCCTTGGGCGTGAGCTCGAGCGCGTCGGTGTGCCTGGCGAGATCGGCGAGGATGCTCGCGGCGCGCTCGTCCACGGGTAGCAACGCTCGGCCGATCGGCGCCAGCGTGTAGGCGTCCGGGTGCTCGAGCAGCCTCGCCACGATCCACTCGGGGGCGTCAGTGGCGAAACTCAGCCACCAGCGCTCATCGGGCCGTGCCAGATCCACCATGCAGCGTTGTGTGGAGCGCCGGGCACGAGCGCGTAGTAGCGCCCGGCTCAGCGCCTCGGTTACCTGCGGCTCACGCGGGAGGCTCTCCAGGAGCCGCTGCAGAGCCTCGGCGCAGTCGGGCTCCAGTGGAACGCGCCATGCCCGCTGCGCCGGGTCCCAGCTGCGCCCGGGGATTGCACGCAGCAGCTGACGCAGACGCTCGTCATAGGGAAAGACAAGGACGGCGTCGCCGCCGTCGCGTGAGGCAACCAGGAGCACCGGGGGCGCACCTTATGCCTCCGAACGGATGCCTGTTTTCTAGACGCTCTGCCGGCCGGCAAGCGCCTTGCTGAGCGTCACCTCGTCGGCGTACTCGAGGTCGGCTCCGACCGGCAGGCCACTGGCCAGGCGGGTGATCGCTAGCTCGGCGGACAGCGGCCTGAGCTCGGCGGCCACATACAGGGCGGTGGCTTCACCGGTCGTGGTCGGGTTGGTCGCCAGGATCACCTCGCGGATCGGCGCCGAGGGCACGGCGGAGCGCACGCGCGCGGCCAGCTCGGTGATCTTCAGGTCCTCCGGTTCGACACCGTCGATGGGGGAAAGAGCACCGCCCAGCACGTGGTAGACGCCGCGGTACTCGTGTGTACGCTCCATCGGGATCACGTCGCTGGGCTCCTCGACCACGCAGACGGTCCCGTGGTCGCGGCGCGTGTCCTGGCAGATGCCGCAGCGCTGTTGCTCAGAGAGATTGAAGCACACATCGCACAACCCGATCTTCTGCTTGACCTCACGGATCGCCTCGGCGAGCGCTTGAGCGTCTTGGCTCGAGGCGCGCAGGATGTGAAAGGCCAGACGCTGAGCGGTGCGATTGCCGATTCCCGGCAGCCGCGAGAGCTCTGTCACAAGACGCTGCAGTGGGGGAGCGAACGTATTCAAGCGGGCATCCTGTGCAGTCCCTATAGACCGGGCAAGCCCAGCCCACCGAGGGCACCCAGGTCAAGGCCAGCGGTCGCCCCGCCGAGCCTTGACTCGGCCAGCTCTTGGGCCTTGCGCAACGCCTCGTTGGTAGCCGCGAGCACCAAGTCGCAGAGCATCTCCACATCCTCGGGATCGACCGCGGAGGGGTCGATCCTCACGGCCTTGACCTCCAGATCCCCACTGACGGTGACTGTGACCATGCCGCCACCGACGGAAGCCTCGATCAGCTCTTCTTTGAGCTGCTCCTGGGCGGCCTGCATGTCGCGCTGCATCTTCTGGACCTGCGCCATCATCTGCTGCATGCCCTGCGGCTTGGGTTTGGGCATCCAATCCTCCAATTTGATTTCGGCCACGGCGAGCACCACCTAGCATCACTGATACTAGGCGGGGCTGCTGTCGGGTCCTTCAGCGGCCTTTCGGCTAGCTACGCCTCGGGGTCCTCGCGGGGGATCTCTTCGGCGTCGAATTCTGCCATCAGACGCTCCACGAGGTCCTGTTCACTGGGCGCGTCCTGCTGGTCGACCAGCGCCACCGCGACGTCCCCGCGCAGCTCATAGGAGGGGCGCAGACGCACCCCGGTCAACTGCTGCAGAGCTCCCATCACCAGCGCTCGGTTGGCTGGGTCTTCAGCCTTCTTCTTCAGGAAGGCGGCGCTCGGCGCGAACGCCAGCACCAGCTCCTCACCGCTGAGCGACGCCGGCTTGGATTCGGCGATCAAGGCTCCGAGCAGAGCGTTCTCGGTACGGATCAGATCGACCACCGCCGGCCACAGCGTACGCACCGAGTCGATGTCCTCGGCCGCGGGCGGGAGCGTGGCGAGTCGATCACCCTCCGGGGCGGGTTGGCTGTGAGCAGGCTCTGAATCCTGCTCATCCTCGGACTCTTGGACCTGCTCGGGTGTCGGCCCGAGCAGAGGATCCTCGGTGGGCGACTCGACAATGGCGGGCGACTCGGGCGCGTCTGCCAGCACGGGCTCCGGCTCCGGCTCTGGCTCTGGCGTTTGCTCCTGATCCTCTGAGGAGACCGGCGGTTTCACGTCGGTCTCCTGGCGGGAGACCGCCACCGGCGCGAGGTTGGGTTGCGCCTGGATCGATGATGAGCCGAGCGTCTCCTCCAATCGCTCGATCCGGGCAAGCAAAGCTCTCGTGGAAGCGTCGACGGCGGGGCTGGCCGCCTTGACGAGCGCGAGCTCCAGCTGGGTTCTGGAATCGGCGCCGGCGCGTAGCGCCTCCATGGCACCGGCGAGAAGCTCGATTATCCGCACCAGCACGGCACTTGCTAGCGCCTCGGCTTGGCGCTCCAGCAGCGCGTCGGACTCCTCGGTCAAGCGCAGCTCAGCCGGGACTTCCCCGAGCGTCCTGACCACCAGCAATTCACGCGCACGGACCTCCAGGTCGGCTGCGAACGCGCTGGCGTCACGTCCCCCTCCGACGCAGGCGGCCACGGTCAGCAGGACCTTGCGCTCGTCCCCGGCAGCGACCGCGTCGAAGACCTCCGCCAGCAACTGGGAGTCAACGACACCGAGCACCTCCAGCACGTCGGCTAGCTCGATTTGCTGACCGCTGTAGGTGACCAGCTGCTCGAGTGTGCCGAGCGCGTCACGGAAGCTGCCGGTGGCCGAACGGGCGATCGCCGACAGCGCCGCCGGCGGGATCTCGATCTGCTCGGCCTCGGCCGTGCGCGCAAGGACGCTGATGATCTGCTCGACGGTCGGGCGGTGAAAATCAAAGCGATGGCAGCGATCCACAACCGTCGCGGGCACCTTCTGAGCCTCGGTCGTCGCCAGCACGAACACGGTGCCCGGGGGTGGCTCCTCGAGCGTCTTTAGAAAGGCGTTCCAGGCCGCGGTGGAGAGCATGTGCGCCTCATCCAGGATGTAGACCTTGTGGCGACCGGATATGGGCGCGAAAACGACACTCTCGCGCAGCTCACGGATGTCGTCGACGGAGTTGTTGGAGGCCGCGTCCATCTCGATCACATCCAATGAGGTGGCCTGCGCGATCGAATTGCACGATTCACACTGACCACAGGGCTCGGTCGTCGGGCCCTGCTCACAGTTCAGGCAGGCGGCCAGGATCTTGGCTGTGGAGGTCTTGCCGGTTCCCCGAGCGCCCACAAATAGGTAGGCGTGATGTACCTTTTCGAGCTCGACCGCGTTGCGCAGGGTGCGCACCACCGGGTCTTGGCCAACGACGTCGGCGAAGGTGCGCGGACGGTGACGGCGGTATAGCGAGGACACGCTGGACATGACACACTCGAGTCTACCCACGGCTGGGGTGAGCCCACGCGCGAGCGTGGAAGCGATCGCGCGAGTCGGACATCCACTGCGGCCGGTGTCCGATCGAATTGGCCTCCTGAGATGATGGCCAGATAGCTTCTGCGGTCATGAACCTCAGGCCTCACCTACTTCCGGCACGGCTATTGAGATGGGCCGTAATCGGCGCGGGAGCGCTCGTGCTGTGGGTGGCATGCGGAGTGCGCTTTGCCAACTACGACACGCTGTATGCCCTGGCCTGGGGCGGGCAGCTCTGGCGCGGTGAAGTGCCCAGCTATGGGACTGCCATCGCGCCGACTCCGCATCCGCTGATCGAGGCGCTCGGAGTGCTCCTCGCTCCGCTCTCGCCACACACGATCATCTTTGTCGCTGTCGCGCTCGGCTACCTGGCGCTGGCTGGATGCGGCTGGGTGATCTACCGGCTGGGTTCGGAGTGGTTCGGTCGCCCGGCTGGGGCGTTCGCGGCGTTGATCATGTTGACGCGCGTGGCGGTGCTCTCTTACGGGCCCCGCGCCTACATCGACATTCCCTATTTGTTGCTCGTGCTCTCGGCGCTGCTCGTGGAGACCCGCCGACGCCGAGCTGGAGCGCCGGTGCTGGCGCTGCTAGCTATCGCTGGCCTGCTGCGGCCGGAGGCATGGTTTTTCTCCGGGCTCTACTGGCTGTATCTGGTTGGCCTCACACCGAGGCTGGCGCTCGTCTCGTGGAAGGAGCGCAAGTTTCCCAGGCCTGCGCTGACGCGCTCAAAGATCCTGCTGACGCTGCTGGGCGCCTCCGCGCCGCTGGTGTGGGTGCTGAGCGACCTCGCCATCACTGGACACCTGCTGTGGTCGCTGACCAACACCCGGCACACCGCCGAAACGCTTCACCGCAACACGGGCATCGCCAACGTGCCGCAGTACATTCCCCGTCGTATCGGGGAGATTCTGCGTCCTCCGGTGCTCGTCGGAGCCGCGCTCGGTGGGGTGATGTCACTGCTGCGGCTGAGGGAGCGTGCACGTCTGGGCGCAAGCGCCGGTGTGGTGGCGGTGGCCGTATTCGTGGTGATGGCAGCCGCCGGACTGCCGATCAACACCCGCTATGCCTTTCTGGCAGCGGCGATCTTGGCGATCTTCTGCGGCGTCGGCGCCTTCGGCTGGCTGCTGCTTGAGCGAGATGACCCACACCGGCGCTGGTGGTCGCTCGCGGGTGCGGCGGTGCTCGTCGCGTTTTTGGCCTTCGCGCCCTCCCAGTACGACGCCGTGCGGGGCCAGCTGAAAGACCTCAAGCGCCAGCAGCGCATCGAAGATGACCTCGTGGCGCTCGTGAACGAGGGCTCGATCAAGCTGGCCTGCGGGCCGGTCGAGGTCACCAATCACGCCCCGATTCCTCTGCTGGCGCTGTATCTGAAAGCCAGCCCCGCCCGCATCGTAAGCGCTCAATCACGTCAGATCACCGACGGCACCTACATCGAGCCCGCCAACACCGAAGTCGAACGCTATTACGTGCTCGATGCTCACGATCCCGTCCCGCGGCAGGTCACGGTGCCGCCTGGATTCACGGCCACGCGCACCAACCGCTCCTGGCTGATCTTCGAAAAGTGCGGAGCCTCCCGTTGAGCGCGCGCCCCCGAGAAAATGGACCGTGCACCCCTGGTCGAGATCTGCCCGCCGGTCACCGATTCACTGCTCGGGACTCCGGATCGGGAGCGCCCGCTGCGCCTGCCGGTGATCGCTTAAGGCTGCTTCCTTCCGGACCTGACCTGGTTCACGAGCCGACACCGCGCGGGACCCGAACCATCGACGCTCCAAGCGGCGGAGCGACCGGAGTAAGACCCCTCTGAGGGGACTTCAGCCCCGCTAGAGCGGATTGCGGATTCAGGGCACCGCTACCTCCCCGCCTAGCACGGTCCGTCGCGAATCCTAGCGCCTGACGCGGGTAGCCACCACAGTCCCCGCGTGTTCCGTTAGGCTGCCGGCTATGAACTTTCCTATTCCCTCTCGCTTTCGTGTCGTTTCATGCTGGGCGATGCTCGGCTCCGCGATTTTGGTTGCCGGCTGTGGCTCGGGTGGTTCGAGCACGATCACCGTCGGAAACGAGAATCCCGCAGACAACGCTCTGATCAAGTCCACCGAAACCACCGGCACCAAAAAGGCCAAATCGACAGCCACGGCGACGGCCAAGACGCCCCCCAGTGGGCCCCTGTCCAAAGAGCCGAAGATCTTGCTGCCCTCCGGGCCAGCGCCAAAGAAGCTGGAGATCAAAGACCTGATCACCGGAACAGGCACAGAAGCCAAGGCGGGCGCAAAAGTCACCGTCAACTACGTGGGTGAGCTCTACAAGGGCGGCAAGGTGTTCGACGCATCGTGGCTGCGCAACGAACCGTCGACGTTCGGACTCACCGAAGTCATCCCCGGCTGGACCCAGGGCATCCCCGGCATGAAGGTGGGTGGGCGGCGCGAGCTGATCATCCCCTCGGCGCTCGCCTACGGGCCCAAAGGCTCGGGGTCGAAGATCCCGCCGAACGCGCCGCTGGTGTTCGTGATTGACCTGCTCGGCACGTCGTAGGCTCGAGTCACGCTCAACAGATTCAGGCGATCGAGGTTCAGTGCCCGCCGGCGCGGGTCGCGGGCCTCGCGCCTGTCTCTGACGTTCGGTGCTAGTGGCGCGAGCACGATGACCAGGCTCGCGACACTCGCGCTCACAGCCAGCCTGATCATCGGCCTGGCGGGTTGTGGGCACAGCGCCCAGCCCAATCCCGCCTTGCCGCCCACAGACCTCGCACGCCAGCGCGCAGATCTGCTGCTCGTCAGCCACGCCCTGCGCCAGGCAATGCCATCGGTGGCAGCAGAGGTGAATGGCGCACGAGCTGTGTGGCCGCTGATAGCGCACGGGATACCTCTCACAATCTCCGGACCGCTGCGCGGGCAGGTCACGGCCGCGAGTCTGCACACCATGCAGATCAAGGCTCCGAGGTTCATGGTCACACCCCCGCGAGCTAACTCCATCGGGGTACTGACCGGACCGGGCGCCGGAATCGCCGGGCTGTTCCAGGCCTTCGTGAACCTGACTCAGCAGGGATGGAAGCTGACTGCCGCGACGATCGGCGAGATCGAAAGCGGGCCGGGATCCAATGCACGTTTTTTGCGCTCCAACGCGAGTCTCTACATCACCTGCATCTACGACGGACACTTCGACCTAGCGCTGGTCGGCAAGAGCCTTCTCGACGCCTACGAAAAGCTTGGAGGAGCAATGGCGTTTGGCAGATCGCTCACCCACACCGAACTCGAGAACCTGGCTGATTTCTATGGCGAGCAATTGAGACTGCGACCCCACTCCGCCTACCGTCTGAGCTGAGCAGAACACTCGAGGATGAGGATCCCCCGTGGGCAACGCGCAACAGGAGCGCCGACGCTTGAGTTCCCTAGAATGATCGATCCCAGGGCGCGTAGCTCAGTGGGAGAGCGCTCGCCTCACACGCGAGAGGTCGCAGGTTCGAAACCCGCCGCGCCCATAGCCGATCTGTTTAGCTCAGCCGGAAGGTCGACCCACGAGCGCGCTCCTTCACCCGGGTGGAATCGGAGGCCGGCGTGCGTGACCCGACATGCAACGATCGACTAACGTCACCAGCCGATGCGCTTGGAGGATCGTGAGCGAGACGCCAACGGTTCGTGTACCGATACGCCCAGCGTGAGGAGCGCCGCGCAAGCGGGTGCAGGCCGCTCGCGACTGATGCTGAACCTCCTCACGGTCCTCGTAACCGTCTTCTTCTCCTATCTGGCGCTGCGGGGCATCGACCTGCGCGGGGCCTGGCATGCACTGCGAAGCAGCGACTACCTGTGGCTGCTGCCGGCACTCGCGGCCTTCGCGTTTGCAACCTTGGCCCGAGCGTTGCGCTGGCGTTCGCTGTTCGCTCCGCGCCGCCGTCCGGCGCTTGGCGCTGTCGCCAACGCGATGATGGTCGGCTATCTCTACAACAACATCCTGCCCGCCCGGGCGGGCGAAGTGGCACGCGTGCTCGTGCTGCGCAACCGCGCCGGCACGCAGTCGGCCGAGATCCTCGGCACGGTCGTACTCGAGCGCCTGTATGACGTGCTCGGCATTCTGGTGATCTTCTTCGCGGCCTCGCCGTGGCTACCCAGCGTCAGCTGGCTGGGGGCGGCGGCGCTGGCGGCCGTCATTCTCGCCCTGGCGATCGCCGCCGCCGCGCTGGCGCTAGCGATCTACGGCGAGCGACCGCTGCGACTGATTCTGCGCCCGTTGCGGCGCCTGGGTCTGTTCTCGGGCGAGCGGCTCGAGCGCATCGTCACGGAGCTGACAGAAGGCTTGAGCGGCCTGCGTCACCGTGGGGTGGCGCTCGTTGCCTTCGCCTGGACGATCCTGGCGTGGCTGCTCTCGGCGCTGAGCGCCTACTTCGTCAGCGTCGCCTTTGGTCTGCATCTGTCGCCGGCCTGCGGGATTCTCGTCACCGTCGCGATCGGCGTGGGAATGATCCTCCCCTCCCCGCCGGCAGCCGTCGGCGTGTTCGAGGGCGCGACGCTGATCGCCCTGAGCGCCTACTCACTCCCACACTCGGTCGCGCTCCCCTACGCGCTGGTGCTGCATCTGGTCAACTTCCTACCGTTCATCGCGGTCGGCGCCGGGCTGCTCCACTACAACGCCCGTCACCCCCCGCGCAGAGAAGCCCCCGAGGACGATCACTCAGATGAGCATCCGCCTCAGCCCGCCGCTGAGCAGTTCCTCGCACGGTGATCGATCAGTGACGAGCGCCGCTTAGGATCGTGCCCGCAACGAGCTCTGGGTCATCCCACATCGGGGCGTGACCGCAGCCGGGGAGCCACACGTGTCGTGCGTGTGTGAGAACCCGTCGTGCCCTGCGCGCTTGGCGGGGCAGCAACAGCCGATCACGGGTTCCCCAGGCGATCGTAACCGGGGTCTTCACCAGCAGCGGCGAATCTCCCACGGTGTAGCCCTCGAATGTTCTCAATGTCGCCAGAAAACCAGGCGAGGAGGCGAAGGCGAGGATCGTGGCACGCATCTGCTCGCCCGGAGTCCGCCACGGGCGCGAGCAGATCTGGCTTGCCAAGAGCGTTCTGCCAAGCGGGTTGGATGCCACTCGAGATATCGGATCGGGCCAGCGGCCGACCAGCCCAAAGGTCTCCCTCAGGGAGACCTGGCAGAAGACACGTTCCCGCCTGCTCCAGAAACCCACGGGCGAGATCGCGCTGACACTGCGGGCTCTCCCGGCGCTGGCCAACTCGAGGGCGATCGCGCCGCCCATCGAGTTGCCGACCAGATGCGCCTCGGTCAAGCCGAGCTCATCCAGAAAGCTCCCGACGGCGCGGGTGAGCGCTGCGATCGTGGGGGTCTGCCCGTCCGGTAGTGGCGGCGAGGCCCCGAAGCCCGGCAGGTCGATCGCGACAGTCTGAAAGCCAGCTTCGTTCAGAGGCGCGAGCAGTGGCAGCCACGCCTGCCAGTGATGGCCGATGCCGTGGATGAGAACCAGCGGCTCACCCGATCCCCGCAGATCGTGACTGAGTGTCATCTGAGCGCCAGCTTACGCGCCGGGCGATTGCTATGAGGCTCAACCGAAGAGCTGCTTGTAGAGCAGAAAGCCATTCAGCAGGACGATCAGAGCGGCCACTGTGACGGCGGCGATCGTGGTCAGCCGTCGATTGACGTGTACACCCATGACATCGACGCGACTGGTGAAGATCACGAGCGGTATCAGCGCGAAGGGGATGCCGAAGGAGAGTACGACCTGGCTGAAGACCAGCGCGCCGGTTGTATTGACACCTAGTGCCAGCACCACGATCGCGGGAATCATCGTCACTAGCCGGCGCACAAACAGTGGGATCTTGACGCCGATGAAGCCAGCCATCACAACCTGGCCGGCGTAGGTCCCCACGCTCGAGGAGGAGGCGCCGGAGGACAGCAGCGCAACCGCGAAGGCGAGCGCTGCGGTGCCGCCCACGATTCGCCCGAATTCGGCGTGGGCTTGGGAGATCCCGGCGATGTGCGTGAGCGCGCCGACGTGAAAGAGCTTGGCCGCCACCGCCAGCATCGCCAGGTTGACCACTCCCGCCAGGGCGAGAGCGATCAGCACGTCCAGGCGCTCGAAGCGCAGCACACGCGCGCGCTCGCGCTCGTCGCGCACGGGCGTGCGGCCCTTGGTCAGCGCCGAGTGCAGGTAGATGACGTG
>DATBPE010000130.1:0-4393 GCA_036561505.1 Solirubrobacteraceae bacterium
CGGCGGGATGTCGAGGTGGCAATCATCGGCGGTGGGCTCAGCGGGATCGGGGCGACAGTCATGCTGCGCCGAGCCGGGATCGATGACGTAGTCGTCTTCGAGCGGGCAGAGCAGCCCGGTGGTACGTGGCGCGACAACACATACCCCGGATGCGCCTGTGACGTCCCCTCGCCGCTTTACTCGTTTTCGTTCGCTCCCAATCCGGATTGGGAGCGACTCTACGCCCGGCAACCGGAAATCCAGGCCTACACACGGGCCATCGTCGAACGTCACGGGATAGAGGGGCATCTGCGAACAGGCACCGATGTATTGCGGGCAAGCTGGGAGTCTCGACTACAGCGCTGGCTCATCACAACCACCCGGGGCAACTGGACCGCTCGTGCTCTCGTATCAGCTACAGGCCCCTGGAGTGAGCCAGTGATCCCTGACATACAGGGCTTGGACTCATTCGAGGGCAAGGTTTTTCACTCCTCCCGGTGGGATCACGCTCACGACCTTCGGGGTGCTCACGTGGCTGTCGTCGGCACTGGCGCCTCGGCGGTGCAGTTCGTCCCGCAGATTCGGCGTAAAGCCGCACGGGTCACGGTCTTTCAACGCACGGCGCAGTGGGTTCTGCCAAAGCCCGATCGTCAGATCACGACGCTGGAGCGATCTCTGTTTCGGCGCCTTCCGATCACGCAACGGCTCGTGCGCGAAACGATCTACTACGCATCAGAGCTCGCCGGGTTCGCCGAGCGCCACCCGTGGGCGATGGCTGGTTTTCAGCGAATCGCCTACTCCCACTTGCGACGTAACGTTAGCGATCCGGAGCTACGCCGATCGCTAACGCCCCAGCACACGCTCGGCTGCAAGCGAATCCTGTTCTCGAACGATTGGTATCAGGCGTTGACGCAAGCTAACGTGGAGCTCGTCCCGCACCCAGCCGTCGAGATTCGCCCGCAAGCGGTGCTCGCTGCGGATGGGATCGAACGATGTGCCGACGCCCTGATTCTTGGCACTGGCTTCACGATCACCGACCTGCCGATCGCCGCGAGGATTCACGGACTAGACAGCCGGACGCTAGCCGAGACCTGGAGGGGTAGTCCCCAGGGTTATCTGGGCACAACGGTATCGGGCTTCCCCAACCTGTTCATGGTGCTGGGGCCAAATGTAGGCAACGGCCACAGCTCGGCAACTGTGCTGATGGAGATGCAGGTCAACTACCTCATCCAGACACTGCAAGCGCTCAAGCGCGATGGGTTCGCGAGCGCCGATGTGCAGCTGCAGACGCAGGAGCGATTTAACGCCGAGGTACAGCGCCGCCTACAACGCACCGTCTGGAACTCGGGCGGCTGTACGAGCTATTACCTCGATGTAAACGGCCGCAACAGCACGATCTTTCCTGGAAGCACCCTCGAGCTGCGCCGACGGCTGCGACGCTTCGACCCCGACGCACATGTGCTCACGTCCACTCCCTAGGGTGATAACGAGCGTAGAGCGCGATCGCTGCTCCTATGAGACGGTCAGTGTGCCTTCCATACCGCCTTGGCGGTGACCGGGAACCGAGCAGTAGAAGGTGTAGGTGCCGGGCTTCAAATTCAGCTTGAGCGTCTTGGAGGCACCCTGAAAGGTCGGTGTGGCGCCCAGCACGTGCGAGCCCTGGGCGATCGTCACGTTGTGAGGCAGCGGCGACATATTCTTCATCGTGATGGTCACCTGCCCGGCGCTAGCCGAGAGCGCCTTGGTGTCGTAGGCGAGCTGGCCGGACGGGTTTGCTTCGATCTGAAGCGAACCGGCTGGCCGACTGGTTGTGGGGGCCGTTGAGGACACCGCGGTTTTGGGGCCGCTCTTTGCGGGTGCTCCCGAGGTGATAATGCCGCTTGCCATGGTCGCCGCCACGAGCACGGCACTGATGGCAATGACTATTCGCTGGGCGCCAATGCTGGATGGAAAGTCAGACCTCTGTAGGCCCAGCCCCACAGAGACGACCACCGCCCAGCTCGCCAGCAGCCCGGCGATCACGTAAAAGACGGTGCGGTCCTTCTCGGCCGCGAGAATCGGAAGCATGTGGATTGTTGCGTTGTGCACCGCGCGCGAGCCTAACGGATGCGGACGAAGGTATGCTGCCTGACAGGATGACCGACGCAGTACGCACTCCCGATGAGCTGCTGGAAGGGCTACCTCAGTTCCCCTTCCAATCCCATCTACGAGAGGTCGACGGGCTGCGCTTGGCGCACCTCGATGAGGGCGAGGGCTCGCCTGTGATCTTTGTGCACGGTGAGCCAACCTGGTCGTTTCTTTGGCGCAAGGTGATCCCCAGTGTGCGTGATGGCGGGTTTCGCTGTATAGCCCCCGACCTGGCTGGCTTCGGCCGTTCTGACAAGCCGGTGGATCTCGACTGGTACTCCTACGATCGCCACACCGCGCTGACGGCAAGCCTGTTGGAGGATCTCGATATCAGGGCCGCCACGATCGTCGTGCACGACTGGGGCGGCCCCATCGGCCTACGCCTCGCGGTCGAGTATCCCCAGCGGATCCAACGCCTGGTGATACTCGACACTGGGTTGTTCACCGGCCATCAGAAAATGAGCTCGGCGTGGGCCGCCTTTCATGATTTTGTGGAGCGCACAGAGGATCTGCCGGTCGGCTTGCTGGTGAGGGGCGCCTGTAAGAGCGATCCGGGTGATGAGGTGATAGCGGCCTACGACGCACCCTTCCCAAACGTGGCCTCCAAGGCGGGTGCCCGAGCCTTTCCGCTGCTCATTCCCCAGACACCAGAGGCCCCGGGGGCAAGTGCCGGACAGGAGGTCCTCGCTTCGCTGCGCGGAGACCGGCGCGAGACGCTGATGCTGTGGGCGGACTCCGATCCGATTCTGCCGCTATCGGTGGGCGAGCGCTTCGCAGAATCGATCGGCCGTGGGACGCCGCGAGTAATCGAGAATGCTTCGCACTTCCTACAGGAGGACAAGGGCGAGGAAATCGGCGATCTGATCGCCGAGTGGCTATCCGCCGGATAGGTCCTCGCCAGCGCTCTGGGTGATCTGGGCCACCTCCGGTGCTGGCGAGAGGCCGGGCTCGGAATGCGCCGCGCGCAGCTCGTACCCGGCGCGTGCACCCATGTCGGCCTGCGCGAGTACGCTGTCGCCGCCGCTCAGACGTGACAGCGAGTCCTGTGCGTTGATCGGCAGAAAGCCAGAAAGGCGCTCGCTAATACGCATCTGCTTGGGCACGTGCACATCAAAGGTAGGCACTCGTAGGGTTTCAACGATCGCCTCGGCCACATCCTCTGGCTCGATCTTGCGGAACTGGCGCTGACGGGGTTCGGAGAGACCGAGTCCCAGTTCGGTATTGACAGCCACGGGGCTGATCACAGAGAGCTCGACACCGCTGCCCCGCAATTCCTTGCGTACGGCGCGGCTGAGGTTGATGACGGCCGCCTTACTCGCGCAGTAGGTGGCCCCGCCCGGGAATCCGTACTTTCCAGCTTGCGAGGCGATGTTGATGACATGACCCCTGTGACGAGCGATCATGCCGGGCAGCACCGCCTTGAGGCCGTTGATGACACCGTGGACATTGATGTCGAGGATCCGTCTCGCGGTGGCGTCGTCCTCCTCCAGCAGCGGTCCGAGCGGCATGATGCCTGCATTGTTGATCAGTACATCGATCGGTGCCAGCTCGCTTTCGGCACGCTCGAGAAATGTGGAAAAAGACTCGCGATCAGTCACGTCGACGGGCAAGGCCACGGTGCTGGCGCCGAGCTCTGAGGATGTCTGTTCGGCAGCGGCTAGGTCAACGTCGCCGATCGCCACCCTCATGCCTTGGCGCAGGAGCGCGAGGGCTGTCACACGACCGATGCCGCGGGCGGCACCGGTGATGGCGACTGTCTGTCCGGCCAGGATACGGGGCTGCTTGGCCATCAACTGCCTCCTTCGGGAATAAGAGCGGAAATTAAAGCTAGCGCTCAACGGCGGACGATGCTTGTCAGAGCTTGTGCATGAACAGTTGCTGTGACGCTCACTGCGAGCGTCACAGCGCGACTTTGCGCGTCAACAGCGGTTATCGGTCCAGGACAGAGACGGACCTGCTCGCTTGAAGTCCATCGGGCAAGCGGTCAGGGCTCCGTGGCGGCGAGATCGAACTCACTACTTAGGAGGTCACAGTGCCCCGCAAGCTTTCCTTTTCCCCGACACGCCCAGGCAGGGCCGGTATGCGGCGCACCGCATTGCTCGCCGGAGTGGTCCTGGCCTGCGCGGCGGCACCATTCGCGCTGGCCGCCGGCTCGGGCAATCCGATCAGGGGTGGCGCTCGAAACCCGAGCCCCAACCCGAGCATTTCCTACACCAGCGAAACTCAAATCATCGCGGACAACTCGAGCTATGGCACTCGCCAATCCAACAAGGGAACTGGCGGCGGC
>DATBPE010000131.1:0-5480 GCA_036561505.1 Solirubrobacteraceae bacterium
CGGGCTGGTCGGATACTCCTCCGGGAAAGATAGATTCCCGACGGTCGCCCGCACACCACCTTGATCGCTGTCGACCCGCAGTGGTAGCAAGGCACGGCGGGCCGCCTCGGCGTAGCGTTCCTCCCCGGTCTCCAAGAACAGGCGCACCAACAAGCTAGCTCCCTCACCCTGGGCCATCGCCGATAGCCACGGTGGGCGCAGCGCAAATGTGTGATCGAACGGGTGCAAATGAACCCAGCCGCCGGCTCTCGGCCCGCTGGACTCCTGCAGATCGATGAGTTGATCCGCGCATCGGCACACGGTGTGGAGCCAGACCTCTCCTTCGTCAGCCAGATAACGCTCGTAGCTGCCGAGGGCCCACTGAATCGCGCCAACGTGGAGGCGCAGATCGGACTCCGGCACTCCGGGTGGCGGCCAAACGGGGCCCGTGGACTTGACGCGCAGGTCTATGTAGTAGCCACGCACTGATCCGGGGCGGACGTGCTCGCCGACGGGCAGAGAGAAGCTCGAGACGCTGGAGAAGAAACCGGCGTAAGCTCGCTTGGAAGCATGAACATGGGCTGCGCTGTCGGGCATTTCTCAGTGAGCGTAACGGGCGCCGCTGTGTGAATGCCTCAACATCCAGCGATCCCTGCGGTCGACACGTCTCGTCAACGGGCGCACCGCTTGGCTCCGAGAGTGATAGGCCTGAACTCCGGTGAGGGGGCTCACTGCCCCAGCCAATCTATGTGTGGCGAGGCCGGCGGCCGGCTCCGCGCAAAACGCGAGCAGTACTTTGCGCCGTCGATCCACTAAGACTATCCGTGTCTGGCGTACGCTTTGTGGAGCGAGCGGCGCTGACAGGAATCAGTAGCCTTTGGACCATGGCGGCGGAGCAGTGGCTCAAGGTCAGAGTGCTACGGCTGACGGATGGAATAAATCCTAAGATACTCTTGGCGCTGTTTCGGGCCAGGGATTCGGGAACACGTGCCTACAGGCGCATCGGTGGGGTGTTGCTGCGCGGTAACAAGGTCGAGTGTCCATGCTGTGGATCACGGTTTCGGGTTTTCGCACTGCGCAACCGTGTGTGCTGGCACTGCTCCTCGCGCGAGCGCCATCGCGCACTAAAGATGTATTTCGACGCACATCCGGGGATGCTTCGTCCCGGCATGAGGATTCTGCACGTGGCTCCGGAGCCCTCGATCACCGAAGTGCTCAAGAGCAAGCCTGGAGTGGAGTACTGCGGCGGAGATCTCGAGCGTCGATTTGGCCCTCTATACATCGACGTAATGGACATAAACTTTCCCGACGCGACGTTTGATGGCGTCGTCTGTAACCACGTACTCGAGCACGTACCCGATGACCAGAAGGCTCTCCGGGAGATCCGCAGAGTTCTCAAGCCAAGCGGGTGGGCGATTCTTCTCATCCCGTCGATCAGGGGCGAGACGACAATCGAAGACGCTACGGTTACCGACAGCGCCGAGCGCGAAAGGCTGTTTGGCCAACACGATCATTTCCGCTGGTACGGCTGGGACTATCTGCAGCGGCTTGAGTCGGCGGGTCTGACTCCCGAGGTATTCAAGGCTGAGGAGCACTGGTCAGCAGACGCCATTGAGCGTCTACGGCTTCGGGGCTCGCTTGGGATTGATCCGATATTCGTTGGTCGTGCCGGAACGGCTGGACCGTAGATCTGCTCAATCGCCGAGCGAAACGGACAATGCGATAGATAGTGGGGGGTTAGGGCCAGGCGGGGCGATTATTGCCCGCATGGCGACACGTCACAGACTGGTTGTGTCATCACGAGCGCATGGCGCCAATGCGTCGGCGTAGGTTCCTTCCAGCCACGGTGGCTGTGATGGCGGCAAGGCCTCGCCGTGAGACAAGTGCCTGGGGTGCAAGACCTGCAGCCGCGGCGACCCGCTTTGCGGCGAGTCTCACTCGGTCTTGCCCGGCCGCGTCCAGCGCCGCCGATAGGGATCGATCGGCCTTCTGTCGTCTGCGCACGGACGCGGGCAGACGAAGGTCGGGGTTACTCTTCTGAAGCAGGCCGTCGAGGTGATCGACGAGCAGGAGATGATCCACGGCGCGATCATGATGGCGCGACCTCTGCTGAGGGTGTCTTCTGTAGCCCGAGTCATATAGGGAAAGAAATCCGACCGGCCCGAGCAGGCCGAGTCTCAGCCACAGCTCATAGTCGTTGATGTGGACAAACCTAGGATCGAATGTGTTACCTGCGCGTACGTAAGTGTCACGGCGGAAAAGCACGCTCTGGGTCGGGATAAGATTGGCGCATATCATCATCTGCATGAATTCCAGCGAGGAGTGAACACCGCCGGTGAATGGGAGTGACGATCGCCTGATCTCAGCGCCGTTGGCGTCTATGTCGAAATGCCCAGCCCACACCAGCACGCACTGGTCGTGGTCCTCGAGAAACTCCACCCGGCGTGTGAGCCACCCGGGTAGCCAGCAGTCATCATCGTCCAGGACTGTCACATACTTGCCGTGACACTGTGCGAGCAGGCTCGACTTATGCCGAGCGTTGCCGAGGTGCTCGCCTGGCGTGACGTACCGGATGCGCTCGTCTGCCAAGTATGGCCCGACTGCGCGCATCACCGGCTCTGTCGATCCACCATCCTCGGAAATGGTTAGGCGCCAATGTGTATAAGACTGAGCAATCACCGATTGGATCGCGTGCCCGACATAGTCGGCGCGTCTAAAGACAGGAATCGCGATGTCGACAAGTGGAGTACCCATCACCTAGCGAGCTCGCTCCAAACAGGGTCGAGCGGCGCGCTGCGGTGCTTAGAGTTCAAGGCGTCCCTCGTTCCATTGCTCGTCCATGGGAGGGGAGGGTAGCGGCTGTCATCCTCGACCCCTGCGATGCTCTGGCAATGTATCGGTCAGCCTCGTTGAACCAGCCGCAACGACATGTGCGCGTAGTAACCCTGATCGACTTGCTGGGACGCCACGGAGGAGGCGAGCAGATCGCGCTTTCGATCGCGACAAACTTGGATCAGACGCGCTTTGACTCCACCCTGTGCATAAGCCGGTGGCCTCCCCCGGGGGGCCTTGACCACGACATGCGTGAGACGGTTGATCATTTGGCCGCGGTCGGGGTGGGACTGGTCGGGCTCGCTCGGCGTGGGAAGGCGGATTTCTGGGTCTGGCGCCAGCTGGTTGGACTGCTGCGGCGCGAACGAGTGGACGTGCTTCACACACACAAGTTTGGCTCCAATGTGTGGGGTAGTCTGCTGGGTCGTGCCGCGGGGGTCCCGGTCGTGATCGCTCACGAGCATTCTTGGGAGTACGAGGGCAGGCCCGTACGGCAAATCCTCGATCGCCATCTGATCGCCCGGCGCGCGGATCGGCTGATCGCGGTCTCACGCGAGGATCAGCGCCGCATGGTCGAGGTTGAGGGCATCCCACTCGCTCGCACTATGTTCCTCCCCAACGGCATCCCTCGCGCGCAGCCAACGAACAACTGCGACGTGCGCGCCGAACTCGGCATCGAGCCCGAGGCGCCTGTGATCGGCTCGGTCGGGTCCTTGTTCCCAGTGAAGGCCTTCGACGTACTCCTGCGTGCCACTGCACTACTCACCCGAGACCGACCGCAGCTACAAGTCCTGATTGCCGGCGAGGGAACTCAACATGAGGCGCTAATGGCGCTCGCGCGTGAGCTTGGCGTGAGTGGATCAGTGCGGTTCTTGGGACGCCGCAACGACATCCCGGAGGTCCTGCGCGCATTGAACATAGCCGTATGCTGCTCGCTGTCCGAGGGCAGTCCCTTGTCGGTGATGGAGTACATGCGCGCGGGGCTACCGGTCGTGGCCAGCGCCGTAGGCGGTGTCCCGGACCTGATCGAGGCGGGAGTGCACGGACTGCTCGTTGCTCCCAGTGATCCTCAAGCTCTTGCCGCGGCACTAGCTGAGCTGCTCGGAGATCCGGAGCGAGCCCGCACCATGGGAGTTCGAGCGTACGAACGCCAGCGCGCTGAGTTCGACCTCGAGTTGATGGTGCGTCGCATCGAAGGGCTATACGAAGAGCTGCTTAGCGTAGCTAGACACTGATCAACCGGCTCCACGATGTCCACAAGGAGAGCGGTGGGCGACAGTCCATGCTGGTGAGGGCTTCAGTGTGAACCGGTCGATGCTGTCCCCAGTAGGCGACGGGCGACCGGCAACGAGGCGAGTGCCGAACGCGCTTCGGAGACGGTGAGCTCGCCCGTGATCCACAGAACCGCGGCGAACGCTACGACTGCTGCGAAAGCGCCCAGCGGGATCTGCCAGACGTTGGCAAGGGAGTAGCCAACCAACAGGAGCATGCCGGTCGCTGCGGTGCCTGCGAGCGTGGTACGCACAAACGTCCTTGCGGCGGGTCGAAGATCGATCTGAAGGGCGCGCTGGCAGATAAAGAGATGCGCCGGCGCGTAGAGCGCATAGGCCACATCGGTACCCACGCAGGCGCCTATCACTCCGATCTTAGGCACAAGTAGAAGGTCGAGCGTGAGATTGACGATCACGGTGACGATTGCCACGGGGACGCGTCGTCTGGCCTCACCGAGGTAGTTGGCGACGAGCGATACGAGCGGTCCGAATCCGCTTAGGAAAACAAATGGCGCGAGCCCGCGTAGCACCGCGGCTGATTCCCCGTAGTCGCCGCCCAGGATCTTCACGAGCAGCGGTGACCACCCGAGCACAAAGGCCGTGGCGATTGCCTGGACTATCAGAAGCACTCTCAGTGCCGCCAAGAATGGAGACACGTCCGGTGCTTTGGAGGAGCTTCGGGCGAGACGTGGGGCCACCCCGGCGGCGACCGCTGCTCCGGGGTATGCGAGGAACGTGATGAGTCGCAGAGGTGCACCAAAGATGCCCACTGCATTGGTGCTGAGATAGGCGCCGATGACGAGCAAATCGAGCTGGCTAAATGCTGTATAAGCGCCTTCGATCACCACCAGATTGCCCGCATAAGCAGCGATCCGCCTCGTTTCGCCGCCTGGACGAAAGCTTCTGGGCACGATCTCGGTGCCCAGCAAACGAGCGAGCAAAAAGATTGTCAGTGCTCCGCCTACGAGATATCCGATCGCCCGCCCAAAAGCGGCGCCCGTGACTCCCCCGCCAACAAGCACAAGGCTGACGGTGGCTATCGTTTCCGTCGCGCTCTCGATCAGGGATGTCCGCAACTGCAGGTGAACACGCGCCTGCGCGGCGAACACGGAGCCCAACTGCATCATGCTCAAGCCAAACAGTGCGATCGCGATGCCTCGGATCGGCCAGATCAGGGCTGGGATTCCGTAGCCGGAAGCGATCGGGCCGGCGAGCGCACAGAGCAGGGCTGTTACGGTGGCGCTCCCGATGAACTTCAAGCGTAGGCCATCCGCCATCACCGCCGCGACGCGGGCGTGGTCGTCTCGGTGCTCGGCCACGAAGCGGGCCACCGAGCTCGAGATCCCGAAATCCGAGCTGAGGACAACGAGCCCACCAATGCCTAGTGCCAGTGATAGG
>DATBPE010000132.1:0-6098 GCA_036561505.1 Solirubrobacteraceae bacterium
TTCCGCTCCCGTCGAGGTCATCAGCATCGCATGTGGCCGTGTCCTCGTGACGTGCATCTTCTGCCTCGATGTCGGCGGCACGATGCCCCCACTCCTCAATGATCGCTCGTCCGTCAAGAATGCCTTGCAACCCCATCACCATGCGCCGCAGCGGAGCACGCAGTGAACGCGAAAACCTGGCTGCCCCCTTTGTCGAATCGACAAGCCCCTCGAGCTGCTCCAACGCGCCATCCGCGTTCACTGAGAGGCCCTGAATCGACTCCAGCAATTCGTTACGGCCGTCCGCCCCCCGAGGGCTCTCCGACGCCACGTCAAGCAACGCGTGTATTCCGGGGTCAAGGGTCGTCAGGAGAGCGCCATACTCATGTCCGAGATCTCCTAGGCGGCCAGCCGGCTCGATTAGATCCCGCGCGAGCTGCTCTGTGATAACTAGTCGCGCTCTCGTACTTTGGCTCCGGGCCGCCGCATCGTTGAGAGAGGCATCTGCGGCTGACACAAGCTCGCCAACCCGAACAATCTGGACGCCGACCTCCTCGAGAATCTCGACCAGCTTCGGCATCGCATCCTCGCTGACGGCGATCTTGTCGAGGAGGCCTAGCTCATCGTCCTCGCTCGCCGAGTCGTCGGACAATGCTGCTGGGGTCGGCGGTACGTCCTGTACCGTCTCGGTGATTCTGACGGCTCGCTTCGCAAGTTCAGCCGCGAGGTTGCTAACTGCCTTCCGAAACACTGATGAATCCTCGTCCTCCAGGCGCACTGCACGTAGATCCTGTCGCTGATAGGTGGATACCAGGCGCACAGCCTCGTCCTCCGAGCCATCTGGGTCTTCCTCCAGCTCAGGCACAGTCACCCAGTAGACCGGCATGATGAGCTGCTCTAGTCCCAGTCGCGTTGCTTCTCGGACAAATTTTGAAAGCTCGCGACGACATGCCTGGCTTCTAAAATAGCTGGGCGTAATAATCGGTATAAAGAACGTTGTTCCTGCGATTGCGTCGTCGATTCGGCTTTCCCACTCAGCACCCCATTCGAGCGACTCGCGATCGACAAAAAGCGCAAGTTCCTCGGCGGTCTGGAGCCGATATTGTGAGCGTAGATGCACAGATAGCGACATAATCCGCCCGCAATCAGACGCATCATCTGCTTGTACGTAGCTCCAAAACCCCGCAGCACCTTCAGACATGCCAGGCAGCGTACAGGTGTGATTCCCAGCGTAGGCATATGTTTCCTGCCGGGCGGTCAATCACGAGTATTACGAGACTCCGCTCTGGCTCAGCCGGGACGACCGCATATGCGGATAAGATCCGTGGGATGGCTACCAGCATCGGAACAGACGATCCACGGGTCGCTCGAGCGGTCTTTACGCTACGCGAAGCGGCGGGCTATCTCGGGCTGCCGAAGTCGACGCTGTATAGCTGGGCGCGTCCAGGCGCGGCGGCGGTGCCGCTGATCACGTGCTTCTCGGCGCACGGACGTGAGGCGACTGTACCGTTCATCGGCTTCGCGGAGGCGTATGTACTCGCGGCGTTCCGGCGAGCGGGCGTCCCGATGCAGCGCATCCGCCCAGCGGTCGAGGTGCTCTCGTCTGGTATCGGGGTCGAGCACGCGTTGGCGTCCAAGCAGCTATACACCGACGGCGCGGAGGTGCTCTACGACTACGCGGCGAGCGGGGCCGACGAAGAGCTGCGCGGCCTTACGGTCGTTCGGACTGGGCAGCGGCAGTTCGCGGAGATCGTGCGTGACTACTTGAAGCGGATCACATACGGCGCGGACGGCTGGGCTTCGCGAGTGCACCTGCCGGCGTACCAACGCGCGGAGGTCGTCGTCGATCCGCGGCGGGCTTTTGGGATGCCGCTGGTTGTTCACGGCGGCGCGCGAGTCGAGGATCTGGTCGATCGCTTCGTTGCGGGCGACACGCTCGCTGACATCGCTGAGGACTTTGGTGTGCCCGAGTCGGAGGTCGAGGACGTAGTCCGTGTCGCGGCCCGAGCGGCGGCCTGAGCGCACCTCTCGGAGAGCGCTGGACAAGCGGGCTGATCTAGCTGGGCCGCTTGAGTTCTTCATCGACCGCAGTCTCGGCCGCAGGCATCTCGCCGCGGCACTCGACGATCTCGGCTTGACGGTCCACACGATGGCGTCGGTCTACGGCGAGCGCGTCGCCCAGGGTCTGGACGACGAACGCTGGCTCGCCGATGCTGGCGAGCATGGCTGGGTCGTGCTGATGAAGGACGACGCGATCCGCCGTCGCCCGGCTGAGCGCGACGCGCTGGTCGCCGCCAGGGTGCGGGCGTTCTGCCTGACAAACGCGCAACTGCGGGCCGAGCAGCAGTCGGCACGCTTTGTAGAGAACATCGCACGCATCAAGCGGCAGGCCAAGAATCCCGGCCCCTACATCTACGGCGTCTACGACGGCTACAGTGCGCCACGAGGCGTCATGTCACCGGGTGGGTTGAGAGGCCCACCTCTGGTCACCGCGATGACCGGGAGAAGCTGGGGGCAGTCTGGCCCTTGAGGTGAAGGGTTCGGGCGGGAGCAGCCCCGACAACGTACCGACGGGTCGCCGCCAGCGGCCCGGGCGGGCTAGCGAGGCAGAAAGGCGTAGGGAGACCGAACCAGTGGTTGAAGCCCCTCAATTCGTAACCAGCCCTGAAACTGGCGGCTGTGGGCTGTCGCGGTGCTCGTCCTCTGTTGTAGATGGAGGGCGTCTCGCTCGTGCTCTTGTATATGGCGCGCGCGAGGCCGTGCGGTGTGTTGCGGTGCCGCACGGCGATGCCGCAGGGGTAAAGCTGGACGCCGACCCTGCCTACCGGTGCATGATGAACGTGGGAAGCGTCCCGGTGGTGCCCACCGACCCTGTTGGGGTTCGGGCAGGCGCACCGTCCGCTGTTGCCACCGGGGCGTGGCGGAGGGACCGTAGTACTCGGAGGTCGGGAAAGCCGGCCACAGGGGGAAGGGTCCCAGCGAACGCGCAGCACATTGGAAGGAAGGAGGTCGCTGGTGAACACCGGCGCATCGCTGCCCGGTCTCGATGAGGCCGAGGAGCGGGTACTTCACTTTCAGCGCAAGCTGCACGATTGGGCATCTGTTGATGCTGAGCGCAGGTTTCACGACTTGTGGAACCTGGTCTGTGATCCGGCCACGCTGTTGGTGGCCTGGTCGCGGGTGAGCCAGAACCGAGGGTCACGCACGGCTGGGATCGACGGCGATACTCGTGCATACATCGTGCATCAGCACGGCGTGGAGCGCTTCCTTTCGGGGTTGCGCAGCGAGTTGAAGACCGGCGAGTTTCGGCCGTTGCCGGTCCGCGAGCGGATGATCCCCAAGAGCGACGGCCGTATGCGTCGTTTGGGGATACCGACGCTCAAGGATCGGGTTGTTCAGATGGCCCTCAAGCTTGTGATCGAGCCGATCTTCGAGAGCGGCTTCTATCCCTCAAGCTACGGTTACCGGCCCGGCCGCCGGGCGCAGGACGCGATCGCCGAGATTCACCTCTTCACGAGCAACTCTTACGAGTGGATTGTGGAGGCGGACATCGAGGCGTGCTTCGATCGGCTCGCGCACTCTCAGATTCTGGGGGAGATGCGCCGGCGGGTCGCGGACAAGCGCGTTCTGGGGCTCGTGCGGTCGTTCCTGATAGCCGGGGTGATGAGTGAGACGGGCCGCGTTGAACGGACGGTTATGGGCACCCCGCAGGGCGGGATCGCTTCGCCGTTGTTGGCGAACATCGCGCTCTCTGCGCTGGACCGCCAGTATCAGGCGGACTGGCAGGAGACAAACCGCTACCGAGGTCATCGTGCCTACCTGCGAAGCAAGGGTCACGCCAGCTACCGGATGATCCGGTACGCGGACGATCTTGTCGTCCTGGTCATGGGCTCGCGCGAGCAGGCAGCGACGCTACTGAGGCAGCTCAGCCAGCGGGTCGAAGGTCTCGGGTTGAAACTTAAGCCCGAGAAGACTGGCATCACTCAAATTGACGAGGGCTTCACGTTCCTGGGAATGCGGATCATGCGCAAACCCAAGGACAACAAGCGCTACGTCTACACCTTCGCTTCCCCCGAGGCGCTCGCCTCGGTCAAGCGCAAGGTGAAGGCCCTAACGGGGCGCTCCACGATGAACCTGGAGTTGTCGGTGTTGCTGCGCCGCCTGAACCCGGTCCTTCGGGGCTGGGCGGGCTACTTCCGCTACGCCGCGTCCAAGCGCACATTCGCCTACCTCGGGCATTACGCCTGGTGGCGAGTCTGGCGCTGGCTTCGCAAGAAGCACCCGCGGCTGCACTGGAGGCAGCTCAAGCGACGCTACACAATCGCCTCCATCTTCCAGGCCAACGGGGTCAAGCTCTACAACCCGGCAGTGATGCGCGTCGAGCGCTATCGCTACCGGGGAGCATTGATCTCAACACCGTGGAATCAGGACACGCTCGATCCGAAGGGCGCGCGCTTTCGCAGCACACGCCACGACGATTCAGCGTTCCTCGACAGCCTCCAACAGGCACTCACATAAACCGATGAGCACTATCGATGCGTACGTGGAGAGCCGGATGCGTGGGAACGCGCACGTCCGGTTCGGAGGGCGACGGCGAGGAAACCACCAGCCGAAATGGCTGGCACGGCGCCTCGCCGCCGACCCTACTCAAGCGGCTGTGGCCGTAGCCGCGGATCTCAATCCGCGGGGTATCAATCGCGCGTCCGACCCCCGTCGCTCCCGCTTTTGTCATCCCGCTTTTCGGCCCCCCATTTTGGGTCGCGAGAACCATCGCAGGCCGTCTGTAGTCTCGCCGTATGGCGTATGCCCCACAGAAGCCGCTCCGCGATGAAGCCCATGCCGCCTCACTTGCGGCGTCTGCCCTCGAAGAGGGGCACGAGTACGGCGCCGTGTTCACGCGGCGCTGGGTCGTCGAGTTGATCCTCGATCTGGTCGGCTACACCAACGAGCGCGACCTGGCTGCTCTGCGGGCGATTGAGCCGGCCTGCGGTTCAGGAGCTTTTCTCGGTCCAATTGTTGAGCGGCTCTCGCGTTCCTGTCGCCTTCATGGCAGAGATATCTCCGATGCGGCTGATGCACTGCGCGCGTGCGACCTACAGCCGGTGCACGTCGCCGAGAGTCGCCGTGTAGTCGAAGAACGCTTGCTCGCAGATGGCTGGGCCACCGATGATGTTCGAACTCTCGCTGAGCGCTGGGTAGCGCACGACGACTTTCTCCTGGGCCTCCACGAGGCCGGTACGACGGATTTTGTGATCGGCAATCCTCCGTATATACGGCTTGAGGCGGTGTCCGCGTCGCGCAGCGAGGCTTACCGGCGTGCTTGCTCGACGATGGGCGGACGCTCGGACGTGTATGTCGGCTTCTTCGAGGTCGGCTTGAATGCCCTGCGGCCAGATGGAGCACTCGGCTTCATTTGTGCGGACCGTTGGATGCGCAACCAGTATGGGCAGCGCCTGCGCAGCATGGTTGCCGCTCGGTTCTCGGTCGAGGCGGTGATCGAGATGCACGATGTCGATGCGTTCCACGAGGAGGTGAGCGCTTACCCATCGGTGACGATCCTCCGTCGTCAGCCGCAGCGACGGGCGATCGTGGCAACCGCGCACAAGAGCTTTGACGAGGAAGCTGCCCGGCGTGTTCGTATTTGGGCGAACCGCAAGAACGATCTAAGGCTGAGCGATCCCGGATTTGAGGCGGCACGTCTACCAACATGGTTCGACGGCGTTTCATCTTGGCCGACCGGAACCCCTGAGCGGCTCGCGCTCGTGGCCAGCCTGGAGCGGCGGCTGCCCGCCCTGGAGGACGGTGCAACCGGAACCCGCGTGGGCATCGGTGTAGCGACCGGCGCGGATCAGGTTTTCGTAGTCACGGACCCAACGCTCGTTGAGGAGGATCGGCTGTTGCCACTGGCGATGGCCCGTGACACCTTGAGTGGGCAGCTAAGTTGGTCCGGCCACTATCTCGTTGATCCGTGGGATGGCGATACCGGGGGGCTTGTGTTCCTCGATGCCTATCCACAGCTGCGTGCCTACTTCGAAGCGAACGCTTCGGCGCTGAACAAGCGCAACGTCGCCGGCAGGCGACCCCAGCAGTGGTATCGCACGATCGATCGAGTAAGCCAC
>DATBPE010000133.1:0-4203 GCA_036561505.1 Solirubrobacteraceae bacterium
AGGACAAGGGCAAAGCCTCCGCCAAGGAGAGCGGCTCGACCGTCACCGTGGAAACCGGTGAAACCGTCACCTGCCCGCCCGGTTCTGAGAACTGCACCGCGACCGTTTCAGCAAGCACCACCGAAGAAAAGGCGAAGGCCAGTGCCGCCGCGCACAAGCGCAAACACTCAAAACCAAAGCCGGTGGTGATCGGACACGCCACCATCACGGTGCCCGCCGGTCACGCGAGCAAGCTCACATTCAAGCTCAACAGCAAGGGCTCGGCGCTGCTGCGAAAGCACCACCGCCTGAAGATCCTCCTCACGGTCGTGATCACCCTGCCCGGCAAAACGCCGGTCGAGCACACCCGCACGATCACGATCACTCAGCCCAAACCCAGGCACAAGAGCTAACCACTACAAAGACCGGGAAGCGGCGCGGCGGTGAGCTGGCTTTGGGCTCTCATCCCCCGATCGGCGCTCTCGGGTTGGCGCCCCAGAAGATCTGGCTACCCAACATGCCGATGAGGTGAACCAGGATCAGGTTCAGCACCATCGACTTGGCGGTGGCTGTGCCCACGCCCACCGGTCCCCCCGAGGTGTTGTAGCCGTAGTAACAGGCGACCAGCACTATCGCACTGGCCATGAACATCGCCTTGGTCAGGCTGTAGAGAAAGTCGGGGGTGTTCTGAAACTGCCAGAAGACCAGCAGATAGCCGCCTGAGGACACCGTCCCCACCTGCTGGACCACCGCCAGGTAGGAGGCGCCGAAAGCCGCGCCGATCGCAGCCAGGTACATGAATGGCAGCACGATCCAGGCCGCCAGCAGTCTGGTGGCGCAGAGGAAGGTCATGGAGTCGATGCCCATGACCTCCAGCGCGTCGATCTCGTCGGAGATGCGCATCGCGCCGAGCTCGGCGACGATGCCGGTCCCGACCTTCGCGGCCATCATGTAGCCAAAGGCGTAGGGGATCACCTCGCGCAGATCACACCAAGCCGTGAACACACCCGAATAGGTGGGCGTGCCAGTGGACTCGGTGAAATAGGCCCCCTCGATTCCGCACTCCAGGCCGAGAATGAACACCAGTCCCCAGATCACGATCGTCGAACCGATGATCAAGATCCCCGCCTGGCGCAGCGCCTCGCCGAAGAAGCGAAATACCCGAAGGCCCCAGACATCGTGAACGATGTTCGCCGTGAAGCCGCCGATCTCACCGGCCGCCGAGAGCCATCGCCGCGATAGCGTGAGCAGTTCGTTCATCGCGGGAGCTTCACTTGATCACCAGGATCTGTGGGTGTGTGGCCAGCAGTGTTTGGGTGAAGACGTAATCGAAGGAGAAGATCCCAAGGAAGGCGATCACGACCGCCTGGTTGACGGCCCGTCCGACGCCCTCGGCGCCGCCGGAGGCGGTCATCCCCTTGTAGCAGCAGACGATCGCGATGATCGCCCCGAACAATGTCGTCTTCAGCACCGAGCCCCACAAGTCGGTCGTCGACGCGTTTGCCAGCAGCGTGTCCCAGAACGGCCCGAGCGGCTGCCCGTAGACGATCTCAGCGATGACTCCGCCGAAGATCCCAAACAGCAGCGCGTAGATGTCAAACAACCCGGTCACCAGCATCAGGGCAAGAAAGCGCGGCACGACGAGGTTCTTGACGGGATCCACACCGAGTACCTGCAGGGCGTCGAGCTCCTCCCGGATCTTTCGCGCCCCGAGATCGGCTGTAATCGCGGTGCCGGCCACCCCGGCGAGCACAACCGCGGTCACATCGGGGGCGATCTCGCGAATCGAGGCGAGTACGAAAAACGCGCCGAGGCGATCGAGCGCCCCGAACAGCGAGAGGAAGTTCGCGGCCTGCAACCCCGGGGCTCCGTAGCAAACGGCGACGGTCGAGATCATCAGCGGAAACCAGCACAGCCGCAGCGCGAACAGGAACTGGGAGACGAACTCGCCGCCGTAGGGGTAGGGCGGCCGCAGAGCCGACAGCAGGGTCTTGCCAGTGAGGATCATCATGTCCCCGATTTCCTCGAGCAAACGGATCAGCGGGGTCGTTACTCGCGCCAGCAGAAGCTCGCCGGCGCTGCCTTCGACCAGGCGCGAGAGCACGCTCAGTCGCCGCTGTTGCAGAGATCTGGACGTGCCCTTACGCCCGCACGCCCGGTGCTGTCAGCGAGGTCTGACGGCAGCCGGGAGGGAAAGCGATCCGCGCCGCCGATCAGCGTGCCGGGGTGAGCATCGGTCCAGCGAGCGGGCTTCATCGGACGCGGACCCTAACACTATTGGTATATGATTTTCAACCAATGTCTCGTCGCAGCTATGACCAACACTGCGGCCTTGCACGCGCACTGGATGTCATCGGCGAGCGCTGGACGCTGCTGATCGTGCGCGAACTGGAGCTCGGAGGTAAGCGCTTCACCGAGCTCGCCGCTCGACTGCCTCGCATGGGCCGCAACCTCCTGACTGAACGCCTGCGCCAACTCGAGGCCGACGGTGTCATCGAGCACACCGGGCGCCACTACGCGCTTACCCCGCTCGGAGCGGACCTGCGTCCCGCCGTGGAGGCACTGGCGATATGGGGACTGCGAGTACTCGAGGCATACCCCTCCGCGCGGGAGACCAACCCGGCATGGGCCGCGCTGACGATGCGCGCCGGCGGGGACCTCGCCGCCTGCACCGGCGTATCTGAGTCCTGTGAGTTCCACGTCGCGCGCGAGCACTTCGTCGTGCACATGAACGACGGCGACGTTCAGATCCAGCAGGGCGCTCCCACCGAGCACCCCGATGCACTGGTGAGGTGCGAGGCGATCGCATTCATGGCGCTGGGGCTCGGACTGTCGGTCTCCGATGCGCTCGAGGGCGGCTGGGTCAGCGTCGAGGGCGATCCCGAGGTGCTGCGCCGCTGCTTTGAGGTGCTGCGCTTTCCCGACTACCCGGCGATGAACGACAGACTGGCACAGATGGGTGCCCTCTCCTAACGGCAGAGCAGGCTCTCTAGACAGACCGAGCTGAGCCGCGTAAGGGCGATCCGATGGCCCCACGAAGGCAAGGCGGCCTCGGCCACCAGTCCGATCCGCCCACGGTTAGAAGCGAATAGGATCACTCAGGCACCCTCTGGGCCCTTGCCGCACCGGGGGATTCTCGATGCCCGACGTTGAAAGATGATCACACACCGCCAGGTTCAGACAAACGGGATCGAGCTCCACGTCGCCGAGGAGGGCGAGGGGCCGCTGCTCGTGCTCTGCCACGGATTTCCCGAGCTGTGGTACTCCTGGCGCCAGCAGATACCGGTGCTGGCCCAGGCGGGCTATCGCGTCGTGGCGCCCGACATGCGCGGCTACGGGGACAGCTCGGCGCCGGTCGAGGTCGAGGCCTACGACATCGTGAGCCTGTGTGGAGACCTGTGCGGTCTACTGGATGCCCTGGGTGCGGAGTCCGCGGTCTTCATCGGCCACGACTGGGGCGCGAACCTGGTGTGGCATATGGCCGTCTTTCACCCCGAGCGTGTTCGTGCCGTGGCCGGCCTCAGCGTGCCGTTTGTGCCACGGGCCCCAGCGCCGCCGATACCGATCATGCGCAGGCACCTCGGAGAGGACTTCTACATCGTCTGGTTTCAACAGCCGGGCGTGGCCGATGAGGCACTGGCTCGCGATGTGCGTAGAACGCTGAGCACCTCGCGGCAATGGACAGCGCAATGGGCTGAGGATGACGGGCGCAACTCGAAGGTTTCGCCGTGGCTCACCGACGCGGACTTCGAGGTCTACGTAGAGGCGTTCCAGCGGACCGGGTTCACCGGCGGCCTGAACTGGTATCGCAACATCGACCGTAACTGGGAGCTGACCGCCCCGGTCGCCGAGCGGCGCATCGATCAGCCCGCTCTATTCCTGACCGGGGAGCTCGATCCCGTGCGCAGGTTCATGCCGGCCGAGACGATGCAGGGCTGGGTCACGGATCTGCGCGCGCAGATCGTGGTCGCGGGCGCCGGGCACTGGGTGCAGCAGCAGAGCGCCGCGGAGGTAAACGCGGCGCTGCTCGGTTTCCTCGACGAAATCGGCTAAGCCAGCAGCGGGGCGTCTCGCGCGATCTCCTCGGGTAGCAGGAAGGCAGTGATCCTCCGTGGCCAGACCGCACAGCGCCTAACCCCAAAGCAAAGAAAGAGCAAAGAGACAAGTCCGTTTAGGGCAGTGCCCGTCGGGGAAAGCAAATAGCAGCAAATGTTTCATTGCCTC
>DATBPE010000134.1:0-1928 GCA_036561505.1 Solirubrobacteraceae bacterium
AAATCGATGGTCAAGCGGCTGATGTACGGCAAGCTGCCCACCCTTGGCGCCGTGCACGATGGGATGGCGGATTACTCCGATCCGGTCGAGCTTGAAGCGGCGTCCGGGTCAGACCACCGCTACAAGAATCTGTACGCGGTCGGCGTCGCCCGATCGCGAGAAACCGGCTGATAACATGCGGGTCAGTGTCACGAGGCTCAGCGCGCCAGCTTGGTAGAAAAGACGACTGAAGTCTCTTCTGAGCATCTGGAGCGCGATGCGGCTCACGATGACATCCTCCTGATCTGCGTCAACTATCTGAAGCCAGGCGAGACGCAGCGCTTCGTCCTGAGCGCTCTCGATCAATCCTTGAACTCGTCGCTGCGGCTGGTGGTGGTCGACAACAGCCCTCCTCTCGACGCCAGAGGATCGCCCGGCTCCGTGGCGAACGACCCGCGCGTCACCGCCATCGCACCCGGCGAGAACCTCGGCTATTTCGGCGGGGCGGCTGCCGCGCTGAAAGACCATTTGAAAGCACACTCGATGCCCGAATGGGTGATCGTGTCCAACCCCGACGTCTACTTCCCGGATCGTGGCGTGCTGCAGCGCTTGTTCGACTCTCATCGCGGCGACGCGCCCGCGGTCGTCGCGCCATCGATCCGCACGAAGGGTTCGTCGGTCGAGCAGAACCCGTACATGCGCGTGCGCCCCAGCCGATTTCGAATGCATGTCTATCGCTGGATCTTCAGCGCCTATCCGATCGACGCCATGTACCAGGGGCTCAGCTGGGTCAAGCATCGAGCCCTGGAAGCGGCATCGACCGAACGTCCCGCACCGCCGGCCTCGTCGCCCGAGAAGATCTACGCCCCCCAGGGCGCCTTCATCGCCTTCCATCGGAGCTACTTCGAGCGCGGTGGTAACTTCGACCACGGCGCATTTCTCTTCGGCGAAGAGATCTTCGTGGGCGAGACTGCGCGGAGGTTGGGTCTGACGGTGCTCTACGACCCGGCGCTGGTCATCGAGCACACAGAGCGCAGCACCGCCGCGGGCCTGTTCAACCGGACCACGTCGCGCTACCGCAGACAGGCCTCGCGCTATCTGGCTCGAACGTTTTTCTAGGCTCCCCGGATGAACTTCCTGACGGCCGCCATCTACCTGCTGCTTCCGGTGATCGCAGTCATGGCACGAAGGCTGGGTGGAAGCTGGTACGCACCCGCTGCCTTCTTCGCGGCCTTCTGGAGCGTTTTTGCAGGGCTGCCGCTCATTGCGGGGCCGATTGTGGTGGCGCCCGCGGGCATGCTGTTTCTCGCGGCCGCTTGCGCCGCGGTGATGTTTGGTGCATGGATCGCACAGAGGCGGCGGGTCGCAATCCCGGCCGACGCACCGCAGCTGCAAGAGCCGCCGTTTCTCGGATGGTTGATCGCCGCGTGCACCGTGCTCGGTTTCGTCGTGGTGGTGCTCATCCTCGCGAGCATCCAGGTCCCCGGCGCCCGTCAGGGTCTCTCCCCCGGCGCCATCATCAGCACGATCCACCAGCTCGCGATCGCCAGGAACGGCGGCACCTGGCAGGAGCCCGCCGTCGCGCGAGTGCTCACGGCGGCCACATTCCTCGGACCGATGCTGAGCGGGGTGATGATCGGAATCCGCAGATCCGGGTCTAGACGGTGGCTTTCGCTTGCCGCGCTCCTGCCCTCCTTGGCGATCACGGTCATCCTCACGACAAAGTCGTCGCTGCTCATTCCCCTCGCGCTTGGAGTGAGCTCGTACCTTGCAACGTCGGTCGCCGCGGGCGGAGCGCCGGCGCTCACCTGGAGGCGGGCACTGGTTTTGGTGGGACTCCTGGCCGCCCTGGCCGCGGCCTTTATCGGGATCCAGATGGTGCGGTACGCCGGGTGGCAGCAGGGCCGGATCCTTTCTGTGGTCCAGCTGCTGTGGCTTGATTCCTTTCC
>DATBPE010000135.1:0-6103 GCA_036561505.1 Solirubrobacteraceae bacterium
TACCGCAACGGCGAACACCGAAACCGCCGACTGACCGCCGCCGAAAACCGACACCGCATCGCAGCATGAACTCAAAACCGGTCAAACCTTCCGAGAAGGCCCACTAGACGAGCAAAGGGACGTGACTCGCCTATTCGCGCATATCAGAGCGACGATCGCGATCGTCGCGACCATGGCTGCCGTCTGCGCCAGCGCTAATGCCTGGGGCTCGGTGGGCAGGTTCAGCACCTGGTCCTACCCGGGTCTGTTCAGCAGCCACGCGGGCGTGCTCGGCATCGACACCGCCTACTCGGACTCGGCCAAGGGCTGCAGGACCTATCACTCCAAGCACAAGCGTCACGGCGCCTGCAAACAGACGCACCGCAAGACCAAGAAAGACACCGGCACGGCTCCATCCTCCTCGCCGCGCGTCTTCTCGGTGCTGCAGGCGGCCTCCACCGGGGAAGGGTCCTCCTCGCCGCTTGAAATCGCGATCCAGAGCGTCCTTGAAACTCCCTGTCAGAACACCCGGCTGCTGCCCACAGCAGCCAACCTGCAGTTGATCCGCGAAGCGATCTTCTGCCTGGTAAACCAGGAGCGCGCACGCGACAACGAGCCGCCGTTGACACCAAACGCGGCGCTACAAAACGCGGCCCAAGCCCACAGCGAAGACATGATCGCGCACAACTACTTCGGCCACGTCTCCCCAGGCGGCCTGGAACCGGCCGAACGGGCGCTGAACGCCGACTACATTCCGAGTCCGTTGGACGGCTACACGATCGGGGAGAACATCGCCTGGGGACTAGCGGTGGCCAATCACGACACCCCCCAGACGATCGTCGCGGCCTGGATCTCCTCGCCCGATCACCTGGAAAACATCCTGGAAGCCCGCTACCAGGACACCGGGATCGGTGTGATCGCCCAGCTTCCGCCCTACCTCTCCCACGGCCAGCCGGGCGCCGTCTACACACAAGACTTCGGAGCGATCGAAAACTGAAGTCGGGCGCTAGGCGCCGGTGGAGCACTCGATCTCGTTTTTGACTCTGGACATCCAGCGCGACCTGCTTCATAATGCGCGCATAGCGCTGTCCGGATCCCAGCGGCTCCGGAAGGCCACAAATACTCGACTAGCTCCCGTGTCGATGCGAACTCCGTGCTCAGCGCAAGCCGATTCGCAACGACCACCATCTTCCTCACCGGCGTCCTGATCGCTGGACGGGCTCCTGTGGCCCACTCGCGCTCCTCGCCGGTTCCTCGCGGTTCGAGCACGCCCGCCAGGATCTGCGGCTCGCTGCACCCCAAGACCGAGCGCCACGCACGTTGCGCCAAGCCTCGCGTGATCTCGGTTATGAAGGCAGCCGTGACCGGGGAAGGCGAGATTCAGAGCGTCCTTGAAACTCCCTGTCAGAACACCCGGCTGCTGCCCACAGCAGCCGACCTGCAGTTGATCCGCGAAGCGATCTTCTGCCTGGTAAATCAGGAGCGCGCCAGCGACGGCGAGCTGCCGTTGATCTCCGATGCGGCGCTGGGAAACGCGGCCCAGGCGCACAGCGAAGACATGATCGAAGAGGACTACTTCGGCCACGTCACCCCCGGAGGGCTCCAGCCGGCCGAACGGATCCTCCAAGCCGGCTATCTGCCCAGCCCTCAAGACGGCTACACGGTCGGGGAGAACATCGCCTGGGAGACGCTTGAAGGGGCGAGCGCCAAGGCGACCGTAGCGGCCTGGATCGCCTCGCCCGACCACCTGGAAAACATCCTGGAAGCCCGCTACCGGGACACCGGGATTGGCGTGGTCGCACAGGCGCCGCGGTACCTAGACACCGGCGCTCAGGGCGCCACCTACACCCAAGACTTCGGAGCCAGAGGATAGGAACAGCACAGGACCAATTCGACCGTCCTTCCCTCACGGGCCGCATAAAAGATCGCCCGCACGGGAAGGAATAGACCTATAGACATTCAAATACCCAAAGAGAAATGATCATGATCATCATCCCCATAGCCTGGATAGCGCTGCTTGTCGTGATCGTGGCGATGTGCAAGATGGCCGCTCGGGCCGACGCCATCGAGACGGCCAGGCCACGAGCACTGCCGGCGCAGCGACCAAAGCCGGTGCCCACGCACTGGGCCGCTGTGCCCGCTACGCGCACACGGCTCACCAGACGCAGAACACACAGGCATTCACAGCCCATAGCCTGAGATTTCGCGCTCGCCGAAGGCCCGCTCGGCACAGAGGCCCGTGCGGCGTTTGGCTGGCTGGGCAGCACGCGCGCGAGCTGATCCTCGCCGCTGATTCTTCCGGCAAACCGCGCATGCCACGCCTCCCAGCAGCCATGATCTGCGGGCATGAACCCGCGGATGAACCCAGCCGAACGCTGGCTGATCGCTCATCGCCGCCACGCCCTGGGTCTCGCCGGCGCGCTGGGCGGGATGCTCGCGCTGTGCTGGGTGGTGATCCAGACAAACGGCTATTTCCCCGGGGACGAGAGCGCGCGCTCCTGGCTTGCGCACTGGCACCACACCTCGGCACCGATCGCCCTGTACGGCAAAGCCTTCGCCGCGCTCGGCGATCCTGTCGTTGCGTGCGTCAGCGTCGCGATCGCGTGGCTCGTGGTTGACCGCTACGTATCGCCACGACACGCGCTGCTCGTGTTCGCAGCGGTTGGGGCCGTCGGGGTGAACGCGATTCTCAAGGGCATCATCGGAGCAACCCCGTTGCAGCTGAGTATCCGCGGCCCCTATGCCTCGGCGAACTTCCCGAGCGGCCACGTCACCTACGCCACCTCTCTGTTCGGTGTCCTGGCCTGGTTTGCGCTTGGCGCCGGCAAGCGCAAGACATTTGCGGTGCTGGTGGCTGCCGCGCTGGCCATGGGTCCCGCGCGCATCATCGACAAAGCCCACTGGCCGAGCGACGTGCTGGCAGGTTACGCCCTCGGCCTCGCGTGGACGATCCTGGTACTGGTGCTGGGCGGTTCCTGGGCGGCTGGCTTGCAGCGCCCCGAGCGCCGCCGAGCACTCTAGGAATCCGCTCGAAGATCGCGCGCGGGGGCTTTCATCGCCCGGTGAGCGAGCAGGAAAATGCTTGGTCGGGCACGCTCCCTTCGTCCAATTCGGCGCTCGCTATTCAAAAGCACGGGCATACGGCCGATACGGGCTGCATGCATCGCACTCGCACGCTGATCGCGACCACCATCCTGGCACTCTGCGGAGCCCTTCCCGGGGCGGCCATCGCGCACTCCAGCCACGCCGGGAATCGCAAGCACCACCACGTCTGTAAGGCGAGGGGCCACCGCAAGCACCCGCGGCGCTGCCACGCCTCCAGCAGCCACCGCCGTCACAAGAGCGTGGCCAAGAACTCCGAGACACGGGTGTTCTCGATGCTCCAGGCAGCCTCTTACTCGAGCGCCGCCAACAGCCCCTCGCAGTCCTCGCTCTCCTCGGGCTCGGCGCGTGAGAGCTCCGCCGTTCGCGGCGCCGCAGCAGCGCCGTGTCAGAACACCACGCTGCTGCCCACCGCGAGCAACCTGGCACTGATCCGCGAAGCGATCTTCTGCCTGGTAAACCAGGAGCGTTCGAGCCACGGCGAGTCGCCGCTGACGCTCAACGGCTCCCTGGAAAACGCGGCCCAGGCTCACAGCGACGACATGGTCGCCAACAACTACTTCAGCCACGTCTCCCCCGATGGCCTTCGACCGGCCGAACGAGTGCTGAACGCCGGCTACCTACCCAACCCCAAAGACGACTACGCGATTGGCGAGAACATCGCTTGGGCCACGCTGGAACTGGCGACCCCCAAGGCGATCCTCGAAGCCTGGATCGCATCGCCAGAGCACCTCGAAAACATCCTGGAAGCCCGCTACACCGAAACCGGGATCGGCATTGAAGCCCAAGCACCGCCCGGCCTCGCCCAAGGAAACGCTGGCGCCACCTACACGCAGGACTTCGGCGTCGTCGAATAGCACCCCCGCCACCGAAAATGACCCCAAAATGGGGGCACATCGGCACGGTTGGCATCGACAACGACCGACCCGTCTGAAAGGGTAGTGCTCGGGAGTCTGAAGAAGTTCCAGAGATCTGTTGTTTGGTCAACCGGGCGGCGAGGGGGACTCGTCCGAGTGAGCGGTTAGAGATACATATCTGCAAGTGACTTAGATCACATGCTCTTTATCCTGATCCCAATCGCCTGGATCGCGCTCGTGACGGTGCTGCTCAGCATCCTGCGCATGGCCGCCATCACCGACCGTCAGCACGGGCGCTCAGAAGCCTTTGATCCGGGGGAGCCACTCGACGGCCTGCTGCCCCTGGACGATCGTGTGGAGCTGAAGATCTCAGACGAGCGACCGCCCACCAGGCCACCACGGCGGTTGGCGGCATAGAAGACGCCGCCGGCGCAATGACGCCAAACCCGCCGCGAGACTCTCCTAAATTCCGCTAGATCGATCAAGGGCTTGACTGTGCCAGCCCAAGCCAGCACAATAGTGCGACTGCAGGGCACCAGGTTCCAGACTGCTCCCGTAAGTGGCTTCCTGTCCGGGTCGCTGTTCGTGGCGCGTTTGTGCCGAAAGGTTCATCGGCACGGGTCATCGGTGCACTAGCAGGACCACGAGAAGATGGGGGCTGGTTCCTTGGGACCGGTTTATAACTAGCACGGAGGCGAAGAGGTAGCTAATGAGTAGCGAGGTCACGAGCAAGCCGGAGACGCAAGCTCCGTGGAGTCGAGCACTGATCGGCTCGGGGGGGCTGATCGCCGGTCGTGGTCTTCGGCGCAGGCCGACATCACTTGAAATCACCGAGGCGCGTGGTCCGATCACGAGTATGCGCCGCGACGCGATTTTTCGTCGCGTGCTGGTGCTGGCGGATCTGTCCGCTGTGCTCGCGGCGTTCGCGGTCACGTTGCTGCTGGTCTCCACGCTGCGGCTGACGTGGACGAGCGTCCTTTCGCTCCCGTTGATTCTGCTGGGCGCCAAGCTGTATGGGTTGTATGACCGCGACGAGATGCTGATCCGCAAGACGACGCTGGACGAGGCTCCGCGGCTGTTCAACATGGCGACGTTGATCGCCTTGACGGTGTGGTTGACCGACGGGGTCGTTTTCGACGGCACGTTGAGGCGTGGGGGAGCGCTTCTTTTGTGGGTGATGCTCACGACGTTCCTGATGGCCGCGCGTGCCCTTGCGCGGGCGCTTGCGTTGCGGGTGGTACCGGTCGAGCGATGCCTGTTCATCGGTGATGACGCCTCGGCGGAGACGATCCGCTCCAAGCTCGGCTACGACGGCGGGGTGAAGGCCACGATGGTCGCGCAGTTGGACCCGAACAGGATCTCCTCGTGGTCCAGTGACGCGTTCTCGACCGATCGGCTGGCGGAGATTCGCCAGTTGGCGTGTGAATTGGATGTGCATCGGGCGATCGTTGCGCCCAGTAGCGCGGACGCTGGGGAGATGCTCAACCTCGTGCGCACTTTGAAGGCTGTGGGTGTGAAGGTCAGCGTGCTGCCGCGACTGCTTGAGGTTGTGGGCTCCTCGGTGGAGTTCGACAACGTGCACGGCGTGACGGTGATGGGCGTCAGGCGGTTTGATCTGACGCGCTCCTCCGCGGCGGTGAAGCGGTCATTTGACCTGATCGGCGCGGCGCTTGGACTATTGGCGGTCGCGCCATTCATGATCATCGCGGCGGTGTTGATAAAGCTCGACAGTCGCGGCCCGGTGTTCTTTCGCCAGTTGCGGGTCGGCCAGCACGGCCAGCGTTTTTATGTTTTGAAGTTCAGGACGATGGTCGAGAACGCCGAGCAACTGAAGGACTCTCTGCGGGAGCACAACGAGGCCGCCGAGGGACTCTTCAAGATCGCCGACGACCCCCGCCTGACACGAGTGGGCAAGCTGCTGCGCAAGTCCTCCCTGGACGAGCTGCCACAACTACTGAACGTGATCCGCGGAGAGATGAGCCTCGTCGGACCCCGGCCGCTGGTCGTCGAGGAGGACCAACGCGTCCAAGGCTGGCACCGCCGTCGCCTCGAGCTGATGCCCGGCATGACCGGCCACTGGCAGATCCTCGGACCCGCCAGAGTCCCACTCAGAGAGATGGTCGCAATCGACTACCTCTACGTAGCCAACTGGTCACTGTGGAGCG
>DATBPE010000136.1:0-3880 GCA_036561505.1 Solirubrobacteraceae bacterium
CTAACGTCCCTGTGGGCGCAACGGTCACGGTGTCCCCCAACAGTGCAGCGCCGCAAGTCCATCAGAACAGCGGCCTATGACAGCGCAACCGATGGCCGCTGGAGCGAGTCGAGCAGTCAGTCTGTGATTTGTCACACCTCCTTGGGCAAATCGAACCGGCTGTGCAAGCGGCGCAACACCCGCGGCTGCCACCAGTTCCAACTGCCGAGCAGCCCCATCAGCGAGGACACCAGCAGCGCTCTCACGGCGAACGCGTCGACTAGCACGGCCACCGCGGCGCCGACCCCGAGCTGCTTGAGGAAGATCAGCTTGGAGGTGACGAACGCGCCGATCCCAGCAGGCCCGTCAGGCGACCATCCTGGAACACCCACACGAGCACACCGGTGGCGCGCCGACGCTCATCAGATTCATGATCAGTGCCTTCAATGGGGCACCGCCGAGCCGGTCATGACCCAGAGAGTCACGGGCGTCAGCAGGAGTAGCACGACGAGCGCAAGGCTCCTCGCGCGAGCCGAGCGGGGCCAGTAGATCGGTCCTACCTATAGGCTGAGGTGAACGCAGAAGGCCCATTGTCAGCTGCATCACATTCACACCCAGCCACGAGGCGCTCATGGAACTACCCCGAACGCAACCCAACCCACGCCATCCACAAAAGCAAGGCGCCCCGCTCCGATGGCATGACAATAGGCAAGGCTTGCGTCTCGTCTCTGGTTACCAAGACGCTCGGCACCAAAGATGCGATTAGGCCTTCTTTATAAGGTCTGTTTACGCTGCTCGCCGAGTGAGCGTCGCGGATCATCGTTTACGGGAGGGGCGAGCCGCACCACGCGCCTGCGTTGGGGTCTCGGGCTATCGGCCGGGCGTGGCCGGGCACGCGGTGAGCACGTGACCTGGCAGCCCGCAGTGCGTGGCGGCGTTTGATGGCAAAGAGAGCGGACAGGCGCCGCAGGGAAATCGATGGGTCAAGGGCGTCAAACGAGCCAGACACAGGCACAGATCTCGAAAGCCCCACCAAGCCGTCGATACCGGGCAACGCAAGCGAGCGCCCGCAAGCGGCCGGCCCCAAGACACGCACAAAAAAGACCGTCAAGCAACCAAAATCGCGGAGCGCATCTCTCGTCGAGCTCGCCGTGATCGTGGTGGTTGCGCTGGGCCTCGCCCTCGGGATCCAGCAGTGGATTGTCAAGCCTTACAGGATTCCCTCGGGCTCGATGGAACCGACGCTTAAGATTGGTCAGCGCGTGATCGCCAGCCGCATTTACTTCGGTGGCCCCCACGTCGGTGAGATAACTGTCTTTCACCCGCCCGAAGACGCTGGCGAACAGCAGTGCGGCGCAGCGCCCCATTTCGTCAAACCAGGTGGTGCTGCTTGCGATGAAACATACCCGCGGCCGGACAACAGCATCCAGTACATCAAGCGGATCGTCGCCGGCCCCGGCGATGAAATCTACATCAAGGACGGCCACGCCTACCTGCGGGAACCGGGCAAGAGAACCTTCGTGCGCGAGCACGATCCCTACATCAAAAGCTGCGGCGAAAGCCCAACGTGCAGTTTCACCACGCCGATCAAGATTCCGCCCGGTCACTGGTTCATGATGGGCGACAATCGGGGCGGCTCTGATGACAGCCGCTACTGGGGCCCAGTCCCGAGAAGCTGGATTATCGGCCACGCGATCGTCACCTACTGGCCCCCCGACCGCATCGGATTCCTTTAGGGACGTCCGAGTCGCATCTGGTCCCGGCCCAATCAAGGCAAGGGGCAGGAGGTCGTTGCAATACCTCTGTCCCGCTTCGAGAAGTCTCTGGCGTCACTAACCCTCAATCGGGAGCACGCAACGGACTTCGTCGCGATCTAGCTGACGGGGTAGTACTTGCCGGTGCAGGGGTTGATGTATTGATGCGGGTTGAAGTGCTGCCCGTGTTGGGGGAAGTACCACTCGATCGCGTCGTAAGCTCGCCGGTGATGGCAAGATCCCAACTGGAAGAGCACAATCCGCGCGATCTCCTGGCTGCCTCCAGCCACCGACTGATTGGGAGCCTCGTACTCGGCGATCCCGGTTCCCACCGCATGTGCGCCGCCCCACGAATTCCAGTGGATGTAGCGCACGAGACCGGTGGGATCTCCGCCGTTGAACACAGTGGCGGGCTTGACGTGCCCGTAGCCCATCTGGTGAATGCTCCACGGGCCGGCGAGGATCGGTGTCTGCCCTCCGAGAGCCACTGGTGTCAACAGGGCGCCAACGCAAATAGCGCCAGCAGACCAGGCGAGACCTCGCGATCGAGAGATCCTCATACCTTGAGACTACCGTCAGTGTGCTGTTAGGCGGGACGGGCTGTGCTCAGTTGTGTCATCTTGGGCGCACTTTGGCCCGCGAATCGGACTCCGTTGAGCACAAGCGTGACCGAGTGGTCCGCGCCGCGAGTGCTCGCGGTGGCGACCGGGCGATACGAGCGATCCTCTCTGGCACCGTGCAGGGCGTCGGCTTGCGCGAGGCCACACGACTCAGGGCACACGAGCTCGGTGTCCTGGGCTGGGTGCGCAACACCGACGACGGTAAAGTCGCGGTGCACGGGGAGGGCTCGGCTGCCGCGATAGAAGCGCTCATCACCTTCCTGCGCAAGGGGTCGCCGGGCGCCGCCGTCCTGGACCTAAAAGTGGATGACGTCCGGATCGTGGGCCACGAGCAGTTCGCTGTCCGTGGGGTAACCGCGGGCGTTTTTGTCGTGCAGGAGCACGCGGCCACAGCACACCACTTCGATCTGCGCCTTGAGGTCGATGGGGTCATGCGCTCCTGGGCGCTACCCAAGGGCCCATCGATGGACCCGTCGGTGAAGCGTTTGGCCATCCAGGTCGAGGACCATGGAATGGAGCACAACTCCTTTGAGGGTCCGACCGATCACGGCGCGGTGGTGGTGTGGGACCGTGGCCACTATGAGCAGGGCGGCAGGGTGCCCTGGCCCGAGGCGCTAGAACGTGGCCACGCCGTCTTCGTCTTGCACGGGCACAAGCTCCGCGGTGGCTTTGCGCTACAGCGCACCCGGCCAGGATCCAAACCACAGTGGCTGCTCGTAAAGCGCCGCGACGACCAGGCGCGCCCCGACTCAGACATCCTCGCCGAGCAGCCCGCCTCGATGCTCAGCGGCCGCACACTAGAGGAGCTAGTAAATAACGAGAGGTGAGCCGCCGTGGCGGGGAGTACACGCAGACGCTCACGCCGAACAAAAGCGTGACGCACTTCAGAAGCGGGAGTGACGGGACTCGAACCCGCGACCTCTGCCTTGACAGGGCAGCGCTCTAACCTGCTGAGCTACACCCCCGGGCTTGCGCAAAATGCCCGGAGCGGCCTTCCGCGCCTGTTGAGTATGCCACGGCGTGCCACCGCCCGCCCCATGCCCGACCGAAACTAGCCAGCGAGTCGGCCTCGCCGAGCCAGATCGGGCCCGGGAGCCCCACAGTCGATGCTGCCTGGCTAGTCTGGCGCAGAAAACTACGCATGAGGCTACGCGAGAAGGGCACTCTAAGCGCATCAATGCACTCGTCTGCGCCCATGAGATAAAGAGACAGTTTCACTCTAGGTACGCATTTCTGTCACAGAAAAGAGAAACGTGCTCGGAGCCCGGCCGCTGGCCTCGGTGAGCGAATCGCCCGTTGTGGCTCTACGCCACGGCGCAGATCCGACTAACTGGCTGCCCGGGCGCTAAGGCCCCCACTTATCGTCGCGTGTGAAAAAAGGTCCAGCGCGAGTAGGTCCCGTCGGTGAAGCCATTGGAGCACAACGGAACCTAACGGTTCAGAAATCCAACTAGCCCGGTCTGGCCGAGTCGCGGGTAATAGCAGTTATCACTCCGTTTTCCAGCAGAGAGCGACTGGACGGGATTG
>DATBPE010000137.1:0-26558 GCA_036561505.1 Solirubrobacteraceae bacterium
GACGCTCGAGAAGACCCCGGTCGAGGTGCCTGACATCCCGGGTTTTGTCGTGAACCGCCTACTGTTCCCCTACCTGTTCAGCGCGGTGCGGCTGCTCGAAGAGACCGGCATGGATCCGGCGGACATCGATACGTGCATGAAGCTCGGAGCCGCTCACCCGATGGGCCCCTTGGCGCTGCTCGACCTGGTCGGCCTGGATGTTTCGGTGGCGATCGGTGAGACGATCGGCCAGCCAATCCCCGAGCGTCTCAGTGAGCTGCTCGCGCAGGGGCGAATCGGGCGTAAGAGCGGCCGTGGTTTCCACAGCTACTAGAGCTCTTAGCTAGCTCTTCATAAGTATTTATCTGGGATGAGACAGCTTTTAGCTGGCCTTCATCAAGCGGCACATACTTGGGCATGCGAGATGCATCGCAAACGCACACCCGCCTCCTCCCAGTGCACACGCTCCGGCCCGCTCCCCCCGCGGGCCGGACGTGTTTTTGGGGTCACACGCCTCGCCGGGCGCAGCCGACCTTAGTTGTCCTCGGACTCTCGGGCGTCGCCCTGGCGCGGTGGCCCGGCGGCGCGTTCGCGAATCCGAAGCCCCTCGATGCGGTTCTCACGAACCGACTCCACGCGTATCGAGTACCCGTTTGAGGTGACGGTGTCCCCGCGCCGGGGCAGCCGCCCGAGCTCGGCGAAAACGTATCCGCCGATCGAGTTGTAGGCGTCGGAGTCAACCGGCAGATTCACGCCGTAGTCGACCAGATCTGTCACCGCTACGTGCCCACGCACGAGCCAGTCTCCGTTGGCCAGACGGCGCACCTCACCGCCCGCCGGGTCGGTCTCGTCGGTGATCTCCCCCACGACCTCCTCGACGATGTCCTCGACGGTGACGATCCCCACCACACGGCCGTACTCGTCCACGACTACCGCCATCGAAGTACGGGAGCGCTGCAGGTCGGCGAGCAGGTCGTCCAGAGGCTTGGTCTCGGGAACGATCGGTGCGTCGTGCACGATCGGTGTGATCGAGGAGGTTGGGCCGTCCTCCATCAAGCGGCGAGCGAGCGAGTTGGCGTGCACGAGGCCCTTCACGCGGTCGCGGTTCTCGTCCTCGGTGACCACCAGGCGTGTGTGACCGGTGGAGATGCACAGCTCCAGCGCGGTCTTTACATCCTGGGATATGTCGATGGTGATGACCGCGGGGATCGGCGTCATCACCTGACGAGCCTCCTGCTCGTGCAAATGAAAGACACCGGTGAGCATTCCCGCCTCGCCGGGGTCCAGATGCCCGCCGGCGGAGGACTCGGCGATCAGCCGCTTGAGCTCATCGGGCGATCCTCCTTCCTGCTCTCGACTCATGTCCACGCCCAGCAGCCGCAGGATGCGAGCGGACAGGGCGGTGAGACTGACGATGATGGGTCGGAACACGACGCTGAAGGTCCGCAGCGGTCGTGCGACCCGCCGCGCGACGGCCTCGGCGCGATCGATCGCATAGAACTTCGGGACCATCTCCCCGGCGACGAGCTGTGCCGCGGTGATCAGCAAAAAGGCGATGAACACCGCGACCGCGACCGCGACCCCGTGGCTGATGGTGTTCCCCAGCGCACTCTTGAGAATGTCAGCCAGCGCCGGCTCGCCGACCGCGCCGATCCCGATCGAGGTCATCGTGACGCCGATCTGGACAGCGGAGATGTAGTCGGTGATCGCATCGAGCTGCTTCAGCGCGAGCGCCGCGCCGCGCAACCCTTCCTCGCTCATCAGTTCAAGGCGCGCGCGGCGGGAACGCACGAGCGCGTACTCGGCGATCACAAAGAACGCGTTCAGCGCGATCAGTACCGCGGTGAAGATGAGCTTCAGGCCACTCACGCCAGCCCACGCGCGCTTTCGCGCTGGAAGCACCGTGACCCCGCCGAAGGCTGTGGGTAAACGTGCAAGCGCCCCGTGTCTATCCGGGACGCGCTACTTCGTGGAGGTTGATCGTCGTTCATCGATGCCGACGCGCGAACCGTAGCAGGAGCGATGGTCGAATGGGAGCCGTATGAGAACTCAGGGCGAGGACGGTGCGCCGGCCGCAGCACCGGTTGACGCTCAGGCCAACGCGTCGATGCGGGCGGCCAGATCGAAATCGGCGTCGGTGAGAGCACCCTGGGAGTGGGTGTAGAGCTCCAGACGCACCTTGTTCCAGCCGTGCAGAAGGATGTCCGGGTGGTGGTCGGCCGCCTGCGCCAGCTCCGCCACACGGTTGACGAAGTCGATCGCGTGAGCGAAGTCGAGGAACTCGTACTCGCGCGCGATAGCCACACCCTCGCGACGCCATTGGCTGTCGGCCAGACGCCGCTCGAGCTCTTGATCTGAAAGCACGTTCATGTCGTGTCCTTTATCTAGCGCAGTGAGGGGTTTCTCACGTCGGTTTCCCGGCGCATCGCCACTACAGTCAGGCGGTGCGCATCGTCAGCCTAGTACCGCACGCCACCGAGCTGCTGTTCGCGCTCGGACTCGGCGAGCAGCTCGTAGCCGTTACCCACGAGTGCGACTATCCGCCCGCCGCGCTCGAGCTCGAGCGCGTGACAGGTGACGTGCTAGCAGAGGGCCTCAGCGCCCCTGAGATCGACGCGGCGGTGCGCGAGCGTACGCTTCAGGGCGAAGCGATCTACGAGCTCGACGAGGAGCTGCTGCGGGAGATCGAGCCGCAGCTGATCGTCACCCAGGCATTGTGTCCCGTCTGCGCGGTCTCCTATGAGGATGTCGCCAAGCTCGCCGACACGCTGCCCTCCAAACCGCGGGTGATCGCACTGGATCCAAAGACGCTGGGAGAGACCCTCGATGACGTGCGCACGCTGGCGCAGGCAACCGACCGGCGCCAGCGGGCTCTGGAGCTGGTCAACGAGATCGCCGGGCGGATCGATCGAGTGAGGTTGGCGGTGCGCGGAGCGCCAAGACCGCGTGTGGCGGCGATCGAGTGGCTTGACCCGGTGTATGTAGCCGGCCACTGGACACCACAGATGATCGAGATCGCCGGCGGCGAAGACGTCCTCGGTCTGCCGGGCGAACACTCCCGGGTGGTGAGCTGGGAAGAGCTGGCGATCGGCAAACCGGAGGTCGTGGTGGTGATGCCCTGCGGCTATGACGCTCCTCGTGCCCTGGGAGAAGCGCTGCGCTACAGCGAGGAGTTGGCGATGCTCGGCGCGGCGCGTGTGGTGGCCGTGAATGCCTCGGCCTACTTCTCCCGCCCCGGACCACGGCTCGTCGACGGCCTGGAGCTACTGGGACACATCTTCCATCCGCAGCTCGTCAAAGAGGTGCCCGCCGGCGCCGAGCCGATCGAGGTGGATCTCCCGGCCGGGCGCATCTGAGGCGCCGCTCAGGCCAAACCGGTGCCGGAGACGCTCGAGACCTCGATCGCTCCGAACACCGCCAGCGCAGACAGGAGCAAACAGGCAAGCAGACCGAGTGCCCGAGCGCCGCGCTGCTCTGCCACACGGATCCCCAGCCCTGCCAGCGCACCGCCGATCAAGCCCCCGATGTGGGCACCGACAGAGATGTTCGCGAAGGTGAAGCTGAAGATCAGGTTGATGATGATCAGGCCACCGATACCCGACTCCATGACGCTCATGCGCCGCGCGCGCAGCTCGACCACGGCGGCGCCCATCAGACCGAAGACGGCGCCGGAGGCACCGAGACTGGGTGAAGCGGTGGCAAACAGCGCACCGAAGGAGCCGGCGAGCAGCGAGGTGAAGTAGATCGCAGCGAACCTGACCGAGCCGATACCTCGCTCGAGCATCATGCCGAGCAGGTAGAGCAGATACATGTTGAAGCCGATGTGCAGGAGATTCTCGTGCAGGAATCCGGCGCTGATCAGACGCCAATATTGGTGGCCTTCGGCGATCGCGAAGCGGTACAGCACGCCTTTATCGATCACGGCGCCGTGAATGGTTGCGCCCGACAGTGAGAACTGCCCCTGCTCGGTGAAGAATACGAGGACGTTGATCGCTATCAGCGCGTAGGTGACGCGGGGCACGCTCGCCATGTCGCGCATGCGCATGACTTTCGTGCGATCCCGCGAGCACTCCGGACAGCGCATGCCCACCGGAGTGGTTGTCATGCAGTCGGGGCAGATCGGCCGGGCGCAGTTCGAGCACGAGACCCTTGTCTCCCGCGAAGGGTGGCGATAGCAGCTCTCCATTGCCGCTAGACCCTATCGTCGGGGTAGGACTCGTGAGCGGAGGTGGCTGCGCTCCGCGCGCCAGCAGAGAATCACTCAGCGACGGCCAAGCAGCTTGCTCGCCTCGCCGCGGAGATCGCGCAACGTACGCTCTGTCAGCTCGCGCACGTCGGCCGGGCCAGTGAGGGAGCGCTGGCGGTGACGCACTCGCAGCAAGACGAGCGCGGCGCCAGCGCTTGAGCCCACGACCAGAGCGACCGCAGGCCGAGCCCAGTTTCGCGGATCGCGCATCGCCGAGAGCTCCCACGACTCGAGCTCCTCAGCGGCGATCGCGGTGATGCTCTGAAGCGTTCCCTCCAGGCGCATCGCGAGATCCTCGGGCGGCTCTACCGGCACCAGCGCCTGGCGCAAGAGGCCCTCGAAGTTTGGCAGTGCTTCACTCACTAACTCTCACCTCCCTGATCCTCCCCGGAGTCGCCGACGATGCCCTCCAGCTGCTTGATGGCTCTGTGAATCAGCACCTTGGTGGCACCGTCGGTGCGTCCCATCGCCCGTGCGATCTCGCGGTTGTCCATGCCCAGAGCAAAACGCATGATCAGCGCCTCGCGCCGGTCGTCGGGAAGCTGGGAGACGCCGTCCAGCACCCGGCCGAGCTCGTCGCGGCCCTCGACCACCTCCTCGGTGGAGTGTGGAGCGGTCAGTGTTGTGGTGTCGTCGATCGGCGATGACGGCTTGCGCGAACGATCGCGGTAGAGATTGGCCGCCAGGTTGTGCGCGATGCGAATCAGCCAGGGGCGCAGTGGCCGCCCGTGCGACTCGCGCTGGGCACGCTCGAAGTGACGGTAGGCCTGCAGGAAGGTCTGCTCGGTCAAATCCTCGGCGTCGTGATGATCGCCAACCCGGTAGTAGGCGTAGCTGTAGACGTCGCGTAGATGTGTGCGATAGAGCTCGGAGAACTCGGCGTCCAGGCGCGCCTTGGACTTCTGCTCGAGTTGATCTGCCACTCATCGCACCCTATCCCCTCACCGGGCTCAGGCCGCGCGCGCCTGCTCGGGCACGCGCTCGGTCCGCTGTGGGCGTGCGGCGACCGTGCCACCCAGCCACTCCCATTGGAGGTTGACGCACGCCCACACCCGGGTGGTGACCGCCCGTGCGGAGGAGTGGGTCGGCTCGCTCAGGTGAGGAAAGCGAAGCGGGCGCCCGCAGCGGATACGTACCTTGCGTGGTCGTATACGCCAGCCTCGCCGGACATCCTCGGTGCCGATTACCGCGATCGGCACCACTCGCGCACCCGTTTCGAGCGCCAGGCGGCCGATCCCACTGCGCGCCTCCCCGAGAGGTCCGGGACGCACGCGTGTTCCCTCGGGAAAGATCACCACACAGTCGCCGCGATTGATGATTTCTCGCGCGGTCGCCATCGCGTCGTGATCGCCAGCGCCGCGATCGATCGGAAAGGCTCCCAGCGCGTTCAGTATCCATGCCTGCCAGCGGGACTCGAACAGCTCACGCTTGGCCACGTAGTAGACGGGACGGCGCGCGATCGCCCCGATCACAAACGGGTCAAGGAAGCTGCGGTGGTTCGCTGCCAGCAGCAGTGGCCCCGAGCGTGGCAGGTGCTCACGGCCGATCCCCTCCAGGCGGAAATAGAGCAGGAAGAACGGCACCAGCAGTATCCGGGCGATCCAGTAGATCACGGGATTTACACCCCGCTTCAGTGCCCGCTTGCGGAAGTCGCCCAGATCGACTTGGTGGCGGCGGTCGGGGTGTTGGCGGGGGCCCTCAGACATACCCTTGATACACCGCAGACGCTGAGCTCGTTACAGTTGTATGGGTCGTGGCGATCGATCACAGCAAAACGTTGCGTGGTGCGCTGGCCGGCACTATTGCCGCCTCGGTTTGGGCCGGGCAGATTCCGCTGGACAAGCGGTTGTTCGGGTGTCAGTGCGACGACATCGAGCTGCTCGGTAAGACATTCACCCGCGGCGGCTCTTGGCCGGTTGTGGGCTGGGCTGTACACCTGCAGAACGGCGCCCTGTTCGGGGCCGCCTACGCGAACCTGGCTCCGCGGCTTCCGCTGCCCTCGTGGGCGCGCGGCCCGGCGTTGGCGCTCACTGAGCATTTTCTGAGCTGGCCACTGATGGCGTTGGCAGACCGTTTTCACCCCGCCCGCGAGCAGATGCCAAAAGCGTTCGGTAACCAGCGTGCGCTGGCACAGGCGACGTGGCGTCATTTGCTGTTCGGGATCCTGCTGGGCGAGCTCGAGCGGGCACTCAACGAGCAGGGCACGATCGAGATGCCCGATTACGAGCACGTGATCTCCTCAAATGGTCACGGCAAGCTCGAGCACGCATCCACAGCCGGCTGAGAACCTCAGCCGCCCGCCCGATCGGCGAGCACGCTACCCTCGGGCTTCAGCGCCGGAGTAGCTCAGCTGGTAGAGCGCTCGCCTTGTAAGCGAGGGGTCAGGGGTTCGAGTCCCCTCTCCGGCTTCGCCAGAACCCGGTGGGTGCGGTGGCGGGCTTCCGCGCTCGATCAACCGCCGCCGGCATATGTGCACGGCAGTGTGATTTCACACTGCGAGCACGGAGGTAGGTCGGTGCGGGTTTCAGGCCGAGTGAGGAACCTGGCGTGAGCCGCCTAGAGGATTGGTCTGCCTGCCTGTGGCGGTATCCGGCGGCATCTTGGGGACGCCGCCGGATGGCCTTTGTCGTCTGAGGGGGTAACGTCCGAATTGAATTCGGGTGCCCTGAGATGTGCAGCTGTTTTAGCCGGCGGGATGCCAGCCTCGTCCGACCTTGCTGATCTTGCCTTCTTGGGCGAGGCCCGGAAGCACCCGGTAGAGGTAGTTCTGCTTGATACCCATCTTCGATGCCAGCTGGGGAATGGTGATACCGGGCTGCTGCTTGACGAAGCTAACCGTCTGCGCGGCGCGTGTTCCACTGCCCTTGCGCCGGCCCGGGGTGCGCTTGGAAGCGGCGGCGACTGTGGCCTTGGCGCGGGTGCTCGATCCACGTGGACGACCCGGGCGTTTACGTGGGGCGCTCGGTGCACTGGCGACCGGGGCCTTTCCACCAACTCGCTCCAGGGCCGAGGCGGCCGCCTCCAAGCGGCGATACTCGTCCACCAAGGGCTCGAGCTCGGCTAGGCGATTGGTTATCTCCTTACGCTTCTGGTCAAGAAAATCAGTCACAGGTTCCCCTAAAGAATTGACGACAATTACGAGGTTCGTCGATGTTACTAGAGTGAGACTTGCACTGTTCAGAGCCGTAACCGTCGCCCGGCTCACCTCACACCATCCGGTACCCGTCAGCTATAGAAAGAATGTGAGTAGAGCACCCGTCCCGAGGGAGAGCGCCTGCTCCAGGGGACCGGCGAGAGGGTGAGTGAGCTCACGCCGGAGGATCAGGTGAAATCGGGGGCGGTTCTCAGAGAATTCTCACAACCGGGGAAGATTGCTCGGGTCGAGTGTTGCGCGCCTGTGGACCTAGCGGCGCCCCGTTGGGACGGAGGTCTGCTGGGGTGCCTTTGCTAGTCGACGCTCTGCCCGTTGGCAGTCAACTCGACGTCGATGTTTCCACGCGTGGCGTTTGAATACGGGCAGATCTCGTGCGCCGCCTTCACCAACTCCCGGGCGCTTCCGGGGTCGGAGATACCGGGCAGTAGCACATCCAATTTGACCGCCAGCTTGAACCCGCGCTCTGGCGTGGGAAGCAGTGAGACGCTCGAGTCGATCGTGACCTCGCCGGGATCCTCCTTTGAGCGACGCGCGGCGACAGCCAGGGCACCCTCGAAGCAGGCGGCGTAACCGACCGCGAACAGTTGCTCGGGGTTGGTGGCACCGCCCTGGCCTCCCATCTCGGTGGGGAGCCGCAGATCGACCTCCAGCGCTCCATCCTCGGTGCGTCCGTGGCCGGCAACTCGACCTCCGCTGACATGCGCGCGAGCTGTGTAGAGAACGTTGGTCATGCTGACACTCCAAGGTCGGCGTTCGGATATCTACCCGCGGCGCCCAGAAAGCTCACGGGACCGCCGCACCTTCGCAGATCCAACGCAACCGTGCCCAACAGCGCCGCTTGACGGCTGCGCGGCACTCCGGGAGGGCCGTCCCGGTGGCACACCCAAGTCGGAATCAGAGAACAAAGGCAGCGGCTCTGGAAAGGAACACGTCATGCATGAGGATCCCGGACAACCCGACCTAGTAGGCAGAGTTCAACGCGAAATCGCGGCTCGCATGCGTGAGCTGGATATGGCGATCGACGCCTACGCGAAACTTGTCGTGGAGCTCGAGCTCCTGGAACTGCAAGCGCGCTCCTCGGAAGTCTCAACGCACCCAGACCAGCAGTCACAGTGAGCTGATTGCTGCGTCACGATGCGGATCTCGATCATCACAGCCACACACGATTGAAGCCGCCCCGGAGCGCGGGCGGCGACAATCGTCAACGAACCTTGCCGCGTCGGGACCGCGGTCTTTGGTACTTAGAAGCGCGAGCTGATCAGACCGCTACCGCGCGGGACTGCAGATGAGCACCAACCTTGCGCTTGACCCGCTGCAGCGCGTTGTCCACGGTCTTGGTGTCACACCCCAGACGTTCGCCCACCTGCTCGTATGAGTAGCCGTCCAGATACAGGGCGAGCACCCGGCTCTCGAGCTCCGAGAGAGCACTCGAGAGACAGCCCACCAGCGAACGCAGCTCTTCTGATGAGATGACCTGATTGACCGGGTCGTGAACAGTCGATCCTGGGATCACCTGATCGAGTGTTGGGACGTCGTCCCCGGCCGCCGCCGGCGTCGATGAGAACGAGACGTACTGGTTGAGCGGTGTGTGCTTGTTGCGTGTGGCGGTCTTCACCGCGGTGATGATCTGCCGTGTGATGCACAGCTCGGCGAAGTTGCGGAAGCTCGACTCACGATCTGAGCGAAAGTCGCGAATCGCCTTGTATAGGCCGACGAGGCCCTCTTGGATCAGGTCGTCTGAGTCACCGCCCGCGAGGAAGTAGGAGGACGCCTTCAGACGCACGAAGCCGTAGTGGCGACGCACCAGCTGGTCATATGCGACGCGATCCCCCTGCTTAGCCAGCGCGATCAGATACCCATCATCAACCTTAACTGTAGATTGAGTCTTGCTGAAGATTCGTGCCACGAGCCGATCCTTTCTGGACGTGAGAACACGTCCAATCGCTCCGTGGCGCACTCCTCCCCTGGCGCCAAAGCTATTAAGTCAACCTTAGGTTGAGCGTTATAGGCGCGAGCTTTGCACAGTTATGGAGCCTTGTCAAGACCCTTGGATCGGCCGTGCAAGATTCCATACAGCAGAGCGGCCGCCGCGGCCGACACTCCCAGCGATTGGATCTGGCCGTGTTGTCCTAGCGCGATCAGCTGATCGCAGGCGCCGGCGACCCTCGGACGCAGCCCGCTGCCCTCGCTTCCCAGGACCAGCACAACCCTGCCGGTGTAGTCGGGCTGGTCGTATGGAACGGCCTCGGCGCTGGTACTGGCCCCGTAGCACCAGTAGCCGCGCTCGCGAGCGTCCCCGAGGAAATCCGCGATGTTGCGGGTCTTGGCGATCCGCAGATGCTCGACGGCTCCCGCGGAGGCCTTGCAGACCGCCGGGGTCACATCGGCCGAGCGGCGCTCCGGGATGATCACACCGCTCGCGCCCGCGCACTCCGCCGTGCGGCAGATCGAGCCGAGGTTCTGCGGGTCGACGATCTGGTCGAGCGCGAGCAACAGCGGTTCGCCGGAGACTTTCAGGAGCTCCTCAGAGCCGACATACGGATAGCCGCCCGCCTCTGCGCAGATGCCCTGATGAGCGTTTGATCCACAGCGACGCTCGAGCTCCTCGCCGGAGACCAGCTTGACCTTGACCCCCTCCAGCCAAGGCTCGCGTGCGGCGCCCCCGCTTGCCCAGATGTCCTTGACGGTGTGAGCGCGACGACCGCGCAGCGCCTCTCCCACGGGGTTGCGGCCGTAAACGATCACGTGCTCGAAGCGATCGGAACCAACTCGGGTCCTGCGGGTCCGTCGCGGATCTCCCAGCCCCGCTCGCGGATCGCATCGCGCAGGGCGTCGGCTGCCTGGAAGTCCCGGTCCGCGCGGGCCTGCTCGCGACGCTCGAGCAACGCTGTGGCCTGCGGGTCGATCGCCTCAACGTCGCCCACCGCCTCCAGCGCCGGCAGGTCACCTAGGCCGAGTACTCCCAGCATGGCGCGGAGGTCGGCGTCGCCCACGCCCTCCCCGCGGCGGTTGGCCTCCCTGACCCACTCGAACATGGACGCCAGTGCCATCGGCGTGTTGAAGTCGCCCGCAAGCGCATCGAAGAAGGCCTCGCGGTACACGGCCATGTCCGCCGGGCTCTCGATACCTGGCTGCAAGCGCCGGAGCGCGTCGCGGATGCGCTGGACACGTCGGTCGGCGTCTTCTAGCTCCGAGGGGGAGAAGGCCAGGGGCTGGCGATAATGGCCGCTGACCAGGTACATCACCACGGCATCGCGCCCGTAGCGCTCGAGCACCTCTCCCAGCAGCGCGATGTTGCCGACCGACTTGGCCATCTTCTCGCCGGTGAACTGGATCATGCCGTTGTGCACCCACAGCTGGGCCAGCTCCGCGCCGCGCGCTGCGCGGGTCTGAGCGGCCTCGTTCTCGTGGTGGGGGAAGACGAGGTCCGAGCCCCCACCGTGGATGTCAAAGCCCACGCCCAACAGGTTCTCGGCCATGGCCGAGCACTCGATGTGCCAGCCTGGACGCCCTCGCCCCCAGGGAGCCTCCCAGGAGGTGTCCTCGCCCTCCTTGGCGGCCTTCCAGAGCGCGAAGTCCAGTGGGTCCTGCTTGCGCTGGATGCCCTCGCCGCCCTCCCCCTGGTCCATGTCCTCGATCCGGCGATGCGAGAGAGAGCCATAGCGCTCGTCGGAGCGCACCTTGAAGTACACGTCACCGTCGACCGCGTAGGCGTGGTCGGTGTCGATCAGCTTCTGGATGTACTCGACGATCGGCCCCATCGTCTGCGAGGCCAGCGGCTCGTGATCGGGACGCCCGAGACCCAAGGCGTCTGTGTCGAGGCGGTATAGCGCTGTCATCTCGGCTGCCAGCTCAGAGCTCGGGCGGCCCTGGGGGCGTGCGGCGTCGTAGATCTTGTCGTTGACGTCAGTGACGTTGACCACGAGCGTCACTGACATGCCCTGGCTCTCGAGAAAGCGCTTGAGCAGGCTGAAGACCACGAAAGGCCGGGCATTGCCGATGTGGATGCGGCTATAGACGGTGGGACCACAGGCGTAGATGCCGACGCGCCCCGGTTCGCGGGGACGCAGGGGCAGCACTTCCCCGCTGCGGGTGTCGTGTAGGCGAATCTCGCGCATCGCGCGTGAACCCTAGCCGCGCTCGTTCAAGCTCGCCACGGCGGTTGCGGCGACCCCTTCGCCGCGACCGACGAAACCCATTCCCTCTCCGGTGGTGGCCTTGACGTTGACGCGCGCCTCGGGCAGGCCCAGAGCGTCGGCCAACACCGTGCGTATCCGCTGCTTGTGAGGCGCCAGTTTGGGTCTCTCCATCATCACCGTCACATCGACGTTGATCAGTTCGAAACCGGCCGCGATCACACTCGTCACGACGCTCGCCAACAGGTGAATCGAGTCGGCGTCGCGCCAGCGCTCGTCGGTGTCCGGAAAGTGCTCTCCGATGTCCCCCAGGCCGGCCGCGCCCAGGAGGGCGTCGATCACCGCGTGGGTGAGCACATCAGCGTCGGAGTGTCCGGCGAGGCCGTGGCGATCAGCGATCTCCACGCCGCCGAGGATCAGCTTGCGCTCCGCGGTGAGGCGGTGTGAGTCATAGCCGATACCGACCGGGGTCATCTCGCGATCGCCCCGATCGACTCGCAGCGCCTGCAGCGCCCTTCAAAGACGCACAGCTCACTCACACCCAGCTCGTCGAGCAGCTCGAGCGCGACCTCGTAGTCGGCGCCGATGTCCTGCGGCCGGTGAGCGTCGCTGGAGAGCGCCACCGGCGCGCCGACTTCGAGGCACATCTGAAGGAACGCCGCTGCCGGGTATAGCTCCTGTGCACGCTTGCGCAGCCCGGCCGTTGAGAGCTCGATCGCGATCCCCGACTCGGCGATCCCGTCGATGGCGAGCTCGTAGTAGCGACGCAAATCACCCTCGGGCAGCGGGCGCTCCGGGCCCCACACCTTCACGAGATCTGGATGGGCGAGGATGTCGAATAGGCCGCTGCGCGCCGCCTCGCCGACCGTTTCGAAGTAGCGCGTCCAGATCTCCTCGGCGCCGCGCCCGGTGTCCCACACGCTGTAGTCGTCCATGTCGACGGCGTGATCGCGGATGAAGTGCACCGAGCCGATCACGTAGTCGAAGTCGTGGGCTTCGAGCAGATTTGCCATGCGGTCCTCCGCTGCGGGCACGAAGTCTGCCTCCACGCCCAGACGTAGATCGGTCTGCTCGCGCACGAACTGACAGTAGGCGTCGAGGTCGTCGTGGGCGTAGCGCTCCCAAAAAGGGTGGCGCCACACATCCAAGGCTTGCTGGAAGCGATAGAGGTGTTCGGAGACCCCGAGCTCTGAGATCCCGTGCTCCTCGGCTGCCTGGCGGTAGCGCGCGGCGTTGGCGGCGGTGAAGTGGTCCTCCGCGGTGGCCTCGAGCTCGTCTGTGCGTAGATGGGTGTGATAGTCGCTGAGCATGCCTGGACGATTCAAGCAGGGTATGGCCGGGCGGGTCTGGCGGTGCCTAGCCGGGGCGCCGACGCTCGAGCAAGAGCTCTGCGAGCTTCAGGTCCGCGACGGTGGTGACCTTCAGGTTCTCGCTGTGAGCCTCGACGAGGGCGATCCGTCCTCCAGCGCGCTCGATCAACCAGGCGTCGTCGGTTGCCTGGGCGAGCGTCTGTGCGGAGACGTTCAGCGCCCGTTGCAGCGCCGCGCGGCGAAAGACCTGCGGGGTCTGTGCCCCCCACAGCGAGCTGCGGTCCAGCGTCTGGCTGACAACACCGTCTGTCACTCGCTTGATCGTGTCGGTGATCGGCGCCGCGGCGATCACGGCATCGAGGGTCGCGTCGGCGTGCAGGGCAGCGAGCGTGGCCCGCGCGAGCTCGGCTGTGAGCAGAGGACGGGCGGCGTCGTGCACGAGCACGGTCTCACCCGGGCCCGCGGCGTCCAGCGCCCGGCGCACCGACTCCGAGCGCACCGCGCCCCCCTGTACGCCGACGGTGCCCGCCGGAGCATCGACACCGCCCGGCAGTGCCACCACGATTTGCTTGATCTCAGTCACCTGGAGCAGCGCATCGATGCTCCATTGCACGAGTGGACGGCCACCCAGCTCGACCATCGCCTTGGGCCGGTCTGCTCCCAGGCGCTCGCCGCGCCCGGCCGCCACGATCAGAGCGATAGTCACGATTGGCCTTGGCGGAAACTACCGCGCCCGCAGCAGGTAATGAGCGATGGACCCCTGCTGCGTGCGCGAGAGCCTCAGCGTTACTCGGCGACGACCGCGAGCTTGCTGGAAGCCGAATTGGCCAGCAGCTCGTCCAGGTATTGCTCTGCCTCTTCCTCGTCCTTGTCAAGTGCGTACATCAGCTCAGACGCGAGGATCTTCTTGGCCCGGGTGAACATCTGCTTCTCTCCGGTGGAGAGGCCCTTTTCTGACTCGCGCAGCGCCAGGTTGCGCACAACCTCGGCCAGCTCGTAGATGTCGCCGGTCTTGATCTTGTCGCGGTTGTGCTTGAAGCGCCGATTCCAGTTCTTGGGCATCTCGGATACTTCGTCTTGGAGCACGTCCAGCACCTTCTTGACGGTCTCCTCGTCGATCACTCGGCGTAGCCCGGCGAGCGCGGCGTTCTCGGTTGGAACCTTCACGGTCATGTCGTTGTGAAGGATCTTGATCGTCAGGTACTCGCGCGTTTCGCCGAGCACCTCCATGTCCTCCTTGAGCAGCACCTTGCCGGCGCCGTGGTGGGGGTAGACCACGTGGTCGCCGAGCTCGAACTCGATGCACTCGACCTCACGGACTGTGTCGAGCTCGTCGATTAGCACTTCTTCAATTGCCTGTGGAATGGTGTCCTCCTTCGATAGGGCCGGGGGGGGGGGCGGCCTTGGCTAGGTCTGCAGATAACGGTCCACGAGGTTCAGCTCCTGTAGCCGACGGAGCCCCTCGCGGATGTCCTTCGCACGAATCTCCCCCACTCCCTCTACCGTCTCCAGCTCAGAGTCAGTAGCCGCCAGCAACTCGTCCAGTCCTCCGAACTCCTTGACGATCTGTGTGACGACCAGCTTGGGTAGGCGGGGAATTCGTCCCAAAATCCGGTAGCCACGCGGGGCCACCGGATAGTCCAGCGTGTTCAACTTACGGTCGTATCCCAACAGCTCCGCCATGCGACCGAAGTCGAGTAGGTCCTGATGGGCCAGCCTGCCGACCTGGTCTAGCGCCGATGTGAACGCCTCGTCGGAGTAGTCGGCCATGTAGTCGTGCACGAGCGCGGCCTTCTCGGCGGCGGTGCCGAGGATCGTCTCCTCGAGCTGCATCTCGATCAGGCGTCCCTCGGTTCCGAGCTCAACGATGTAGCGCTCGATCTCAACGGCCATGCGCGTCACCAGCTCCGAGCGTTGCATCACCGTGAGCACGTCGTGCAGGGTCGCTCCACCCTCGAACTCGAGTGCTGTCAGGCGGGTGGAGACCTGGTCCAGGCGGCTGCGGTACTTGTCCAGCGTCGCCAGCGCCTGGTTGGCCTTCGCCAGCACCACCGGGATGTCCTCGAGGATGTACTTGGCGCCGTCGACATACAGCGAGACGACCTCCCGTCGCTGTGAGATCGCGATCACCAGCGCGTCGGTCTGCTTTGCGACGCGCTCGGCGGTGCGGTGGCGTGTGCCCGTTTCGTGCGAGAGGATCGTCGGGTCGGGCATCAACTGGACGTTTGCCATCGAGATCTTGGTCGCGTTGGCGTTCAGGATGATCGCGCCGTCCATCTTGGCGACCTGGTAGAGGAAGGCCGGGGTGTAGTCGATGTCGAGCTTGATGCCCCCGGAATTCAGGAAGCTGAGGTCTTCCGGCTCGCCGATCACGATCAGTCCGCCGGTGCGCGCGTGCAGGATGCTCTCGATCCCCTCACGCAGCGCCGTTCCCGGCGCGATCATCTCCAGTGCCTTGACTAGTGCCGGTTCCTGTCGGACTTCAGTGTCGGAATCTTCCCCGGGTCTAGCAGGCACGAGAGGTAATTCTACGGCATTTAGCCGGATTTTATCCCCTTGTCAGGCAGGCACGCCCACCGACTGCGACATCTCGGGGCCCCAGATGGCATGCGGCACGCCTGAGCGGCGTCCAATTATCCGGAGGGAGGCAGTGCCACCTTGAGCGCTTCGCGCAGGCTCGATACCTCGCATCCCTGCGAGCCACTCCCCGCCGGGCAGACCACCTGCTCTAGTCCGTGCTTGGCGGCTTCGGCCAAACGCCGCTCGGGATGACCGACCCAGCGCAGCTCCCCGGTCAGCCCCAGCTCGCCGAAGCAGGCACGTGGCGCGCCCTTGAGAGTCGTCCCGCGGGCTGCGCTCGCGACCGCCAACGCCACCGCCAAATCACAGCCCGGCTCGTCGACCCGCACGCCGCCGACGACATTTACGAACACGTCGGCGGAGCCGGTGCCGACACCGCCGTGGCGAGCGAGGATCGCCAATATCAGCGCCAGGCGGTTGCGGTCCAGGCCCAGTACGACCCGCCGTGGGTGATCGAGCTCCGAGGAGGCCACCAGCGCCTGCACCTCCACGAGCAGCGGGCGCGATCCTTCCATCGAGGCCAGCACAACACTGCCGGGCGAGGTGGTGGCCTCGGCCACGAACCTGGCGGAGGCGTCGAGCACCTCCACGAGACCGCCCTGGCGCATCTCGAACAGACCGGCTTCGTTGGTCGATCCGAAACGGTTCTTCAGCGCCCGCAGTTCACGGTAGGGACGCTCACGCTGTCCCTCGAACTGCAGCACGCAGTCGACCAGGTGCTCCAGTACCCGGGGGCCCGCCAGAGCCCCGTCCTTGGTCGAGTGCCCCACGAGCAGCACCGCGGTTCCCTGAGACTTGGCCAGTCGCATCACTGCGCTTGCCACTTCTCGCACCTGGCTGACCGACCCGGCGGCACCGGTCAGCTCGCCCGAGCGGATCGTCTGCACCGAGTCGATGACGCACACGCGCGGAGACGCGCTTGAGATGACGTCCAGAACGACCTGAAGGTCGGTCTCGGCCAGCACAGGCACATCCAGTGCCCCTGGGGCCAGGCGCTGGGCGCGCATCCTGATCTGCTCGGCTGACTCCTCACCGGAGATGTAGAGCACTGTCTCACCGGCCACGGAGAGGTTGCCGAGCACCATGTTCGTCAGTGTCGACTTGCCGATCCCCGGGGCTCCTCCCAGCAATACCAGCGAGCCGGGCACGATTCCTCCGCCGAGCACCCGGTCGAGCTCGCCGATTCCCGTGGACATGCGTGTGACCTGCGATCCGCCGAGCTCCGCGAGAGTCTGTGGGACACCGTTTGACTGGCGCACGGGGGCGATCGTGGGCCCGATGCTGTTGGTCGCCGAGCGTCCGACGGCGGTCGGCTCTTCTTCGAGGGTGTTCCACTCCTCGCAGCCCGGGCATTGGCCGTGCCACTTCATCGCGTGAAATCCGCAGGATGTGCAGATGTGCACCAGGTGCGTCCGAGCCATCGATGCAGACTACGGGTCGCTACCGACGGTCTAGCGCCAAGATGAGACGGCGCAAAGGATGCGCTGAGTGGTGCTGTTCACTGCGCCGGGCACCGTGCGGCGCCGCGCTCAGCGCAATGCTCTGGAGCTAATGATCCTCTGCCGGGGACTCTGGCTCGGAGTCGCTGGCCTCGTCGCCCTCGGTGAGCTCCTTGGCGCCCTCGGCGCCGACAGCGACCGGCGTCTTCTGCTTCTTGGGCTTGACGATCGTAAGGCGCACCTCGCCCTCTTCGCCCTCACCGGCTGGGTCAACCACGACCGTGGCACCCGGAACGAGTTCCTCGCGCAGCACGAAGTCAGCCAGAGGATCCTCGATGTAGCGCTGGATCGCGCGGCGCAGCGGGCGCGCACCCATCGCCGGATCCCAGCCCTTCTCGACGAGCATGTCCTTGGCGGTGTCTGTCAGCTCCAGCTGCAGCTCTCGGTCGGCCATCGACGCGCGGATACGCAGCAAGAGCAACTCGACGATCTGCTTGATCTCCTCCTTCTGCAGCTTGTGGAAGACGATCACATCGTCGATGCGGTTCAGGAACTCGGGACGGAAGACCTTCTTCAGCTCGCCCATGATGCGGTTCTTCATGTCCTCGTAGGTGATCCCGGTCTCATCATCAGAGACCGCGAAGCCAAGCGGCGTGTTGCGCGCGATCTCAGCGGCCCCGATGTTCGAGGTCATGATCACGATCGCGTGGCGGAAGTCCACGGTGCGTCCCTGGGCATCGGTCAGACGCCCGTCCTCGAGGATCTGCAGCAAAATGTTGAAGACATCCGGGTGAGCCTTCTCGATCTCGTCTAGCAGCAGCACCGAGTAGGGCTTGCGCCGCACGGCCTCGGTCAGCTGACCGCCCTCGTCGTAGCCGATGTAACCGGGAGGCGAGCCCACCAGTCGCGAGACGGCGTGCTTCTCCATGTACTCAGACATGTCGATGCGAATCATCGAGTCCTCGTCGCCGAACAGGAACTCGGCCAGCGTGCGTGCCAGCTCGGTCTTGCCGACACCGGAAGGGCCTAGGAAGATGAACGAGCCGGTCGGGCGCTTGGGGTCCTTCAGGCCTGCGCGCGAGCGACGGATCGCCTTTGAGATGACCTCGATCGCGGGGTGCTGGCCAATCACGCGCTTGTGCAGTTCCTCCTCCATGCGCATCAGCTTCTGAGTCTCGGCCTCGGTCAGCTTGAACACGGGGATACCGGTCCACATCGAGACGATGTCGGCTATCTCCTCTTCGCCGATCGAGGGCCGATCGCCGGACTCGCCGGACTCCCACTCCTCTTCGAGCTCACGCTTCTTGTTGGTCAGCTTGCGCTCCTTGTCGCGCAGCGCCGCGGCCTTCTCGAACTCCTGGGCCTCGATCGCGGCCTCCTTCTGGCGGCGCGTCGTCTCGATTTCCTCCTCCAGCTCGCGGTTGGAGGGCGGCGCGCTCATCGACTTGATGCGCATCCTCGAGGCGGCCTCGTCGATCAGGTCGATCGCCTTGTCGGGCAGGAAACGATCGGAGATGTAGCGGTCGGCGAGTTCGCCGGCGGCACGCAGCGCCTCGTCGGTGATCTGCACCTTGTGGTGCTGCTCGTAGCGGTCGCGCAGCCCCTTGAGGATCTCCACGCTCTGGTCGATCGTGGGCTCCTCCACGCGGATCTGCTGGAAGCGGCGCTCCAGCGCCGAATCGCGCTCCAGATACTTGCGGTACTCGTCCAGGGTGGTGGCGCCGATCGTCTGCAGCTCGCCGCGCGCCAGCGCCGGCTTCAATATCGAGGCGGCGTCGATCGCGCCCTCGGCGGCACCCGCGCCGACGAGGTTGTGCAGCTCGTCGATGAACAGGATGATGTCCCCGCGCTGGGTGATCTCCTTCATCACCTTCTTCAGGCGCTCCTCGAACTCGCCGCGGTACTTCGATCCGGCGACCAGCGCCGCCAGGTCGAGCGTGTAGATCTGCTTGTTCTTCAGAAGCTCGGGCACATCGGCGTTGGTGATCCGCTGCGCCAGCCCCTCGACCACGGCGGTCTTGCCCACGCCGGGCTCACCGATCAGAACGGGGTTGTTCTTGGTGCGCCTGGAGAGGATCTGCATGATCCGCTCGATCTCGGTCTCGCGACCGACGACGGGGTCGAGCTTGCCCTCGGCGGCGAGCTTGGTCAGGTTGCGACCGAACTGGTCGAGCAGCTTTGAGGACTTCTTGCCCTCGCCGCCGGCGGATCCGCTGGCGGTTCCGGCAGTGCCCTGTCCCTGACGGCGCCCGCCGGGTCCGGAGAGCATCCGGATCACCTCGTTTCGGATCTTCTCCGAGTCGGCGTCGAAGTCGAGCAGTATGCGGGCCGCGACGCCCTCGTTCTCGCGTACCAGGCCGAGCAGGATGTGCTCGGTGCCGATGTAGTTGTGGCCCAGGCTCAGCGCCTCACGCAACGCCAGCTCGAGCACCTTCTTGGCGCGCGGCGTGAACGGGATCTGCCCGGAGGTGACCTCCTCGCCGGAGCCGACGATCCGTACGACCTGTGCGCGCACTCGCTCGACGGTGATGTCCAAACTCTCCAGCACGCGGGCAGCCAGGCCCTCCTCCTCGCGGAGCAGGCCGAGCAGGATGTGCTCGGTGCCGATGTAGTTGTGCTTGAGCGTGCGCGCCTCTTCTTGCGCAAGAACGACCACCTGCCGGGCCCGCTCTGTGAATCGCTCGAACATGGTGCTGCTTCCTTCCTGCGAGGCCGCCCTTGAGGTGCGGTGCCTAAAGCGCTACGTATGCTCTGATTGTCTGGACTTGGTGATCTGTGAGTTCGCTGGGCTGTTGGGTCGAGAATAAGCGTTTATGGGGACTAGCAGCTACCCAGTACATCTATCTTCGTCGTAATTGCCGAAAAAGATGAGCCCGGGCACTGCCTACTCCTGTGCAGAGTTTACCAAGCACCTGAGTGGTGGCTGTTTTGCTCGTGGGAGCCTCATATCCGAGCCCAGAGCAGACTCGGCGACGTGCCCAAAGGCGCCGCTAGAGAGCACTTTTTGCTCAATCGCGCATCGCGGGGAACAGCACGACCTCGCGGATCGAGTCGGCTCCGGTCAGCAGCATCACCAGCCGGTCGATGCCGAGCCCAACGCCCCCAGTCGGCGGCATCCCCTGCTCGAGCGCCTGCACGAATAGCTCGTCGTAGGGCTGGGCCTCCTCCTCGCCGAGCGCACTCAGCCGCTGCTGAGCCTCGAAGCGCTCCCGCTGGACGTCCGGGTCGGTCAGCTCGCTGAAGGCGTTGGCGATCTCCATGCCGCCCGCGAACGCCTCCCAGCGCTCGACCAGCCCGGGCTGGGAGCGATGCGCACGGGCCAACGGCGAGAGCTCCACGGGGTAGTCCCTGACGAACGTTGGCTGCACCAGTGTCGGCTCCACGAACTTGGACAGCAGGTCGTCGGCCATCTGCCCCCAGCTCGCCTGCGCCGTGGTGATCTCCAGGTCTCGCGCGTCGATCTCGCGCGCCAAGGCGACATCGTCGTCATGGACGCTGGAGAGGTCGATACCGGTGGCCCCGAGGATCGCACCGACGAACGTGACACGCCGCCAGGGCGAGGAGAAATCGAGCTCCGCGTTGTAGTCGATTGCCTGCGCGGCGCCCCGCACGAGCCCTTCCAGGCGTGCAGCGGCGTCGTTGTAGTCGGCATAGGCCTCGTAGAACTCGACCACCGTGAACTCGGGGTTGTGCTTGGAGGAGACGCCCTCGTTGCGAAAGTCCTTGCCGAGCTCGTACACCCGCTCCAGGCCACCCACGATCAGGCGCTTGAGGTAGAGCTCGGTGGCGATGCGTAGGTAGAGATCGCGGTCGAGCACGTTGTGATGGGTCGTGAACGGCCGCGCCAGCGCGCCACCGTAGAGCGGCTGCAGGACCGGCGTCTCGACCTCCAGGAAACCCTCACCGTCGAGGTAGGCGCGAACGGCGGCGAGAATCTTGGCGCGGTCGACGAACAGCTTGCGCGCGTCAGCGCTGGCGATCAGATCGAGCTCGCGCCGGCGATAGCGGATCTGCACATCGCTGAGCCCGGCATGCTTGTCCGGCGGCGGGCGCAGTGCCTTGGAGAGGATCTGGAAGGCCTCGACGCGCAGCGAGATCTCACCCCTGCGGCTGCGCAGCGGCGCGCCGTCGACGCCAACGATGTCGCCCACGTCGAGCGATGTCAGGCGCTCGAACGCGTCCTGGCCGAGCACGTCCGCGCGTGCGTGCAGCTGGATCTTGCCGGTGCGGTCCACCACGTCCAGGAAGGCCATCTTGCCGGCCTCTCGGCGCGCGGCGATTCTGCCCGCCACGCGGTGGGAGTCGTCAGTTTCCTGCCCGCTCTCCAGGTGGGCGTAGGCCATGAGGATCCGTTCGATCGGCTCGACGTTCGCGTACGCGTACGGGAACGCGCCGGGATCGGACTCGCGCAGACGTAGACCCTTGGCACGGCGCTCCGCGATCAGCTCGTCGATGCCGTGACTGCCCGGCTGCTCGGGCTCCTGCTCGGCGCTCATGGCCGGGATCTTATGGGGGCCAGGACTCGATCGGGCAGAACCGGGCCGGACGGGCGTCCCAGTCGGCTGCCGTCAATCCAGCGAGCCCCCATTGGAGGGGTATCCGCAAGCCGCCCGCCGATCAGGCGGTGAGAGAGCTCAGACACATCGCGGGCGAGTGAGTCACCCTTGCGGGCCTTACTTCAGCCCTACGTCGATCTTGGTGATCTTCAGCTTGCGTGCCGGACCGCGGGGAACCTTGACCGCAACGGTCTCGTTGCGCTTGTGGCCCAGCAGTGCGCGGCCGACAGGGGACTCGTTGGAGAGCTTCTGCTCCTCTGGCTTGGCCTCGGCGGAGCCGACGATCGTGTACTTGACCGACTTGCCGGTCTTTTCATCCTTGACGTGCACGACCGAGCCGACCTGCACGATGTCGGTCGAGAGATCCTTGGCCTCGATCACGGTCGCCATCCGCAGCTTCTCCTGCAACTGGGCGATGCGGCTCTCGAGCATCGCCTGCTCGTTCTTGGCGTCGTCGTACTCGGAGTTCTCGGATATGTCCCCGAACTCGCGCGCCTCCTTTATCCGCTCGGCGACCTCGCGGCGGCGCTCGGTGGAGAGCAGCTGGAGCTCGTCGTTGAGCTTCTCCAGCCCTTCTGGTGTGAGGATGACGTCCTTGGGCATCTGAGAGTCGATCTCTGGTTGTGCGGTGACCGCTGACAAACCCCGCCGGAGCGGGGAGTTCTCAGACGGCGCGGCTACAGCGAGCGCAGCAGTATAGCGAGGCCTCAGCGCTACCCGGAGGCTTTCATGCGGCGAGTACAACTGAGTGGCGATGGTTACCCAACTGTGTCCTTACCTGCTCTAGCGTAGCCGCCGCCTGCAGCGATTCTTGCAACGTCTTGGCCGCGGCGGGGTCGAGTCCCAGGCGTCGCACATACCAGGGGTAGAACTTGCGCAGATAGCCGACTGAGCGCTCGCTGCCGATGTGCTCAACGGCGGCGTCGATCACCCACTCGAGCTCGCTGAGTACCTCTTCGGTGCTTGGCTCAGACTCCCGCTTGCCTAGTACGCGCGCGAACAGCCACGGGTCACCCAGGCAGCCGCGGGCGAGCATCACCGCCTCCACCCCGGTGCTGGTGAACGCCTCACGGATGCCGTCGGGCTCGTTCATTGCGCCTGTGAGGATCACCGGCGCTCCCAACGAGGACACCAGCTCCTCGGCCAGCGCGTAGTCCGGTGCGCCCTTGTGCCCGACCGCGGCACAGCGGGGGTGAAAACCGATTGCCGCCACACCGGCCTCCTCGACTAGTCGCCGCGCCAACTGCACACCGGTGCTTTCTCCGGGGCGCTGGCCGGAGCGCAACTTGACGGTGACGGGTAGACCCGACCCCTCGCGTGCCGCGCGCGCCACCGCGACCGCTCGGTCGGGGTCCCCGATCAAAGCGGCGCCGGCGCCGGTCTTGCACACCTTCGGTACCGGACAGCCCATGTTGATGTCGATCACGTCGGCGCCGGCGGCCGCGACGGTGGCGGCGGCGGAGCGCATGATTTCGGGATCCTGACCAAACAGCTGGATCGAAACCGGTCCCGTCTTGCGCTCCGCCGGGTGGATGCGCAGAAGCTCCTCACAGGTGCGTCTGTTGCCGTGGTGCACGGCGTGGCTCGAGACCATCTCGGAGACCGCCATGCCGGCCCCGTAGCGCTTGGCCTGCAGGCGCACGAACCAGTTGCCGATGCCCGCCAGCGGGGCGAGCAGCACCCGATTGGGCACTTCCACGGTGCCCAACATCCACGGATCGCCAAGCAAAGCCACGGCTTCATTCTGCCCTAATGGGCGACCCGGTCCCGCCGCCGGGATGTTCGCCTCAGGCGTTGCGTTCGTAGATCAGCCGCAGGCCGGTGAGTGTGAGCAGCTCATCGACGTCCTCTATCTCCTCGGTGAAGGGGACCACTAGTCGCGCTAGCCCACCCGTTGCGACCACCGCGACTCGTTCGCCCAGCTCCGTGTATAGGCGTCGCAGGATCGCGTCCACTGCTCCGGCGTAGCCGAACACAACACCGGAGCGGATCGCGTCGATCGTGTTCTTGGCCACAACCGTGCGAGGTGGCGCGAGCTCGACCTTCGGCAGCCGCGCGCCGCGCTCGGTGAGCGCGTCGAGGGAGATCTCGATGCCGGTCATGAGCGCCCCTCCGATGTACTCACCTTCGCGCGAGAGCACATCAAAGGTGGTGGCCGTCCCGAAGTCCACGCACACGGCGGGGCCGCCGAAGCGCTCGCGGATAGTCATCGCGTTGACCAAACGGTCGGCCCCGATCTCCCGCGGATTGTCGTAGCGGATCGCCATGCCCGTCTTCAGACCCGGACCGACCACGAGCATCTCGTGGCCGAGGTAGCGCCGCGCCATCGCCGTCCACTCGGGCTCGATCTGAGGCACGGTGGAGGAGACGATCGACGCCGTCAGGTCCTTGAAACCCAGTCCGCGCAGCTCCAGCAGGCTGCTGAGCGCCGCCCCTAGCTCATCGGCGGTGGACTGGCGCACGGTCGCAAACCGCCAGTGCTCGAGCAGCTCCTCCCCGCGGAACGCTCCGAAGTGCGTCTGTGTGTTTCCGACATCAACGACCAATAGCACGGTGGCGCAGAGCGTATCCCGAAAAGCCCAGCCGGGAGCTAACGGGAGGGCTGGTATATGCTCACGGAGCGATGGCCAAGCCCAGAAGCATCAAGTTGTATGTGCTGCCCGGATCGCACCCGTGCGCCGCCGTTGAAGTCGCACTGCGCATGAAGTCACTGGAGTTCCAGCGCGTCGATCTGCTGCCGATGACTCAGCTCTTTATCGGGCCGTTGCGCTACGGCGGCAAGACCGTGCCGGGGATACGAATCGACGGGGAGCGACTGGTCGGCTCGCGCAGGATCATGCGGCGCCTGGACGAGCTCGTGCCAGAGCCGGCGTTGCTGCCATCAGATCCCGCCGCGCGCGAGCGTGTACTGGAGGCCGAGCGTTGGGGCGATGAGGTGCTGCAGGGCATGCCCCGCCGGATCATCGACGCCGGGTTCCTGCGCGACCCCGCGGCGATGGAGAGTTATGCGGGCGACGCCAAACTGCCACTGCCGCGCGCGATGATGCGCCCCGCGCTGCCGCTGACGGCGCGCCTGATGGCAAGCAAGAACCATGCCCAGGATGACGCTGTGCGCTCAGATTTCGCAAAGCTGATCGGCCTGCTCGATCAGGTCGACGGGTGGATCGCCGAGGGCATCATTGGCGGCGATCAGCCCAACGCCGCGGATCTACAGATCGGCGCCACGATCCGCCTGCTACAGACGATCGGCGATGCGCGTCCGCTGATCGATTCTCATCGCGCCGCCGAGCTCGTCCGCTACTTCCCGCCGATGGTCGGCGAGATACCGGCGGGCACTCTGCCCGCCGAGTGGCTGCCCGCTCCAAGCGCGGTCTCCTCCTAGCGGCCACCTAGCCCTGGCGAGCCTCGCTCGTGCTCAGGAACTGAGCGATCAGTTCAGCCAGCCGCTCGGGCTGATCCTCCGGCATGAAGGTGAGACAGTCCTCGACACGCTCGAGGCGAGCGTCGGGGATCGTCTGCGCCAGACGTTCGGCGAAGCGCAGCTTGAAGAAACGGTCCTCGGGCGCCCAGGCGATCAGCGTGGGACGATCGAAGTCGCGCAGCTTCTCGGCGGCTGCGAGTGTGTCCTTGGGGTCGATGCCCCGCAGCAGCCCGATCGTGTCGCGCCTGACAGCGGCGTCTTTGAGGAACGGCCGCACCCAGGCGGCGAGGATCTCGTCGGGGATTGGCCGGCGGGTCAGCATCCCGAAACCGAGTGGCGAGCGGCGCAGCGCGGGTGAGCGCATGCCCTGGACGGCGAGCGTCAATGCACCGGGAACGCGCGCCATCCACTGCAGTGGGCGGAAGGCCAGCGGCAGGAAGTTCTCGTAGGCGTCGCACGGCGTGAGCACCAGCCGCCCCACTCGCTCGGGTCGCTCAGTCACGAGCAGTTGTGCGATGGCACCACCTGTGTCGTTGGCGACGATCGTCACGCCCTCGAGGTCCATCTCCTGAAGGAAGTCGGCGATCAGGTGGGCAATCCCGCGGGGCGAGCGGTCCGCGCCTTCGCGCAGGGGGATGCTGTGTGAGCCCAGTGGCCAGTCGGGTGCGATGCAGCGAAACTCACCTTGCAGCAGTGGTGTGACCTTGCGCCACAACAGGCCGTTGACGAGCAGTCCGTGAACGAAGACGATCGGCTGCCCCTCGCCGGTGTCGCGGTAGCGGATCGTGCCCTGCGTCAAGCTCACCTCCCGCATCGCGTGCTCTGCTGCGCTATCCGCAGCGCCAGTTTCGGCTGACGATTCACTTGTGAAGCTCATTCGTTCGCTCCTCGAGTCGGGTTGGGGACTGGCGGGCGTCGCCCGCAGCTTTGGCAGTCACTCCATACATACAATCGGTATGCATCTATCATACCGATTGTATGAGCGCTGATCACGTGGGGTCTTCCGACGCAGAGAGCGGCGCGTCCGAGAGCCGTCACGCGGCGCGCTCAGCGCAGACACGCGCCAAGCTGATCGCCAGCGCCCGTGCCCTGTTTGCCGACCGGGGCTTTGTGGCGGTGGGCATCGAGGAGATCGTGCGCAGCGCGAACCTCACCCGCGGCGCGCTCTACCACCACTTTCGCGACAAGGAGGATCTGTTCCTCGCGGTCTATGAACAGGTTGAGAGCGACCTCACCATCGAGATAGCCCAGATGGTCGACGGCGTCCCAGACGCTGATGGTGCCCTCACCCCCGGCGTCGCGGAAAGCCCGTGGCAGGCACTGGAGTTGGGCGCCGCGCGCTTCCTGGCGGCCTGTGGCGAGCCGGAGGTCCAGCGGATCGCCCTGCTCGACGCGCCTGCGGTGTTGGGCTGGGAGACCTGGCGGGAGGTGGGCTCGCGCTACGGGCTGGGCCTGATCGAAGGCGTGCTAGCCGCGGCGATCGAGACCGGCGAACTGGAGGAGCAGCCGGTGGGGACGCTCGCCCACATGCTGATGGGGGCGATCGACGAGCTCGCGCTGCTGGTGGCACGCGCCGATGACCAAGCCACCGCGTACACCGAGGCCACAGCCTCGTTCGCGCGCCTGCTGGCGGGGCTGCGGCGCTGAGCGCCACCATGGCGCAGCAGGTCGCCAGGCCTAGTCGACGTCGTTCATCGATGTCGGCTTACTTCTTATGGCTTTTGTGTTTGGTGGCGT
>DATBPE010000138.1:0-7572 GCA_036561505.1 Solirubrobacteraceae bacterium
CCTAGTGGGCCTTCTCGGAAGGTTTGACCGGTTTTGAGTTCATGCTGCGATGCGGTGTCGGTTTTCGGCGGCGGTCAGTCGGCGGTTTCGGTGTTCGCCGTTGCGGTAGGTGATGTGGCGGGCCAGAGCGAACGCGAAGGCATCCCAGTCGAGATAGTCGGCGTTGCAGACGACGAACTCGCTGATCGCGGAGAAGTGGCACTCGACGGGGTTCAGGTAGCTGGCGTAGGTCGGGGTCGCAACGAGCTCGATCCGGTTGTTATGCGCGTAGTTGCGGATGTCGGGTGTCCAGTTCGCGGAGAGGTTGTCCTGGATCCAGTAGATCCGCCGGCGGGCGGGGTAGCTGCCGCGGATCTGGGTCATGAACGCGAGGTTGTCGCTGCCTCTGCGGCGAGGCCGCAGGCGTGTGCGCAGCCGGTCGCCGTGAATGTCGTAGGCGCCGAAGACGTAGCGGGTACCCTGCCGGCGGTTATAGTCAGCGCGCTGACGCTCCGGCCTGCGCTTGGGCGCCCAGCCATGGCCGGCAGTCGGCCGCAGGCTGACTGGCCCCATCTGGTCGAACGCGATCACGACACCGCTGTCTGGCGGTGGATTGTGCGTCAGCTCCAGTACCCGCGCGGCCTTGGACTCATAGTCGGGGTCGGGGCTGGCCTTCCAGGTGCGGGTGCGCTGGAAAGACAGGTTCGCCTCGGCGAGCACCCTGCCGAGATGTGCGGGGCTGATCAGCACGATTCCCTCTTCGCCCAGGTGTGCGGACAGTCGCGGCAGCGACCAGCGCGTCAACGGCACCCCTTGGGTGTCGGGGCGGGCACCGGCGATCGCGACGATCCGTTGACGGTCCTCACGCTCGATCCGGCGGGGACGCCCACCCCGATAATCAGGGTCCAGCGAGCTGAACCCCCGCTCGTTGAACTCATGAATCACCTTGCGCACATGGCTGTCGTCGGTCAGCCAGCTCGCCGCGATCGACGGCGCCGACAGACCCGCGTTAGAGCCCAACAGAATCGCCGCACGCTCACGCGTGGACGCATGCTTCGCACGCTTGGCGAGCCGCTTCAACCGCAGCGCCTCCTCATGAGCGAGCGGCCTGACAAACACTTCCGGGGAACGCATCACCACCTCCACGGTCGAGATGCCTCCCAATTCGCCATCAACACTCAGTTTCCGGTCAAACCTTCCGAGAAGGCCCACTAGCGGCTTGCGTGCCTTCCTTGGTGTCCCCGATGCGACCGTGTGCCTGCGCGCCAGCCTACATGAGAGCCCGGGCGTGTGCCCGTTCCTAGGAGGGGCTCCGTCAGCCTTCGCTTGATTTGTTCTAGGCTTCTGCGCCGATGGCTGAAACCGACGGGTATGGGAGCTGTGCGTGAGAAGGCCCAGCCTGATCGTGGGTCTCGTATTGATCGTCGGGATCGCGGGGACGGTACTCGCTCTGAAAGCCCGTGAAAGCGACACGCTATTCGTCGCCTCCCAGGAAAGTCTGGCTTCGATCGGCGCTCCCCAGCTGCAGGAGCTGATCTCCACGACCAGCGATCCCCGTCCACGATTCGCGGGGCGTGCCCGTGGCGCTCACTGCGTCTCGCACGGGCGTGGAGCGTTCGGCAACCCGTGGAGCTGTGTGGTGCGCTATCCCCGACCGCCGGCGGTCATCTACCGGGTGACGGTGCACCCCGACCGCTCGATCGTGGGCTCTGGGCAGCCGGAGGGCAAGCACGTGGGTGGGCGACTGCTCATCAGGGGCTGCTGCGTGGCCGAAGGCCGCTAGCGCCCGGGTCGCTTCTGTGGGCGCCTGGCTGTGGAAGTGCTGCGCGCGCGCTGCTCTGTGGCGGTCGCCGAGCAAGCACGTTTGGCGCCTGCTCGGGAGCCGTGCCATCGCTTACTCGCTTTAGGAGAGCTCGTCGCGGAGCTTCTTCAGGGCCCTGTAGATGCGACCCTCCATGGCGCTTTCGCCCTCACCGAGGATGCGGGCCACGTCACGTAGCTTCAAGTCGGCGCCGAAGCGCAGCGCTATTGCCTCGCGCTCGTCCTCTCTGAGGGTCGAGAGAGCCCGCTGCAGCTCATCGCGGTGCTCCACCGCCTCGAGCCCCGAATCCAGCGTCTCCGGGGCGCCGGCGCTGGCGTGTTGCAGCACCCGCTCCTCGTGCGTGGCACGACGGGCGTGGTCGCGCAGTAGATTCAGCGCGATCGTGTACAGCCAGCGGCGCTCCGATCCGCGTCTGGGGTCGAAGCGATGGTGGGAGCGGAGTACCCGCTCGAATGTCTCAGAGAGAAGATCTTCCGAGAGCGGCCGGCTTCCGGTGCGGTAGACCAGAAACGCGAACAGCCGCTCCGAGTGCTCCTCGAACAGCCGCTCGAAGTTGTCGATGCGCATGCCTCGAGACATTCTTACAGTTCCCGTTTCACGCCGGGAACGCCCCGACCCGCTTGTCAGTTCTGAAGCCATCCAAAGCCTCCGTGCCTAAAGATGATGGGGCCCCGGGAAGAAGAGTCCCGGAGCCCCATTCATCAGATGATCGACTCTGCTGCGATCAGCTAGTCGGCGCCTCTATTGGCAGAGGTTGTAGTGCCGTGTTTCGCTGACCTTCTTGCCGCTGGTGGTTTCGCCAGTGATGACAAGGTGCTGCTTGACGTTGCCGCAGGGCACGCCGACGAAGTCGAGCGTCGACGGGATACGACCCTTGTACACCTTGATGACCTTGCCGTTGAGCCTGACCGTCAACTTACGGAGCTTCTTGCCGTTGCCGGCGAAGAAGTGGACCGAGAAGTGACGCTTGCTCGCTGAGGCCTTGGACTGTTTCGAGGCCTGGACGCCAAGGGCTGCTGCTGTAGGACCAGCAGATAGCGTCGAGGTGTAGTAGTTGTTGGTCGTGGTGTTGCTGGAGCTGTTGTTGTTGGTGGTGTTGCCACTACCGTTGCCACTGCCATTACCGATGCTGATGCTGCCGTCGCAGTTGAAGTTGTTGTTGCCGTTGTTGTTTTCGCTGCCTTCGCCGTTGCTGTTGTTGTTGCTGTTGTTGTTGCCCTGGTCACAAGCGCTGCTCGAGTACTGGGCGACAGCTGCGTTGCCCGTCGAGCCACCTCCGCTCGTGGCGGCGATGACGCCACCCGTGCCGGCGGCCAGAAGGCCGGCGGTCATGCCGACAACGGCAAGGCGACGGGCCCCGAAGGGACGTCCACCTGTCGCTGCCTTGGCGCGCGACATTGCGGTCCTCTTGATTTGGTCGAGCTCCAGTGGGCTCGCCTGGGGCCGCTCGTCACTTAGGCGCTGAGCGACGCCCTCTAGATCGTCCTTGTGTGCGTCGTTCTTACGCCTCATGTGTTTTGCTGGTCTCCTGTGTGTTGATTGATACAAGATACAGGGGATTAGGCCTGTAATCGCCTATACGAACGGCGCTGTGGTTTTCCCACAGCCTCCGCAAGTTCTTTTTTTCAGAGCTTTCCCGCGTAGCGGATTTACAGACTGGTGATCGAGAACTTGCCGGAGCGCAGCGCCGCGTGGACCACCGCTCCCGCCTGGGCTTCCCAGTTTTCCGGGCTGGCGCCCGCGAACCTGTGGATGGCGCCGCTGATCAGCTGCTCGTGCGGATTGAGCAGCTGTGCCTGGCGCATCGCGACGTGTGGGTTCATGCCCGCGTAGGCGCGCGCCGCCCCCAGCCAGTACCAGTCTTCCCAGCTTCCGGGCTCATAGGAGACCGCCTTGCCCATCGCCTTGACCGCTCCCGGACCAAAGCCTTCCTTCAGATCGCACACGCCGAGCAGCGCATAGGTCTGAGGGCGCTCGGCCGAAGCTGAGAGCGAGGAGAGCGCGTCGTGCCTGGCCGTTTTGCAGTCGCCGTGGGAGAGCGCCTGCCCGGCGTCCTGTAGGCGCGTGTAGGAGATGCTCACGAGCAGTGGGCAGACGGCCACCAGCAGCCATCCGAGCGCGACGATCGCCCGCCCCGTCGGCAGCCCGCGCATACCCGCCCGTCCGTCCAGTGGCCGCGCCAGCGCCAAGCCCCCGAGCGCGAAGATCGGCAGGGTGACCGCCGGCATCTGCCAGTCCCAGTCAAACGCCTGATGTATGGCCCAGGCGAGCGAGATCGCGAACAGCGCGGCGTAGATCGCGCGATTGGGCCCGCGGATGCGCCTTGCCAGGCCGCCCAGGATGCCCCCGACGATCAGCACGATCAGCACGCCTCCCACCACGCCCAGCTCGGAGAGGCTCTGCAGGTACAGCGAGTGGGCGTCGGTGACGTACCCGGTTTCGGTGCGGTAGCGGGGGTAGAACTGCTGGAAGGTCCCCGCGCCGGTGCCACGCAGCGTCTGGGTGTCATAGATATCCAGTGCGGCATTCCACAGCGGCACCCGGCCGTTGTTGGTCGGGTCGCTCAGCCGTTCGCGGGTCTGAACCACCTTCCCTTCGTGGTTGTGCCCGACGAACTTGTTGTAGTTGCGTTCGATCACACCGACGCTGCCGAGCGCCAGCGCCACGACCAGCACCGCGGCGCCCACCGCGATCCAGATGCCGACGCGCACTCGCCGCGCCGGCGGGCGCTTGACTGGGCCCAGTCCCGCGATCCCCCGGTCGGCCAGCAGCAGCAGCGCGCGCAGCAGCCCGGCCGCCAGCATGCACAGAGCGACCACCCGCGCGACGTGGTGTCCCTGGGAGATCGCCTGGGCGCTGGTGGGGGTGTTGGTTGCAAGCGCGGTTGCGTCCCACGCCGCGTGCAGCGCCACCGCGACCGGCGCGGCCACCGCAGCCACAACGGTTGGAAGTGTCGAGACACGGGTGAGTAGGCAGTAGGCGACTAGCCCGATGACGGTCACGCCCAGCGAGCCGCGCGAGAAGGTCAACAGCAGCGTCGAGGCGACGCCCGGCAGCGCGGCGGCGGCGATAACGCGTACGACCGGATGCTCGTCGCGGTCGGCGCTCAGATGAAAGCCGAGGATGATCGCCAGCGCCGCGACCATGCCCTCGGCGTTCCAGTAGGTCAGCGGGTAGTTCAGCCGGTCGGCGAAGAAACTGCTCGAGGTCGGCCAGGTGTGTGGCAGCACACGGCTGATCAAGCCGATCAGGCAGACCGCGCTCATGCCGATGAACGTCGCTCGCAGCAGCCAGCTCATACGTACGCGCGAGTAGCGGATCGCGCCGAAGAGCACGAACACCAGCACATACAGCAGCGTGCGATCGTAAGCGTCCAATACCCGCGCGGTGGCGTGCGCCCAGCTCGCGGAGATCAACTGAAAGACCGCGTACAGAACCAGCGCTACCAGCGGTATCGCCAGCGTCCGGCTGAGCCCCTCGAACGGACGCTCCGCCAGCAGCGATCGCACGAGTAGCGCCTGGGCGAAGATGATCGCCACGAACGCCGGCGCGCTCGGGAAGTAGCCACCGGCGTTGAACGACAGGTAGATCAGCGCGGCCGGCGCGAGTGCAAACAGTGCACCTAGCCCGATCCACTCGAGCGGCTCACGCTGGGTCGAAGTGCTGATGGGTTTGTCCTGCGACGCCGAGCCGGCCCCGAGCGCTTGCGCTGACACGCAGGCACCTTACTTCAGGGAGACAGAGAGAGGGGTGGCTAGGCCTGAGGGTGAATCGGCCCTCTTGTTTTGAACAGTGGCCTTCAGCTACCCAACGTGCGTTGCTCGCCGGGCCTGTTCTCTGATCTGAGCGGAAAGCCTGGCCAGGAGGTCTGCGGCCGACGCGGCTCTCAGCCCGCGAAGCCGGGTTCGGCTGCGATCGAGCCTTCCGGGAGGGCCGATGCGGACACTTTCGCGAGTCCGCTCGCAGAGATGCCTCGGCGGCCGAGCTTCGAGAGGACCGCAGCCAGGCCGGCCTGCGTCTGTGTGGCGGAGATCGAGGAGCTGAACCGTGCGCCTGCGAGCAGCCGTGAGATCGCCAGCCCGGCACGGCGCTGTGCCGCGTACTGGGCGTGCAGCTGCTTGCGCAGGGCGCTTGCGTGACGTCCCTGCTTTCTGAGGGCCTCGTGGTTGTGGGCAAGTTCGGCGCCCGTGATCCGGTCGACCGTGGTGAGGAGCGCCGCGGCCACCGCCTGTCCAGCGGCGATGCTGTTCGCGTAGGCGAGGACCTGGGCTCGCAGTCCCTTGCAGAACTGCAGCGCCTTGGGGTACTTCGCGCATGCCGGCGGGTGGATCACCGCCCGCCTCGGAAATGCCGGCTGCGCGAGCTTGCCGAGTTGCCCGGCGGGTGGGTCTTCGATGATCTTCGCGTCGTCGTAGATGCGCTTGAGCAACAGGCCGCAGGTCGTCCCTGCCAGCGCGGCGATCTCGCCGCCGACGACTCCCTCGGCGGCCAGGAACGCGGCCGCACTGACCTCCGGCGCGGCGAGGGTGGCGATGATCCCGCCGATCCCCACGGAAGCGAGCTCGCACTCGAACGTCGCCGGGTGCAGCTCGCGGAGAATGTCTTCCTGCGCGGCTTTCTTGCTTTCGCAGGACGGCTTCGCGCCGCTGGCGCATTTGACCGGCGGCCCGGGGGCTGCCGGGCCGGACCCGCTCGTCGGCCCGCTCGTCGGCCCGCTCGTGGGTGCGGAGCCGCCCGGAAGCACCGGAGAGGTGAACTTCAGCGTCGAGGTCAGCGTCACCTTGAAAGTCTGTCCCGGCCCGCCGGAGGATTCATAGGCGGGCGGACTGATCGGGTCCGTGAAGGGCGCACCGGGCGGGAAGAACCTGGTCGGGCCGGCCGCGCCTTCCCAGCCCGGCTGGCTCAAAGCCGCGCCGAACCATGTTTCCGAGTTGTCCCAGATCGTTGTGCCGCATTCCCCGGAGAGGCCTTCGCTGCTCGTCAGGAGGATCAGAGGGATGCCCTGGGGCGGCTGCACGCGGTAGTCCGGGTTCGTTGCCGGGTTGCCGCCGCCCGCCGGGAAGCCCGGCTCATCGGCGGGCAGTTCGATCCCACGCGTGCCGCCGTCTTTGCCGGTCGCGCTGAAGCCGGCCGAGCAGGACGGGCCTTTTTCGTTCGTGACGTTGACCGAACCGGCGAGTTCGGTGACTTCCCAGTGGATCGCGCTGGCGCCGTAGGTGGCGGCGTACTCGATCTGATCCACCGGTCCGCTGACTTTGGTGTTCCAGCTGAGTTTCGCGCTCACGCTGCGTGCGAGCGGCGCCGAGTTCGCAGCGGTCTGCGTCAGAGTGCCGCTGTATTCGGCGGTCACATAGGGGTTTTCATCCACCAGGGGCGCCGATGGGCTGTAGAGAGGACTGGACGGCGAGAGTGGTTGCGCGTTCGCCGGAGCATTTGCATAGAGAGCCACGACGCAGATGATCGCCGCGAACGTCACGAGCACAAACCAAATAGGCGTCGGCGGTGCCTGGGTGTCTGGCGTGCTCACGAGCGCCACCGTCCCTGGAAGTCGAGCCCCATGGCTTGAGACTACCTCAGAGAACTCTCTCAGAAGTGCCGCCTCGGCCTCGAGCGCACCGGCTGAAAGCGGGCGGCTGTCCACCTATAGGAGTGTTCTGATTGGGTAGAGGTTGATGAGGCTGTAGGTGAGGGTGATGGCCCAGCCGATGGTTGCTGCTGGGGGCGTCTTGGTGAACATGCGGGTGGTGAGGATGTAGATGCCTGGCATCACG
>DATBPE010000139.1:0-2355 GCA_036561505.1 Solirubrobacteraceae bacterium
CCCGCCACCTGGTCTGCGAGCCTCGACGAGGCAGGTCGTCCGGCGCGGATTTCAGCCACGAGGCGACGAGCCCTGCGCCGATCCTGGCGCCGTCACGGCGCCCCGGCCTCGACTGCCACGTTGGCGAGAGCCGTCAGCCAATTCGGCTAGCGCTCCCGCGCTGCCGAGTCACCGCACGGGAGAAGCGGCCGAAGCAGCGGCCCGTCAGGCCCCGTGCAGTCGAGGTGGCGCTCGAGCTGATCTCGTCAGCCGTCAGTCCAGGGTGTACACGCACCCGGTCGCCTCCTCGCAGCTAGAGACTCATGCGCTCGCTTGCCCGAGACGCGGGTTGGGTCACGGGCAGGGTGGGAGCGTGCCCGGCCCCGGGCATGTCGGGATGATGGGTTACACGGCGCGGCCGACCGCCAGCCATTTGATGGATCCGAGGCCGACCGCGGCCGCGGCCAGCACTGCCACGGCCACGGAGTACACAAGCGCCGTCTTGTGCAACCCGAAGTGTGATGTTGCGATGCCAGCGAGCACGGCCGGAATGCCAGTTGCGATACCAGCGTCACCAACAGGACGACGACGTAGACGGCGAACAACAGGGTGAGGGTGGTCGCGGAGAATCGGAACTGCAGCTGATAGACCCGGTACACGGGCGACGCCGCGGCGTTCGTAGCAGCCGCCAAGAGGCCGATCGCGGCCACCGCCCATAACGACGCGCCTCTCGACAGAGTTGCTCGCCGAAACGGCTTCTCTCTATTCACCGTCATCCCTTCAGCGGCACCGTGCCCTCCCGCCCGTGTGCCGCCGCTTCATCCGTCGCGCTGGGGCGGGCCGTACGGGCGAGTACCAGGAGCGGACAGCGGGCGCTGTGCGCAAGCTGCTGGGAGGTGCTTCCGTGGATCAGGCGCCCAATCGGGCCATAGCCGCGCGAGCCAACGATCAGCAGATCGAGCGACGCACTGTACAGCGCTAGCTCCTCAGCAGGCTGACCGTAGGCCGCGTGTGGCTCGACGTCACCGAACGCTGCGATCCGTCCGCGCGCATCCTCGAGGAGGCGCTGGGGCGTGTTATCGACCGCCCCTGGCCCGAGAAAGGCGTCTGACGGAAGCGACACAGCCTCGAGCGCTGAGAGCTTGGCACCGGACGCGTCGGCGAGCATCCTGGCCACCGAGAGTGCGTGCTCGCTCTCAGGAGAGCCGTCGTACCCGACGCCAATCTCGCGCATCGCACCCGGCTGCTCTGAGTAGTTAGTCGGGGCGATCGCGATCGAACAGGGCGCGCCGTTCAGCGCCGCGCTGGTGTCATCCCCAATGAGCACACGCCCGAGTAGTCCCCGCCGGGACGAACCCACGGCCACCAGATCGGCGCCGACCAGTTCGCAAAGCTCATGCAGGCCGCGTCCTACCGAAGAAGATCCGCGCCAGCGCAGGAGTGCTTCGACACCCGTGTCCTCGCGCACCCTTTCAAGCAACGCCTCGGCACGCTCCCCCTCGGGAGCTTCGTGCGCCGCGCTGGCGCCGCGGGAGGCGTGGGCATCGCCCGGAACGACATGGGCGAGCGTGAGCTCGCCGCCCGCCGCGACCAGCAGCCTGGCGAGCGCTATCGCGTCGCGGCCGCCCGCCCGTCCGTCCACGCCGACAACGATCTGTTTGAACATCCCGTTTCCTCCTGACTATCAGGCTCCTGGCCCGATCGGCGTCATCAAATGACTCATCACCATGCTCGTCGGAGCGCCGCGCTGCAACCGCCAAACGCGATCACGCGATCGCGCAATCACGCGAGTGGGGTTACCGCGGCGCGTCCGCCGGTCAACAGCGGCGTGACGTGGCGCCAGGCTATTGCCTATCGTCGCGTCAGCCCCGGCAAGGCCGAGTCTCGGCGGTGTTGACCCGCCGCGCCGGGCCATGCGTCAGAGCGTGAAACGCTCTGGCTGCTCCAGCGCGCAATGACAACGCTCGAGCGCGTGCGCTGGGAGGGTCTATCTGACTCTGCCCACGATCTCTCGCCAAGAACAGCGCATCTGCAGTCGCGCCACGAGAGCCTGTGACTCTTCACCCGTGGTTAGCGCGGATCAGTGGGCATTACCGCGGAGTGCGACTGTGCAGAGCGAGCGGTGATCGATATCGAGCGAACGAGCTTCGTGATTGCAGGCAGTGCCCGGGCGCGTACGGTCCGTCCGAAATGTGTGCCAGACCATCCGGGTCGCGCACGCGCATGAACAGGCAGACGATGGTCGTTGGCGCCTCGACACCGGCGCTCAACGAGTCGACCGCCAGAAAAGGAGGCACGACGTGGCTGAAATCGGAACCTCGACCCATCTACCGGTGCTCGACGAGCCGCACGAGCGCGAGGCGGTTGGCCACGAGT
>DATBPE010000140.1:0-5514 GCA_036561505.1 Solirubrobacteraceae bacterium
GTGCGTAGCCGAAGTTCTTCAGATGGGAGATGTCATCGTCGGTCAGGCCGAGGGTGCCCTTCAGGATCAGTGCCTCAAGCACCCCGGTGTCCAGGTGCTGATAGGCCGCTGAGCGATCGGCAAGCGCCTCGGTGGCTGTCGACTGATCCCTGAGCGTGAGGCGATAGGTGTGCTTGTGATGAGCGTCTATGTAGCCGAGCTGCAACGGGCCCTCGCCAGCCGGTGGTGCGGCCTGATCTGAAGGCACCTCCACGATCTCGAAATCTCGCTGTATGACCTCTCGCAGGGCGTCTTGGTGTTGGGCGCTCAGACCCTTCACCAGGCGATGAGTCGGGAACACGGTCAAGCCCGGGTCCTCGAGCGCCACCAAACACATCAGAACGAACTGGTGCTCCCCGTCACCTCCGATCTCCTCGGCATATGCTCGAGCGGTCTCGTAGCGATGATGCCCGTCGGCGATCAGCAGCTCAGCCTTCGCCGCAGCGGCCTGCACCGAGGCGATCGCTTGTGGATCGTGCACCCGCCAGATGCGATGCACGGTGCCCTGGGCGTCGGTGGCCTCTCCCCATGGTGGCTGCTCCGTGAACGGCTCGAGCGCGGCCCACGCAGCGTTGGTTGGATCTGAGTAGAGCGAGAAGATCGGCGACATATTCGTCCGGGTTGCCCGAGTCAGACGAAGACGGTCCTCCTTGGGCCCTGGGTGTGTGCGCTCATGGGGGCGCACGCGACCCGGTCCGTAATCCTCGATTCGCACTCGGCAGAAAAAGCCCCGTCGAGTGAAGCTGGCACCGTCGGGACCGGTGTAGTCCTGGGTGTGGGCCCAAATCGCTGGCACCTCATCACGCTGAAGGATCCCTTGAAGTTGCCAGGAGTCAAACAGACTGCCGGCCGCCTCATATGGGTCCGGCTTCTCATCCGGCAGGTCCACGGCGACAACATTGAAAGGTGAGCGCTTGAGCAGTTCAGCCCGTAGGTCGGCGTCGATCACGTCATAGGGCGGCGCGACGACATCCGACAAGGGACCCGCAACAGGCGGGTTGTAGTGCAGCGCGCGCAACGGTTGAACGTCGGCCATAGCGGTCGCGGAGGCTAGCAGCGAGAAGCCGAACGCGAATCTTGGGCGTGGTCTCTACTCTTTATGGGATCACGGGGCGTGGCGCAGTCTGGTAGCGCACCTGCTTTGGGAGCAGGGGGTCCCCGGTTCAAATCCGGGCGCCCCGATATAAATTACGTTGGCATCAGGAGCCAACCCAAAGCCTCAGAAGCCAGCAGATACCGCATTGGAAAGCGGACTTTGTGGGTTTGAGGCTAGAAGGGGCTTGACCTCCGAAATGTCGGGTTTTGCGTGGACCGCACACGAACCGCACATGTGAGTCGGCGCTGACCGCACACGGCGCCACCGACTGGAGAGAGACTGGCAGGCTACAAGGGGGCGAATCCCGTTGGTAGCCGCAACATGTGCTGCTCGGTAGCGCATGACAGCGCCGGATCTATGCCGCACAACGGCGCACGCTTGCGAGATGATCGGGACCCGTCAAGAGATGACTTGGAGCATCACGTGTCTCTTGAAAGGTCGGTCTAAGGGCACAACCCTAGCTGTCGACTCTCCATGCGCGTCAGTGCAGCACGACTCGCAGCAGGAGAATCGCGACTCCAATGGCGACACCTAATGAGTCCTTCTATGACTAGTTCCCCAGGCTCTGACTGCGCCTTGATGCCGGCAAGTAGCTCGAATGCGATTACGCAGACCACGCATGTCCAGGTCGCAGCGGTCACTGCTGTTGCAAGGGAGGCGCCCACGCCCCATGAAATCAGTAGTGCCGCGAGCGGGATGCTGGCGCCTCGGACGATCGCCCAGTCGTGGAGGAACGCTTTGGCCAGAGATCCGATAGTGAGGCGCTCGCTGGCTAGCAGACGGGCCCCGAGAAGGTTGGTGTAGGCATGGACAAACCAATAGAGCAGCAGCGCGATAGCGGCTGATAGGACCGCTTGCCAGTAGTTCTCGTGCCGTCCGCTCTCGGCGGCTAGCAACGCCCCCATTGTGAGGATGCCGTACACGACACCGGCCGGGTTCTCCGTGGAGCCAACCTTACCTGGGGCATCGCTCATCAGTGCTCCAGTTGGCTGTGCTCGATCCCGCCATCGCCAGCGATCAGGATGTCGCTCACGAGCTCGGGTTCAAAGAGACCGTGCTCGACCAAGCCGGGGTGCGCGGAGAGTCGCGCGGAGAGCGTTCGAGGATCCTCAATGGGTCCGAGGTAGTCGGCGATCAGATTCCCGTCGGGGCTCGGCGCTACACCGCGCAAGCGGGCGGGAGCGAGAGCTTTGAGCGTGCTCTGGGCGCCAAAACGCATGATCTCAAGCGGAACCGGCGAGGTCAGCGAGGGCACGGCCTTCTCGGCCGAGGCGATCACCACAAAGCGTTCGGCGGCGGCGGCGACGATCTTCTCGCGAGTGTGGGACGCACCGCCTCCCTTGATGAGCCAGCCGTGCGGATCGATTTGGTCGGCGCCATCGATAGCGATATCTAGACCACCCACGTCGTCTAGCTCGCGCAGCACAAGCCCAAGAGCTCGAGCGGCCTGCTCGGTGGCGGGCGATGTGGCGACGCAGAGCAGCTGAAGAGAGCGTGCCGCTAGCGCCGGTAGCAAATAGCTAACGGTCGAACCGGTACCCAGTCCTACGCGAGCGCCGTCAGCAACCAGCTCTGCGGCGGCCTCTGCGGCCGCCTGCTTATGCCGTGCCGTTGGATCGGAGTGTGAACCCGTTTGGGGAGAGGAGCGCATGGTCTGGCGACCTTACAACTCCGGGGTCTTGCAGGTGCAGTCGGTCGGGTGAGCTTGGCTGGTGCAGCAGGAAGCCCTGCCCGAGTGAACAGCCCAACTCCTGTACTAGTTGACGCTGCTCATCGGTTTCGATACCGACCGCCACGACGGTGAGGTTGGTCTCACGTGCCAGGGCGATCATCGCGAGTACCATCGCCCGCTTCTCGATGTCGTGCTCGAGGTTCTGAATGAGCGTTCGATCGATCTTGAGGATGTCGAACGGGAGGCTGCTGGGAAGACTCAGCGAAGACTGCCCCAACCCGAAATTGTCCAGTGCAAGCCTCACGCCGAGACGCTTGACATCGTGCAGGGATGCTTGGACGCGCTCAGGGTCGCGTAGGATCGCTGACTCGGTGACCTCCAAACACAGCGCGCGAGCTGGCAGATTGCTGTGACTGAGGGCATCCCGGATGCGTGTGACCAGATCCACCTCGGTCAGAGCCCGGGAGGAGACGTTGACGCACACCACCAGATCTTTGCCCTGCTTATGCCAGATCGCCGCCTGCGCGCAAGCGGTCTGAAGCACCCAGTCACCGATCTGCGCAATCAGGTCGCTCTCCTCGGCTAGCGACAGGAACGCCGCTGGCTGAACCGGCTCGGAACCTTCTGGATGCCAGCGGACCAGGGCCTCGCAGCCGACGGCTGAACCGCCGGCTATGGGCAATAGCGGCTGATAGACGACCACCAGCTCTTTGCGCGGCAGCGCGTGGCGCAGGCGCTTGTCCAGCTCGATGCGGGCACCAACCTCTTGACGGAGACTGTCGTCGAACAGTTCCAGGTTGTGACCGCCTGTGCCCTTGGCTCGATACATCGCTACGTCGGCCTCACGCAGTAGATCCTCGGGGTCGGCTGTGCAGTCGTGCGAGACCGATACCCCGACGCTCGCAAACATGGAGACCTCCGCTGAGCCGACGAGGAAGGGTTCCTCCAAAGCGTGCAGGACACGCTCGGCGACGGCCAGTGCTTCGGCGTCGCTGTCGAGATCCTCTGCCAGGATCACAAACTCGTCGCCGCCTAGGCGCGCCACGGTGTCGCTGTCGCGGAGCATCGCAGCCAGCCGCTCCGAGACGGAGATCAAAATGTGATCTCCGACGGCGTGTCCGAGACTGTCATTGACTTGCTTGAAGCGATCGAGATCGATAAACAGCAGCGCGACCAGGCCGTGACTGCGGCGCAGCCGGGCGATTGCTTGATGGGCGCGATCCATCAGCAGCAGTCGGTTGGGTAGCTTGGTCAGCGGGTCGTGGAGCGCTTGACGCTCGAGCCACATACGGTCGGTGATGTCCTTGGCGGAGGCGTACCAGATCTCCTCGTCGCAGCGCCCGCTCCAAAGCAACCAGCGCCATGAGCCATCGCGATGGCGATACCTGTTGGTGAAATTGGCGAAATGCGCCGACCGGTGGCGCCCCGCGAGCATGAGTGCCATCGTCTGCTCGACGTCATCGGGGTGGATGAAGTCCTGTATCAAGCGGTCCTGTAGCTCGATCAGTGTCCATCCGAGGACCTCTTCCCAAGCGGAGTTGAGCAGGATCAGACGTCCGTCTGGAGTGAACGTGGCCAGCAGGTCGTTGCTGAGCCCAAAGAAACGCTCTATCTGAGTCTTCTCGTCTGGTGTCTCGGGCTGCGAATCACGGTGCGAGCCGGGTTCTCCATCGGGCGGGGAGGGGCGAAGCACTGGATCGGTTGGGATTGCCATGGGTTGTTCCACACCTACTGCTGTAGCTCACCCATGACGTCGGCGCGTCGCTACCCATACTCGGGCGCGCTATGCGCTATTGGACGGATGGTCGAGGGCCAATATCGCCATCGGCGAAAATCCACTAATCGGGATTTGCGGAGGGCGAGCGAGCTGCCCTGATTGGCGGTGAAACTAGGAGCTGGTGCCCAGAGAATGCACAGCTGTCTCGGGTGATCCCGAGCTTGCCGGCGTGATCGTCTCAGGGGGCTGGTCTGCTCCTAGAAAGCGCCAGGTGGCCAGGCCGGCTAGCACCGTCATGATCACCGCGCTGGACGCGCACCACTCGCAGATCGCATGAATCGAGAACAGCTCGCGATATGTCAGGTACGCGGAGAACCCAAAGCCAACGATCGTGACGGCCATGGTGGCCAGGCGGGTGTTCTCGCTACTCGGTGCCAGCAGCGACGCGAGGATGAATACGTAGCCGATCAGACCCATCAGTGCGACCGGAACGCCGGCGAGCTTCGAGTAGATCGACGTCTGCACCTTCAGGCAGCTGCCACCCGCCGTGCACAGCGGTGGGGAACCGGTGTAGTGGACGTATGTCAGATAGCTCGCCACGCCGAGGCCGGCAGTAGCCAGCACGATCATTGCGATTCGCAGTGTGCGCGAACTCATGGCGTATTAGCTCTTGAGCACCTGCCCGACCGCCGTGAGATACGGGGCTGGGTCCGTGAAGCTAGGTGCTTCTAGCTTTTGCAAAGTCCCGCCGGTCTTGCCGATCAGAAACGATGGTGTGCCTGTGAATTCGTTTTCTTCGACCGCCTTTTCGTCTTTCTTGAGCTCTTGGGCCAGAGCTTGATTGCCGCGATCGCTGGTCCACGTTGTGAGATTCAGCCCCGGCACCTGCTGCGCGAGCCCCTGCAGATAGCTTTCGTTGACGTAGCCGGTGTCCTCTTCTCCCTGCTCGTGGTAGAAGAGCTCGATGAAATACCACGCGAGGTTCTGCTT
>DATBPE010000141.1:0-5354 GCA_036561505.1 Solirubrobacteraceae bacterium
TCAGGGCCACCTCTGCTTCTGATCATGGGGATGAGCGGCACGGCCAAGCATTGGGGTGAGCCGTTCCTGGAGTCCCTGGGTGAGGACTTCGAGGTAATCACCTACAACCACCGCGGCGTCGGACAGAGCAGCCCTGTCGAGGAGAAATTCACGATCGCCCAGCTTGCTTCAGACGCCGACAATCTGCTCTCAGCGCTCGAGATAGACAGCGCCCACGTGATGGGGATTTCGATGGGCGGCATGGTTGCCCAGGAGCTTGCGCTCGCGCACCCCGAGCGTATCCGCACACTGGTGCTGGGCTGTACATACTGTGGCGGTCCCGGTGCTGTGCAGGCCGGCCAGTCGGTCATCCAGCGCCTTGCCGAAGCGATGTCCTCCGGCGATCGCGAGCGGGCGATTCGCACCGCTTGGGAGGTCAACGTCTCGCCAGAGTTTGCCGCGGACGCCGAGGCGTACGCCGCTTTTCTGCACGTCGGTTTGCGCAACATGGTGGCCGTACCGGTCATCCTCGAGCAGATGCAGGCGATCATCGCCCATGACACGAGCGACCGTCTGAGCTCGCTCGAGCCGCCCACCCTGGTGATCCACGGCACTCTCGACGAAATGCTCCCGGTCGCCAACGGACGGTTGATCGGCGAGCTGATCCCCGGATCTCAGCTCGAGATTCTCGAGAACGTAGGTCACATGTTCTTCTGGGAGCAGCCGAGTCACTCAGTCGAGCTCGTGCGGGCACACGCCGCAAGTCACGTTCGGTGATCCACCGGCGCGGCTCGCCCACCGGTGAGGGTCTCCTAGCCGTCGTGGCAAGCCCAGGCCGCTCTGAGGAAGATCTCTGGGATGGAGCAAGCCCGCAGCACTGAGTCGAGCCTCAGCACCACCGATGGGGTAACCCTCGCGGTGGAGCAGTCACCTGGCCAGGCAGCGGTGGTTCTGCTGCACGGTCTCACAGCCACCCGCCGCTATGTCCTGATGGGATCCAGAAGACTCGAGCGCTCAGGCCATCGCGTCATCTCATACGACGCCCGGGGGCATGGGCATTCGGACCGCGCACCGAACCCGGCGGCATACGACTACGGGCGTCTCGCCGATGACCTGCGCGGCGTCATGGACACGCTGGGGCTGGACCGCGCGATCCTCGCGGGAGCCTCGATGGGAGCCCACACGGCGCTGCGCTTCACATTGGAAGACCCGGATCGGGTTGCCGGGCTTGTACTCATCACCCCGGCCTACGATCCCCAGAGCACCGATTGGCAGGAAGGCTCGCGAGCTTTTGCGGGCTGGGATGCGCTAGCGCGCGGTCTGCGCGAGGGCGGGGTCGAGGGCTTCGTGGCGGCATACGGGCTATCCGCTGTGCCCGAGCGATGGCGGGCGACGATCGAGAAGGTCCTATACCAGCGGCTCTCAGCCCACGATCATCCGCTGGCCGTGGCCGACGCGCTGGAAACGGTACCTCGCTCAAAGCCCTTCGAGGATCTCGAGCAGCTCACGACGCTCACGGTTCCCACGATCGTGATCGCCAGCCGCGACGATGCCGACCCCGGCCATCCGCTCGCCGTGGGGCGCTCCTATTCGCAAAGCATTCCCGGCGCCTCGCTGATCGTCGAGTCATCCGAGCAATCGCCGATCGCCTGGCAGGGAGGGAAGCTGTCCAGTCTGATCGCCGAACTCAGCGGCCGGGTGTCCTGGTGAATGCGCTTCACGAGAACCTTCTGGGCACTCCTATCAGCCATATGTGATAACATACAATTGTATGTCTGAGGTTCGTGCATGGGACGGGCAGAGCTACGACCGGATCTCCGGCACGATGCAGAACCTCGGACTCGCCGTCCTCGACCGTCTGCCGCTGCAGGGAGATGAGACTGTTCTCGACGCGGGCTGCGGCTCGGGAAGAGTCACCGAGGCGCTGATAGAAAGACTTCCGCGCGGGCGTGTGATTGCTCTGGACGCATCGGCCTCAATGGTCTCCGCGGCCCGTGAGCGACTCGGCCCGGAGGCCGACATCCGCCAAGGCGACCTCCTGGAGCTCGCACTAGAGGAGCCGCTGGACGCGATCCTTTCGACCGCAACCTTCCATTGGATCTCAGACCACGAGCGGCTGTTCGCGAGCCTGCATGGCGCCCTGCGAGCAGGAGGGAGGCTCGTCGCGCAATGTGGGGGAGAGGGAAACATCACACAGCTGCGCCGCCGAGCGGGTGTCGTATTAGAGCGCGAGCCCTACGCCGAGCACTTCGCCAACTGGTCTGCGCCGTGGCACTACGCCAACGCCGGCGATACCGATAGACGGCTGCGCGCGGCGGGGTTCTCCTCAGTGGAGTGCTGGCTCGAGCCGGCTCCCAGAGAACCGGAGCATGCGCGCGAGTTCCTCGCCACGATCGTTCTCGGCCCGCACGTACAACAGCTGCCACAGAGCCTGCGCGAGTCGTTCATGGACGAGGTGATGCTCGAGTTGGAGCAACCCGTTGTCGTTGACTACGTGCGCCTGAACATCGACGCCGTCGCCTAGGGTCTGGCTCTCGCACTCAGGCCAACGTGGCGCCGGAATGCTCTTCGATGTTCTCTGCCCCGCTCAGCAGCGCGGCGTAGCGACCGCCGATTCCCACTAGCTCATCGTGGGTGCCACGCTCGATGATGCGTCCCGCATCGAGCACCAGGATCTGGTCGGCGTCGCGGATCGTCGAGAGGCGGTGGGCGATGGCGATCGTCGTGCGACCTCGCGATAGGTCATCCAGCGCGCGCTGGACCGCACGCTCGGTCTCGTTGTCCAGGGCCGAGGTCGCCTCGTCGAGGATCAATACGGGTGGATTGCGCAGCACCGTGCGCGCGATCGCCATGCGCTGCTTCTCGCCACCGGAGAAGCGATAGCCGCGCTCACCCACGGGGGTGTCATAGCCATCCGGGAGCGAGCCGATCAAGTGGTGGATCTGGGCCGCACGCGCGGCATCTTCGATTTCCTCATCGCTTGCATCGGGGCACGCGAAACGCAGGTTCTCGCGGATCGAAGCATGAAACAGGTAGGTCTCCTGGGAGACTAGCCCGACCGTCGCCGCCAGCGAGGCAAGCGTCGTGTTGCGAATGTCCACGCCGTCGATGCTCACGCAGCCGCGTTCTGGCTCGTACAGGCGAGCCACGAGATAGGCGAGGGTCGTCTTGCCTGATCCCGTCTCCCCGACAAGCGCCGTGCGTGTGCCAGCCGGAATCTCTGCTGCGATCTCTCTGAGTGTCCACGGCGCCCGCGGGTCATAGCGAAACCACACGTCGCTCAGCCGCACATCACCTCGGACGCCGCTGAGCGCTCGAGCGCCCGGGCGCTCGACGATATCCACGGGCAGATCCAGGTACTCGAAGATGCGCCCGAACAGAGCCAGTGAGGTCTGCACTTCCAGGCCGACGGAGAGCAGCGACTGGATCGGGAAGAGCAGCCGCGTCTGCAGGGTTGTGAAGGCAACCACAGTGCCGATCGAGATCGCGTGCCCACCCGCAGCGAAGCTCTCGCCCGCGAACCAGTACACGAGCGCGGGCATGATCGCAAAGCTCATCTGCACAGAGGCCATCCGCCAGCGTCCGGCCATGCGTGCCCTGACCTCCAGCTCGGCCAGTTCGCCCGACTCGCCCGCGAAGCGGCGCACGAGCTCAGGCGAGCGGCCCATCGTCTTGCCGAGCAGGATGCCTGACACCGACAGCGACTCCTCCACGAGCGTGGACATGTCCGCTAGGCGACCCTGGCGAACAGACTGGATGCGCCTGCGCTCCTCGCCCACGCGGCGAGTCAGCCACACGAAGAACGGCAGGAGCACCAGTGAGAAGGCAGCAAGGCGCCAGTCGAGCAGCACCATCGCCACCACAACCGCCACCACGGTGGTGACGTTCTGGACGATCGAGGTGGCCGTGGAGGTGACCACGCTGTCCACTCCACCGATGTCGTTGGCGATCCGCGACTGCACCTCGCCGGTGCGCGTGTGCGTGAAGAAGGCCAGCGACATGCGCTGCAGATGGGCGTAGACCGCCGCGCGCAGGTCGTGCATCACGCGCTGGCCCACCTGGTTTGAGATCCATGTCTGCGCCACCCCGATCACGCCGCCGATGATCGACAGCGCGATCATTCCGCCCACCAGCTCGCTCAGCAGCGTTGTGTCGTGGTGCGGGTAGGCGGTGCTGAGGATTTCTCGGAGCAGAAACGGGCTGATCACGCCGAGTCCTGCCGCCAGGAAGATCAGCGCCAAAAGCGAGCCCAGACGTTTGCGATAGGGAGAGAACAGGCGCCCGACCCGCCGCAACGACACCGGCGCACTCGGCATGTCGGCTGCCCTCGGTCCCGCGCTTGTGGCGCGGGCACCTTCGCCACGGCCTTCGCCGTGAAAGCTACTCACTCGCCGTCTCGCCGCAGTAGCCCATCCGACGACTGTATCGAGCGGCAGCTCTGTGGCGGACATGCTTTGCGGGATGGTGCACTTCGAGCTGACCGACACCCCAGCGCCCAACGCCTGAAGGCCCGGCGGCTGCGCCTGGTTGTCGTTGGCGTCACTACCCTTACAGGGGTGAACCTGACCGCATCAGAGATTCGCGTGCTGGGCTGCTTGATGGAAAAGCAGCGCACGACGCCGGACGTCTATCCGCTGTCGTTGAACTCGCTGCGCCTCGCGTGCAACCAGTCCACCAACCGCGACCCCGTGGTGGAGTACGACGAGGCGGTGATCCGCGACGCGTTGCATCGCCTGGAGCGTCGCGGCTATGCACGCCTGGCCGGGGCGAGCCGAGCGGCGAAGTACCGCCATCTGCTCTCCGAAGCGCTGCCGATGAGTAGCGATGAGCAGGCGTTGATGTGTGTGCTGATGCTACGCGGCCCCCAGACCCCTGGGGAGCTCAAGCAGCGCACCGAGCGTATGCATCTCTTTGCTGAGCTGGGCGAGGTGAACCAGACACTCTCCCGGCTGATGGAGCGGGAGCTGGCGATCGGTTTGGGACGCCGTCCGGGGCAAAAGGAGGAGCGCTACGGTCAACTGCTGGGAGAGGATTCTCCGCAGGCAGGCGAATCCGCCGGTTCCCAAGCACACGGTGCCCCGGCTGTCGCGAGATCGTGGAGCGACCCGCAGGTTGAGCAGCCTTTGAGTGCGGGCGACGGCGCCAATGGGCGTGAGCTGATCGAACGCGTCGAGCGCCTCGAGCGGGAAGTCGCCGACCTGCACGCCCTGATGCACAATCAGCCAACCGAACAACAATCAACCGAGCAACGTTCGTGACCACCATTTCCCCGATCATCGCAGCCAGCACCGCCAGTGTAGGGATCCCTGTGGCGGTCGCTGCGGGGCTGCTGTCGTTTCTTTCCCCGTGCGTGCTGCCGCTCGTACCCGGTTACC
>DATBPE010000142.1:0-7635 GCA_036561505.1 Solirubrobacteraceae bacterium
GATCGGGTTGAGATCCTCACGTGCCATGTTCTCAATCAGAGCGATTTCGATCGCCTGAGAGTCGTCGTGCGGACGTATGAGAGCCGGAATCTCGGTGAGGCCAACGATTTGTGCGGCCCGCAAACGCCGCTCGCCGGCGATCAGCTCATATGTGCCCCCGGGCTTAGGTCGTACGAGAACGGGCTGCAAAACGCCGCGCTCGCCGAGTGAGAGCGCCAGCGCCTGCAAACTCTCCTGATCGAAATGGCGGCGCGGCTGGAGTGGATTGGGGACGATCAGATCAACCGGCAGTTCGCGCAGCTCCTGGCCGCCGTGATCCTCGTCAGAGACCGAGATAATCGCCGCCAATCCTCGGCCCATCCCTCGTCGGGTAGCGCTCACCTTGCGACCAACTCCTTGGCCAACTCGAAATATGCCTCGGCGCCGGCACTGTGAGGATCGTGGTGGATCACGGGCAAACCATAGCTCGGTGCCTCCCCGACTCGGACATTGCGAGGGATGACAGTCTCAAAGACAAGGTCCGGAAAATGCTCGCGGACCTCGCGCTCCACGTCACGCGCAAGGCGAGTTCGTCCGTCGTGCATCGTCAAAAGCATCCCAGCCACAGTCAGGCGCGGGTTTAGCTCCCGCTGAACGAGCGTTAGCGTCTCGAGCAGGCCGGCAAGTCCCTCGAGCGCGAAATACTCTGTCTGGACCGGCACGATCACGTGATCGGCTGCCACAAGCGCATTGACGGTCAGCGGGCCCAGCGAGGGCGGACAGTCTAGGACTACGTACCGAAAGCGATCACGAACAGGGGCGAGTACGTCGCGGAGGCGGTACTCGTAGCGATCGATATTCGCAAGCTCGACATTCGCACCCGCAAGCCCAGCGCCAGCAGACAACAGGCTCAGGCCTGATACTGAGGTCTCTAGTAGAGCCTCTTGGGCTGTGGAATCGCCGATTAGCACCCCGTAGAGGCCCGGAATGCTACGGGACACGCCCAAGCCGACGGTCGCGTTAGCTTGAGGGTCGGCGTCCACCAGAAGCGTCTCGTAGCCAGCCTCAGCCACACAGGCGGAAATGTTCACGGCCGTGGTCGTCTTACCGACGCCACCCTTCTGATTTGCGATCGCATATGTGCGGGTCACGACCTGCACGCTAGCGCTGCTCGCGGTCGGAGGTCGGGACATGGGGGGTCAGATAGTTCGGGCACGCACAAGTGGCTATCTCAGTCTTTGGCGGCGAGGGGACGCTTCCTGGCCACGCCAGACCGTCTAGGAAATCGTTCGGGGGTATCCCGAACCTTCCGGTAAACATATAGATGGCGATGCTGCGCACCTTCAAAGGGGGCCACCGGATGAGCGGCTATAAACTCGAGTCCGAGCAACTGTCCGGCGGCGGCGGACTCGTACTCCTCGTTCGCGTCTCGCCGCGCACGCCAGTCAATCAGCCTCCCGCCAACGCGCAGCAAGGGGGCAGCGTACTCAAGCACTACCGACTGAGGCGCCAGGGCACGGGCCAATACGAGGTCTTGACCGCCCATCCCCGCCCGCCACTCCTCTGCGCGAGCACAAATCACCTGAGCGTTCTCGGTCATAGTCGCTAGAAGTGCCCGGCTGATGAACCCGCACTTGCGAGATTGGCTGTCCAGTAGGTACGTATTCCACAAGGGCCTGGAAATCGCCAGTGGTAGCCCAGGGAAACCCGCACCAGAGCCAATGTCGGCCACGTCTAGGATCGCCTCGCGGTCTAGATCGAGCTCCAGTGCCGCAAGCGAGTCGGCCAAGTGTATGTCGATGGCCAACCCCGGCTCACGCACACTTGTTGGGGCACGTTGGTCACTGGCAAGCAGCGAAAGCAGATCCGCCAGGCGCTGCTTCTGTTGATCGATTAGGCAGTAGCGCTCAGCCAGGCCGCTCAGCCTAGCGTCGAGCGATCTCTCAGCTGCTCGCACGCTCAAAGAAACTCGCGTAGCGACTTCGCATCTCCTGCAAGCGACCGGATGCGTAGGCGTCTAGATCTGCGGTCAGGTGCTCCTCGAGGATCGGGAGGATGTCTTGCGTGAGCGCAGGCCCGCGGGCCATCCACTGATAGTAGGAGCGCCCGCCGTGCGTATATGGGCCGTAGAGGCGAGAGCGTGGGAAGCACGCTATGAGCCACCGAAAGAGGGCCTCGTGGCGTGTATGCATCCGAAGGGTGATATGCGGCTGCTTGCCATCGCCACCGAAATGCCCCTCGCCGAGGAGGACTCCGACTAGCACTCCGCGATCGAAGTCGCTCAGCTGGCCTGGTGGCGTCCGCTTCACGCTCCCATTGTTTCACCGTCATGAAAAACGTGAAACGCTGGGGCTAACGTGATTCACGTGCCGGGCGTTACCACCAGGAAACGCCCTGGTTCCTCGCCCTCGCTATGGGTGCCCACATCGCCGCGTTCCCGCAAGTATTCGTGGACCACGCGCCGCTCGGAGGATGGCATGGGGTCGAGCTTCACCGGGTTACCCGAGCTCAGGGCTTGCTCTGCCGCGTGGTCAGCCTCCTTGCAGAGTGCCTGCGCGCGGCGCTCGCGATACCCGTCAGCATCGATGACCACGCGCACGTCCGGATGGCTCCCCTTGAACAGGATCCGTTGAGCAAGGTGCTGCACCGCGTCGATTGTTTGGCCACGGCGCCCTATGAACAACGCGAGATCCCCACCGTCCACATGCCCGGTAATCACGCCATCGCGCTCTTCTACTGTGACCTCGGCCTCTATTCCGAGACGATCCGCTATCACCTCGAGCAGATCTTCTAGCCTCTCTAGCATCGGCTGGAGCTCATCGCCGGAAATGCTCATCTGCGCCTCCCCGAACGCTTCTTCTTCTTGCGTGGCGGCGGTGGCGGCGCGGCTACCGCTCCAACGCCAGCCAGAGCCGGCGTTGGAGACGCCGCTGACTTAGATACCGCGGGCGGCGGCCCCATTGTTCGACGCACAAAGTAGCCCTGTACCATCGAAAGCAGGTTGGTCGTTATCCAGTAGATCAGCAGCCCCGCCGGGTATCTGAGCAGAATCACGACGAAGAACAGCGGCAGACCTAGCATCAGCCAGCGCTGGCTGGGCTCTGCGGCTGAGCTCATTAGCAAAGTCGAGGTGATCTGCGACCCAACGTAGAGCAGGATCAAGACAACCAGTACGGCGCCTGTCGCCTTGGTCGTGATGTCAGGCACAAATAGGAACTTTGCCGAGTGAGGGGCCACCGAGTTGCAGCTCGTCTGTTCGATGAACTTCGATGGGAGCTTGCCAACAGAGGCCACAGCACTGTGGTGCAGGGTGTTGTAGTGCGTCACTAGGCTAGAGCCGCAGATGTGCTTCTTTAGATCGGCACGCAGCATGTAGAAGAGCGAAATCAAGACTGGGAACTGCAGTACGAGTGGCAGGCAGGAGGCAAGGGGGTTGATGCCCTTCTCGCGATAGAGCTTCATCATCTCCTCTTGCTGGCGCTGCGTATCGTCTTTGTACTTCGCTTTCAGCGCCTTTACCTCCGGAGCAATCAACTGCATGCGCCGCATCGAGCGGATCTGGCCCAGAGTCAGGGGCACCATGAACCCTCGCACCACAACTGTCAGGCCGACGATCGCCAGGCCCCAACTTCCGCCGACGATGTCATTGTGGACAAAAACAAGAATCGACTGAAAGATGCTTATTAGCGGCGCAAAGGCTTCCTCAATGACGTTGGCAAGGATCGGCATAGCGGTCTATCTGGTAGCAGGAAGTCGTTGACGGTATATGACTAACGATGAGCTATTCAGGCTCGTCGTTCGGCGGCAATCAGCATTGTGTATGTCCAGTACGGCTGAAAAGCCGTTGGGCGGCTACCGGGTCATAGCCACCTCGGCTCCAAGGGTTGCACCGCAGAAGACGCCATCCTGCAAGCACCGAGCCCCTCAGTATGCCGTACTCTTGGATCGCCTGGGTCGCATAGCGCGAGCAGGTGGGGGCATATCTACATCGCTGCGGGAGTGCCGGAGATATGACTCGCTGATAAAAGAAGACTGGAAGGCTCGCGATGAGCCGCAGAGCACGCCTTGCCCTATCAGTCACAGTCTGGCTCGCTACTTGTGGTAGTGGCATCAGTAGACGGTCGGGCCGTGCGCAGACCAGCCCGCTCCAGGAGTTCGCGGAGTGCCGCATCCATCCCCGCCAGGCCGTCACGCTCCGCTAGGTCTCGAGCCTCAGGGCGGGCGACAACGACCAAATCCTGGCCCGTAAGAAGCTCCGAACGAACCCCGTCCACAGACTCACGCAGAAGGCGCTTGACACGATTTCGGTCGACGGCGCCGCCGACCTTGCGTGAAACCGAGAAGCCAATCCTCTGCCCCTCGGTCGACGAGTTCGGGAACGCGTACAAAACGAGGTGACGGTTGGCCTGCGAGCGCCCCTGTCGGTAGACCCGGTCGAACTCTGCGCTACGAGTGAGGCGCCCGCGTTGCTTGTGAAGTGCCATCACCGCACCCGGCCCGGCGTATCGCGGGCAGACGCGCCCACGATCACACGGACAGGCGCTTGCGGCCCTTGGCGCGGCGGCGCTTGAGTGTCACGCGCCCAGCACTCGTACGCATCCGGGCACGAAAACCATGGACACGTGAACGCTTGCGCTTCTTCGGCTGGTAGGTGCGCTTCATAGGGAAACGGGTTAGTGCTAGGTGCGCTCAGAGCGGCTCGGCAAGTATAGCCAGCTAGGAGCAAATCGATTTTCTCGCCATTTGCGGCTAGCTCCCGGAGCTGGCGTTCCGGGAGCCTCACGTGTGGGATATAGTCGGCGGACCGGGCCTTGTAGGCCCCTCTCACAGCGCTAAGGCGCCGTGTCCATGTGTCAATTTTCTCCAGGGGGAAGCGGGTCTATCGCTGCCGTGAACTCAGAGGTAGAGCACATCTGGTCGCAGATCAGCGCAGAGCTCAAGGCAAAGATCGACGAACCCACGTACCTGGCGTGGCTAGAGCCACTGCAAGTGCTCGAGCTAACAGTCGACACGCTTACATTGCTAGCCCCTGCGCACTCTGTGCGTTGGGTCACCGATCGGTTTGGTGCACTGCTGCGAGAGTGCACCACTCGGATCTTGGGATCCCAGGTGGCTCTCGACCTGACCACAGAGGCCGCGAGCACGTCAGATCTTCGAGGCCGGTCGGATCGATCCGCTAACAGCTCGCTACTCGCGCCGGAGCTTCGCCATACACAGGGCCGTCGCGGCGACTCGACGATCGTGCCAAACCCAAAGCTGACTTTCGATCAATTCGTAATCGGCGACTGCAACAGGCTGGCCCACGCCGCTGCACTAGCTGTAGCCGAGATGCCAGGCCAGGCCTACAACCCGCTCTTCATCTGTGGGCCACCGGGCGTCGGAAAGACTCACTTGCTCCACTCTATTGCGAGCCTGTTGAGCGCTCACAATCCAGGCCTGGCGGTCTGCTCGACTACCAGCGAGGCCTTTACCAACGACTTCGTGGCGGCCCTTGGCTCAAGCCGGCTCGAGACCTTCAAGGCTCGCTTTAGACGAGCGGATGTACTGCTCATTGACGATGTCCAGTTTCTCGAGCGCAAGACTAAGACCGAGGAGGAGTTCTTCCACACCTTCAACTCCCTGCACGAGGTTGGTAGCCAGATCGTTCTTACCTCGGATCGGCCCCCACGAGACCTACAAGCCCTCGAGGACCGCCTCCGCGAGCGCTTCCAGGCCGGCCTGGTAGCTGACATACATCCACCCGACCACGCCACGCGTCTGGCCATTCTGCGCAAGCGGGCTCACTCGGATCAGATCGAGCGACCCGCCGAAGCCGTCCTCGACCTCATCGCCCAGCGGGTGAGGACTAACGTCCGAGCACTCGAGGGTGCGCTGATACGGATAGTCGCCTTCAGCTCTCTAACCAGGCGCTCAATAGACGAGGCGCTGGCGCTCGAAGTGCTCAATGGGCTCTACCCCCATACACAGTGCGAGCCACACCAGGGCGCCTACTCGATAGACGACATCCAGGAGGCCGCGTGTAAGCACTTCAGCATCTCTTCACGCGAGCTGCTCTCCACAACGCGAAGCGCCCGGGTTGCATGGCCGCGGCAGGTGGCCATGTATCTCGCTCGCGAGCTGACCGAACTGTCTCTCTCGGCTATTGGAGAGCACTTCGGCGGGCGAGACCATACGACCGTGCTGCACGCTTGCAGGCGCACCACCGATCGCGTGTCAAGCGACCTAAGCTCACAAAAGGCTGTGGATAGTGTGCGGGTATCCCTGCACCACAACAGTCGTGACCGCGGCGCATGAAAGACTGGGCTGTCTTCCTCACATAGCCATCCACAAGCTAACCTACCGTCCAGCCTAGCTTTATAGCCTTTATCCACTTCTCCACAACCTCTATGACTCCAACCCACACCTTGATAGGACCTTAGCCGTGAAGATATCCCTCACAACAGCAGATCTTCTAGCTGAGCTACAGACCGTTACACGGGTTGCTTCAACCCGAAGCGCGGTACAGGCGTTGTCTGGCGTAATGATCTCCGTTGACGGAGATACACCCGAGCTACGTGCGACCGACATGGAGGTTGGCCTGCGTGTCCCGCTGAACGCGACCGTCGAACAGGCTGGCACCGTTGTCCTCCCAGCTCGTCTGCTCCTGGATGTGACCAGAGCTCTCCCGGCCGAGCGAGTTAGTCTTGAGTTCAGGACCTCCGAGCAGGATATAGAGCTCATCTCTGGCTCGGCCACGTTTCATCTACGAACGCTGCGATCAGAAGATTTTCCGACCCTGCCAACGCCGTCCCCGGAGTCGCGGGTAGTCCTCCCGGCCCAAGCCTTTGTGGACACCATTACGCAGGTCGCACGTTCCGCGTCCAAAGACGAGACGAGGCCCATTCTCACCGGAATCCTTGTGTCGGCATCAGGCAAAGAGCTACGCATGGTGGCCACAGACTCCTACCGGCTGAGTGTCAAGGAGAGCGAGCTAGAAACCCCGATCGATGGCAGCTTCGAAGCGAATGTGCCGGCACGTGCGTTGCAGGAGCTGGCCCGAATAGCTCAACAGGGGCAGAGCTCAGAGCTCGCTGTGAGTGTCGGACAGAACCAGGTGATATTCGAGCTCGATCGGGTGGTGCTGTCCTCGCGCCTCATTGATGGTCAGTTCCCGAACTACAGACAGCTGCTTCCAGAGGCGGTCGAGTATGAGCTTCGGGTCTCGACGGTGGAGTTTACGGAAGTGGTCCGCAGAGTCAGCTTGCTCGCACAGAAGAACGCCCCACTGCGCCTGAGCTTCAACGAGGGCGAGGTGACCGTGTCTGCCCAAACTCCTGACATCGGTGAGGCCAGTGAGACACTACCTATCCCATTTCATGGTGAGCCGTTTGAGATCGGCTTCAACCCGGAGTTTCTACGTGATGGCTTGGAGAGCGTTGAGTCACCGGAGCTTGTGCTTAAGCTGATCAGTCCCCTGCGCCCCGGGCTCATCGAGTCTGGTGAGGGTGGCGGCTTTGTCTACTTGATCATGCCAATAAGACTCAACGTGTGAGCCTGTGCACATCACGTGTGTGCAGTTGCGTGACTTTCGCACCTACTCTCGGGCAGAGGCACATCTAGCCCCAGGACTAACGGTTGTACACGGGCCAAACGGCGCCGGCAAGACGAACCTGATCG
>DATBPE010000143.1:0-17209 GCA_036561505.1 Solirubrobacteraceae bacterium
GCGAGCATCCTCGCGCACGAGTTCGGCCACGCTATCGTCGCGCGCCGACATGGCATCGAAGTGGAAGAGATCGACCTGTGGCTGCTCGGCGGTGTCTCGCGCATGCGCGGGGAAGCACACGACCCCGGCGACGAGCTCCGTTACGCCCTGGCCGGGCCCGCCGTCACCGCGGTGATCGCCGCCTGTTTCGGAGCGGCGCTCCTACTGCTGCCCGCCGCGACTCCCTCGGCTATTCGTGTACTGGTCGAATATCAGGTGCTCATCAACGCAGTCATCCTCGTCTTCAATCTGCTGCCCGCCTTTCCACTCGACGGCGGGCGCGTGCTGCGCTCGTTGCTGTGGCTCCGCAGTGGCAATATCACTCGCTCGACCGACACAGCCGCGAGATTCGGCCGCGGCTTTGGTTACCTGATGATCTTCCTTGGTGTCCTCGAGTTCATGGGCGGCGCGCCGGAAGGACTGTGGCTTTCACTGATCGGCTTTTTTATAGCCATGGCGGCCGGCCAACAGGCTGCGGCCGCGCAGATCCAGGCCGTACTCTCAGGCGTGCACTCATCCGATCTGATGTCGGCACCGGTCATAAGCATTCCCGGGCGGCTCACGCTCACCCAGGCCACCCAGGAGTATTTCCTGCCATATCGCTACACGTCATTCCCAGTCGTGGATGAGCGCGGTCGGGCCGTGGGTCTTCTGAGCGTCACCCAGATCGAGGCGCTCACTCAGCAACAGCTCAAGGACCGCGAGGTATCTGCGCTGGCCAATCGAGATCCCGGACTGATCGTCACCTCCGAGGAAGACGTGAGCCGTCTGCTCGAGCGCCCGGCGTTTGGAGGAGCCGGGCGGGCTGTGGTCGTCGACGAGCTCGGCCGGCCAGTTGGCCTGATCTCGATCACCGACGTGCAACGAGCACTACGGGCCTCGCGTCTCACGGCTTGCGCTAGTGCCACCACGACGCACGCCGGCACCGGTTGATTTGCTCGCAGCTCAACCGGAGTGTGTCAGTAAAAACCCGCGGACGGACAAGGGCGCTACCCGGATTATCAAGGTGCCACCTGAATCTACGGTGTGATTGACCCCATACAAGGAGACTCGAGATGTTCAAGAACGTGCTCGTGGGAGTGGATGGCAGGCCCAATAGTGACGACGCGATCGCACTTGCCTCTGTTCTCACAGACCAAGACGGCAAGCTGACGCTTGCCCATGTCCACAGCGGCGAGCTGCGTCCTTCCCACGCGATCACTCCCGGCTTGGTGAAGGCTGAGCGTGAGGCCTCCCATGAGCTGCTCGAGCAGCAGCGCGCCAAGGCCAACATCCAGGCGCAACTGATCAGTATCGTCGCGATGACCGTCGGTCGTGGCCTTCACGAGCAGGCCGAGGAGCAGAACGCCGACCTCTTGGTTGTCGGCTCATGCGCTCACGGAGCATTCGGTCGAGCGATGCTCGGCGATGACACACGCGCCGCGCTGAACGGCGCTCCCTGTGCGGTCGCCGTCGCCTCCCTCGGATATGCCAAGCACCCCGAGACGATCACCAAGATCGGCGTTGCGTACAACGGCTCACCTGAGAGCGAGGCCGCGCTCGCGGTCGCCCGGAAGCTGGCAGCGCCAACCGGCGCCACGCTCCGTGCCCGTGAAGTTGTCTCGATACCGACAATCGCCTACACGGGCATCATGCCGCCCGCAATCGGAGAGAGCATCGACGTGATGCTCGCCGAGGCAAATGGGCGTATGCACGCACTCGGTGATATCGACGGGCAGGCGGTGTATGGGCTTCCCGGGGAGGAGCTCGCCGCATTCAGCGGTCAGGTCAACCTGCTGATCGTGGGCTCCCGCGGCTACGGGCCAGTCAAGCGCCTGGTGCTCGGCAGCACCTCCGACTACCTTGAGCGCCACGCACGCTGTTCGCTGCTCGTCCTGCCACGCGGCGCCACGAGCGCGGGAGAGGACTCCACGACTTCCAGCGAGCTCCAGGCGGCGACCCAATGACTGCCCCTCTTTCCCCGGCTGCTGAAACCGTCATGGAGTGCGACGTCCCGCCGCGCCTAGCCGGGGAACGTGCGTAGCGATGTTCAAGAATGTGCTCGTGGGAGTAGACGGCAGGCCGAACGGCCGTGACGCGATAGCGCTCGCCTGCCAGCTCACAGATCCTGATGGAAAGCTGACCCTTACCCATGTGCACCGCGGTGAGGTGGCAGAGGAGCACGAGGACTCCCGCAAGCTGCTCAACCAAGAGCGCACCGGGGCCGAAGTCGAGGCAGAGGTGCTCAGTGTCGTCTCGAGTAGCCCCGGCCGTGGCCTGCACGAACAGGCGGAGGCGCAGAACGCCGACCTGATCGTCGTCGGCTCTTGTCGCCACGGCGTCTTCGGTCGAGCGATGCTCGGCGACAACACCCGGGCCGCCCTCAACGGCGCTTCCTGCGCGGTTGCGCTCGCCCCCCACGGCTACGCCGAGAACCCCCATCCGATCGAGAAGGTCGGCGTGGGATACAACGACTCACCCGAGAGCAAGGCGGCCCTTGCACTGGCTCGGGAGCTGGCAGCGCAGAGGAGGGCCACCGTTCGTGCTCTGGAAGTCGTCCCGATTGCAACCTGCGCCTACGGCGTGTGGGTGCCGCCCGTTGCGGCCAGCATCGAAGCGATGGCTCAAGAGACGAATCGTCGCTCAGACCAGCTGCCCGATATCGAAGGGGATGCGGTGTACGGGATGGCCAGCGAGGAGTTGGCCAGCTTCGGCGACGAAGTCGACATCCTAATCGTCGGCTCGCGCGGTTATGGTCCGATGCGTCGTCTGGTGCTCGCCAGCACCTGCGCCTACCTGCAGCGCCACGCCCGCTGCTCGCTGCTCGTCCTGCCACGCGGCGCCACCAGCGCCGGAGGGGACTCCACGACTTCCAGCTAGCACCACGCTCAGCTCTTGGCGATGACTCCTCAAGCGCATCGGTGCAGAACCGACCAATCATCAGTAGTTACCCGCAACCAACCGACCGGTTAAGCAAGTACCGTCACGACGATGACAGACCCTGAAAGCCCGTCCACCGAGACCAACGCAAACGACCGTTCTTCCTCGCAGGTGATCCGGATCGTTTTGGCAGACGATCACGCGGTCGTCCGAAGCGGCCTGCGGCTGCTGCTGGACGGCGAAAGCGACTTTGAGGTCGTCGCCGAGGCCAGCGACGTCGAGAGCGCCAGGCGCTATGTGCGCGGCCATCACCCCAAGGTGCTCGTGCTCGATTTGAACATGCCGGGCGGCTCTAGCCTCGAGGCCATCCCGATACTGCGCCAAGAGTCCCCCGACACGCAGATCGTCGTGTTGACGATGCAGCAAGAGCCAGCGTTCGCCCGCGAGGCACTCGGCGCGGGAGCCCTCGGATACGTACTGAAGGAGGCCGCCGACGACGAGCTCGTGGAGGCGGTACGGCGTGCCGCCTCGGGCGAGAGCTACCTGAACCCGAGGCTGGGTGCCCGCATCGCCTCCGAGCCACCGCCCGGCCCCCCTGACGACCTCTCAGAGCGCGAGGCCGACGTATTGAGACTGATCGCGCTCGGGCACACCAACTCTGAGATCGCCGAGCAATTGTTCCTGTCGGTGCGAACAGTAGAGACTCACCGCTCACACATTCAGCAGAAGCTCAGACTCTCAACTCGTGCCGAGCTGGTGCGCTACGCCCTAGAGCGCGGAGTCATCAAAACCGACGCGACGAACGACGGCTGACCGAGCCTTCGAGCACCTTACTCCCTCTTGATCCTGGTCCGCGCGACTCGGGGCAGACTATTGCTCCGCCTCGGGCCGAGCCGCCTTGCTGTGAATGACGAATCCGCGGTCGGCCGGATACAAGAGCGAGATGTGCTCCTCGTCCCATCTGACGCGAAAGTGTGTATGGCTTCCTTCGCCGAGAACCTCGAGGATCACTCCACGTCTAGCGGGGCCTTCGCTGGCGTCAACCTCGATCCAGTCACCAGGCGCTGGCGTGCTGCCTCGCTCCTCGACGCTTGGATTGCTGGCTTGTGGAGTCGTCATGTCTACAGATTACGTTCGTGTTTGGGATCCTCCAACAGAGGATCCCCGCTGTGTTGTTGCGGCTAACTACGGGCTTCTGAGCCTGGCTCAGAAGCCCGTTGCCAACAGGAACAGATCGAGGACGGCCAGGATGGTGCAGGCGAGGTTCAGCACGATCACGATCAGGGCGTTCGCCCGTTCGCCGCGCTCTGTGGCTGCTGACTTGGACATCGGGGGTGGCACGTATGCAGGACTGTCGGGTCGAATCCATTTGACGTCTGGTGCGCCACTCGCTGGCGTGAAACCCACACGATTGGACTGTCCTGCGTCCAGGTCAAAGGGGCTCATAGCCACCAGCCCGGTGGCCGAGTGGCGGTATCTCTTCGGAGCCGTTGCCACCCAGAGCAGCGTGCGTGAGCCTCTGCATCAGGCCGGCTTGCGCGTCGCGGCTCGGCGCGAGCAGCTCAAGCACCATCAGCCCCTGGCGCGTGAGCACCAGCGCGATCAGCCCGAACGCCATCAGCCAGGCTGCGTGGTCGAGATGATCACCGAGCCTGATCTCCACAGCAGCGACAGTCAACGCGAGCAGCACAGGCAACAGCGGGGATATCAGCGACGCTAACGATGGCCTTGAGCTCTCTGCCTTCGCCACCACGGCACTGCCCGACCGCGAGCAGAACGCGGCAAGCGCGATCCCGAGATATGCCACGACCCAGCCGGTATCGATCAAGCCCGGGCTTGTGTAGCTGGTCACGTCGGTGAGGTAGGTGAAGGTGCTGTCGGTGAGTGCCATCGCCAGCAGGGCAGCCAGCAGGCACCACAGCGTCAGACGGTCCCCACCGGTCATTCCGCGGATGGCGAGCACGATGAAGAACACGATCACCACGTCACCGAACGGGTAGGCCAGCATCACGATGCCGGTCCATGTGCTGAGGTTGGCGCCGCGCCAGAGTGGGCCGAGTACGAGTATCCAGCTGAGGAACAGCAGCGCCGTGGCGACGACCAGGCCGTCGAACACCCAGCGGGCCTTGCGGGTGCCGCTGCCCCTCGTCGCCGGGTGCACGACCAGCGCCGCGACCGTCAGCGGGATAGCCGACAGATAGCCGACATCCGCCCACGAGGGCACAGGCACTTCGACGTTCAGGATCAGCGCGTAGTAGCCCCAGATGAGCTCAGCCAACGTCCAGAACGCCGTGGCGCACCCCAGCAGTGACCAGAACAAACGCATCCGCCCGACATGCCGAGCACGGGCACGAAAGCACAGTACACACGCGATCAGCGCCGCCAACGGGGTGAGGCCATGGTCGACCCAAAGCGTCACCCGGGCACCCCCCAAGGCAGGCCGATCCAACCCCCAATAGGCCGGTCACGAGCACGACAGCACTTATCGCTCCGAGGAAGCGCCTACTCGCGAGAGCTTGTTCCACTAGCTAGACATCGACAGAAAGTATGAACTTCTTGACTGTCTCATCCGAAAGGCGCAAACGCAGCGCAAGGGACTTGATCCACTTGCCTAACGTGCGCCTGCGCATCTGCAGCTTCGGCAGTCAATGCGCAGAAAACCATCAGTCATCCTGACGCCTCGTTCCCTTGCCATCTGGGTGCTCAGGCGCTCTCGGGGATCATTTCTATTGCTCCGCAAGGGCACTCCTCGACGCAGATGCCGCAGCCCTTGCAGTAGTCCAGATCGAACGCGTAGCCATCGGCCTCGTCGACCTTCAGGATCGCGTTGTCGGGGCACACGCCGTAGCAGTTATCACAGCCGAAGCAGTTGCCGCAGGACAGACAGCGGCGGGCCTCAAACAGCGCGTTGCTCTCATCCAGGCCCTGCGTGACCTCGTCGAAACTCGATTGACGGCGGATGACATCCAGCTGCGGGGCGACCGTCTTCGGGGCGTCGGCGTAATACCAGGTGTTGAGCATCTCGAAGCTCGCGATCTCAGGCTCCGGCGGATGTATGTAATCGGCGGCGCGCAGCCACGTGTCGATGTTGCGCGCGGCCTGCTTGCCGTGGCCGACTCCGACGGTGACGGTGCGCTCGGCGGGCACCATGTCTCCACCGGCGAAGATGCCGTCGTGGCCGGTCATCATCCGCTGATCCACGTGCACGACGCCGTCGTCGATCTCGAGACCCGGCACGCCATCCAGTAGCGAGAGGTCAGCTTCCTGGCCTAGAGCGAGGACAAGCGAGTCTGCCTGGAGCTCCTCTGTGTCACCGGTCGGCTGGGGAAAGCCCGTCTCATCCAGCTCCATCTTCTCCAGCAGGAGCTTGCCCTCATCGGCCTGCTTGATCGTGGAAAGCCACTTCATCATGACGCCCTCCTCGAGTGCCTCCTGCACCTCAAAGTAGTGGGCTGGCATCCGATCACGCGTGCGGCGGTACACGACGATCGCCTCGTTCGCGCCCAGGCGCTTGGCGGTCCGTGCGACGTCCATCGCAGTGTTGCCGCCGCCGTAGACGACTACGCGACGACCGAGCAACGGGCGCTCCTGCCCCTCCATGCTGCGCAGCAGTGTGACAGCGTCGAGGATGTGCGCCGCCTCCCCGGCGGGGATGTAAGCGCGCTTGCCGATGTGCGCGCCGACGGCCAGGAACGCGGCGTCAAAACTGCCATCGCTCATCTCCTCGAGAATATTCGTGACCTTCCTGTTGCACTGCAGTGTCACGCCGAGGTCGAGTATGCGCTTGACCTCAGCGTCCAGGACATCACGGGGCAGGCGGTACTGAGGGATGCCGAAACGCATCATGCCCCCCGCCATCGGCCCGGCCTCGCGGATCGTCACGGCATGCCCGCGGCGCGTCAGGTGGTAGGCGGCGGACAGGCCCGAGGGTCCAGCACCGACGATCAGCACGCGCTTGCCAGTCGGCTTGGCATCGGCGGTGAGCTTCCAGCCATGCTTGATCGCCTCGTCGCCGAGGAATCGCTCGACGCCGTGGATCCCGACGGGGTCATCGACCTGCGCGCGGTTGCAGGCGCTCTCGCACGGGTGGTAGCAGACACGCCCCATGACCGCGGCCAGCGGGTTGTCCTTTACGAGCTCTCGCCAAGCCGCCTCGTAGTCACCGGACTCGGCATGGTAGAGCCACCGCTGGATGTTCTCTCCGGCCGGACAGGCGTGGTTGCACGGTGGCAGACGATGCACATACACCGGGCGCTCCTCGCGCCAGGAGCCGGTCTTGTTGGCGAGGCTCGAGCCGGGATCCAGAGTGATCGCAAACGGCTTGTCCATCAGGATCCCTCCTCGGGATCGGGCAGGAGTCCGAAGCGGCGGATGTTGCGGTCAGCACCGGCCTGGATGCGGGCGATCGTCTCGGTTCGCGGCTCGGGCTTGAATAGATGCGCGAAGCGCTTCTGCGGGCGCAGGTAGTCCTCTACGGGTATCTGGCGGCGGATCTTCGACACCGCGGTCACCTCGCCGTCGTGTGCCTCGAACACAGGGAAGATGCCCGACTCCTTCGCCAAGCGCGCGATCTGGATGGTGTCCTTCGATGCGCTCCCCCAGCCGAGCGGGCAGGGGACGAAGACGTGCAGGTAGCGCGCGCCGCGGATCTCCATCGCGGTCTGCACCTTCGCCTCGAGGTCGCGCAACTCGGCGACTGTGGCGGTCGCGACGTAGGGGATCTCGTGCGCCATCGCGATCAGCGGCGCGCTCTTGCCTTGGCCGAACACGTTCCCCGGTTCCGGACCGACGGCCTGAGTCGTGGCCGTGCGTGCCGCAGGCGGGGTGGCGCCCGAGCGCTGCACACCAGTGTTCATATATGCCTCGTTGTCGTAACAGATGTAGAGCACATCGTCGTTTCGCTCGAACATTCCGGATAGGCACGCCATGCCGATGTCCACGGTGCCGCCGTCGCCGCCCTGGCCGACGACGCGCACGTCCTCGCGGCCCCTCGCGCGAAGCGCCGCGGCGATGCCGGTCGATACGGCGGGCGCGTTGCCGAACAGTGAGTGGATCCACGGGATCCGCCAAGAGGTCTCCGGGTAGGGGGTCGAGAACACCTCCAGGCATCCAGTTGCGTTCGCGGCGATCATCTGCCCGTTTGTGGCGCGCATCGCGGCGTCCAGCGCATAGCGAGCACCGAGCGCCTCCCCGCAACCCTGACACGCTCGGTGCCCGCAGGTGATCGAGTTGGTGCGCTGCTCGTCGGCCTGCACCGAGCGCTGCTCCGGGTCGAGTAGGCGATTGCCGACCGCGAAGCTGCCCGTCTGGTAGAAGCGGATGGCGGGTGCCTTCATGCTCTTGAGCTCCTCATACCGGCCCCGCCGCGACCGGCCCCACATCGCGCAGGATGTTCTCCGCGTGCGGACCGGAGGATCGCGAGGCGCCCATGCGCTCGAGCTCACGGTTCACCACGTCCCAATCCATGTCCAGAAACGTCAACGGCTCCAGTTCATCCACCGCGGCATCGTTGAACAGCCGGTGTAGCGATGCCGTTGTGATCGGCCGCCCACCGAGACCCGCGATCACCGTGTAGCCGTGCAGTTGGATGCCGGCGAGCGCCATGCGGACGTTCGCCGAGACGATCCCGCCGATACCGACAGCGAGTGCCTTCTCGAGCACCACCACGCGACGAGCGTGGTCCAGCGCTGCGCGTATGGCGTCCATGGGGAAGGGGCGAAACGAGGTGATTCCGACGGCCCCGATCTTCATGCCCTGTTCGCGTAGCTCGTCGATCGTGTCCTTGATCGTGCCGAGCACGGAACCGAGCGCAACAACGATCGTTTCCGCGTCCTCGGCGCGGTAGGAGCGGATCAGGCCACCCGAGTCCCGCCCGAACACCTCCTTGAAGTCCGCCGCGATCTCGGGGATCAGCTCGAGCGCCTGCATCTGCTTGGCGTGAGCGAGGTACTTCACCTCCATAAACGCCTCAGGGCCGACCATCGCACCGATCGATATCGGGTCGTCCGGATCGAGCACCTGACGCGGTGAAAACGCGGGCAGGAACCCGTCGACCTGCTTCTGATCGGGAATCTCCAGGCGCTCGACGGCGTGCGTGAGGATGAACCCGTCCATGCAGACCATCACCGGTGTGGACAGCTCCTGCGCCAAGCGGAACGCCTGGATATGCAGGTCAAGCGCCTCCTGGTTGGTCTCCGCATACAGCTGGATCCAGCCGCAGTCGCGCTGGGACATCGAGTCCGAGTGGTCGTTCCAGATGTTGATCGGCGCACCGATCGCGCGGTTGGCGACCGTCATCACGATCGGCAGGCCCAGCCCGGAAGCGTTGTAGAGCGCCTCGGTCATGTAGAGCAATCCCTGGCTCGCCGTGGCGGTGTAAGCGCGCGCTCCAGTTGCGCAGGCACCGATGGCGACCGACATCGCGGCGAACTCCGACTCGACATTCACAAACTCGCACGGAGAGAGCTCGCCGCTCTTCACGAGCTGCGAGAGATTCTCGACGATATGCGTCTGCGGGGAGATCGGATAAGCGCAGATGACCTCTGGCCGGCACAGCGCGACCGCCTCAGCCACGGCCCGAGACCCCTCAACCTGACGCAGCACCGGACAACTTCCGCATCTCGTCTGACACCCATGTGTATGCGGCCCGCGCCGCTGCCACGTTGCCCTCGCCGACCGTCTCGGTGAACCGTTCCCGGATCGCCGCCGCCACCGCATCGAGAGAAATCAACTCGCTGAGCGCCGCAAAGCCGCCAAGCAGCGCAGCGTTCGCGACGACACGCCCGGTGTGCTCTCGCGCGAGCTCACCAGCGGGCACCGTGAGCAGCCGCTCATGACGGAAGTCCCCGACGAACTCGCCGAGGCCGAGCTCATCGAAGCTCTTGGCGGTGTTGATGAGAATGAAGCCATCGCGCTTCAGGCCGGCAAACACGTCCACCTGATGCAGCAGGGTCGGATCCTGAACTATCAACGCATCGGGCTCCATAACGGGCTCGCGGACGCGGATCTCGTGATCGTCGATGCGGCAGAACGACACAACGGGTGCGCCCATACGCTCTGAGCCAAAGCTCGGAAACGCCTGCGCATGATGGCCTTCGTCGAATGCCGCCAGCGATAGCAGCTCCGCCGCTGTGACAACGCCCTGCCCGCCACGGCCGTGAATGCGGACCTCAAACATCCTCTATCCCTCAGTGTTCACTGACCGCGCGCGAGGGCTCGTGCCTTCACTGGCGCGCGCGAAGTCGAGCATCACCCGCTGCTCAGCGGCTGCCACAAGCCCTCGTGTGCGGTCGATCACATCGACGCTGACAGAGATCGCGTCGATCCCGGCGCGCACCAATAGCTCGGCATACTCGGGGTGCACAGAGGGAGCCTGTCCGCAGATCGAGGTGCGCAACCCGAGCTCATGGGCACGGGGGATCAGCTCGCGCAGGTAGGCGGTGACTGCGGGGTCGAGCTCGTCGAAGGTCTCGGCCAACACCTCGTTGTCACGGTCCGCGCCCAGCAGCAGCTGCGTGAGATCGTTGGAGCCGATCGAGATGCCCGCGACACCCAGCGCCGCGTACTCCTCCAGGTTGAAGAGGACAGAAGGCACCTCCGCCATCACCCACAACTCAAATCCGGGCCGCTCCAACAGGCCCGCCTCGGCGATCAGCTCGCGGCAACGCCGCAGCTCGCGCGCGGTGCGCACGAACGGCAGCATCACATGCAAATTGTGCAGGCCCGAGTCCCACACGCGGCTGAGCGCGGTGAGCTCGAGGCGGAAGACATCGGGCTCCTGTGTGTAGCGCAGCGCGCCGCGGTAGCCGATCATCGGGTTTGACTCGTGCGGCTCGAAGCGCTCGCCGCCGCGCAGACCGGAGAACTCGTTCGTGCGAAAGTCGATCGTGCGATAGGTCACCGGCCGTGGAGCGAAACCAGCGGCAAACGTGGTGAGGCCTTCCGCCATCCGCGACACAAACTCCTCCCCGCGTCCCTCCTCGAGCATCGTGCGCGGGTGATCGCCAGCCAGTGCCTCGAGCACCATCATCTCCGCACGCAAAAGCCCGACACCATCGACGGGCAGGTCCTTCACTCGGTCGACCTGTGAGGGCTCGGACAGGTTCACGAGGATCTGCGTCGCGGTGACGGCGCCGGCGTCTGCGCTCGCGGCAACTGCCGTCCTGGGGGCGCTCCGCGCGCTAGGCGATGAGCTTTGCGGAGCGCTGGAGGCGCCCTCGAGCACGATGCCGCGGGTGGCATCCACGGTGATTATCTCGCCGTCGCGCAGCTTACGGGTCGCCTCTCCGGTGCCCACAACGCACGGAATGCCCAGCTCTCGCGAGACGATCGCCGCGTGGCAGGTCATGCCGCCAGAGTCTGTGACAACGGCCGCGGCGCGGCGCAGTAGCGGCAGCCAGTCCGGAGAGGTCATATGCGTCACCAATACGTCACCGTCATTCAGGCTCGCCGCTTCGGCGATCGTCTTCAGTACCCGGGCGGCGCCGCTGGCGCTGCCCGGCGCTCCACCCAACCCGCGCAGCAACACGACCGCAGGTGTGAGCGCCGGCGATGACGCGATCGCCTGCCGCGTATTTCCATCCCCGGAGGCGAGGTCGTGAAGGGTGGTGATAGGACGGCTCTGAAGCATCCAAAGCTTGCCGTCGGGGTCGAATGCCCACTCGGTGTCCTGCGGGGTGCCGTAGTGCTCTTCGATGCGCAGCCCGAGGCATGCGACCGCCACGGCCTCCTCATCGCTCAGCGTGGTTCGCCGGGCTTCATCCTCGCCAAGCTCACGAAGCAGTGTCCCGCCGTTCGGGTTGTACTCGATCGCGTGCTCCTTGCGGTGCACTTCGCGACAGCGGATCGTGTGCGTCGCCTTCTCGATGATGTAGCGATCGGGTGAGACCGAGCCGGAGACCACCGACTCGCCCAGCCCGAATGAGCCCTCGATCACCAGCTCGTCGTGTGCCCCGGTGGCTGGATTGACGGTGAACATCACACCAGCGCGGGTCGCGGCGATCTGCTGCTGTACGACGACGGCGATGTCCATCTCCGCTTGAGCGAAGCCGTTCATGCCGCGGTAGTAGATGGTGCGCGAGCCAAACAGCGAACGCCAGCAGCGACGCACAGCGTCGATCACCTCGCTGATGCCGCGCACGTTCAGAAAGGTCTCGTTCATTCCCGCAAATGAGGTGTCAGCTGTGTCCTCGGCCGTCGCCGAGGAGCGCACCGCGACTGGCGCCCAGTGATTGCTGCCGCCGAGCCGCTCATACGCGGCACGGATCTCATCTTCGATTGCGCTAGGAATCGCTGCCTCATCGAACAGATCTTGCGCCGCGGCACTGCGCCTCTGCAACTCTGCGGTGTCCTCAACATCAAGGCCATCGAGCAACTCGGTGAGGCGCTCGCGCAGCCCTGTTTCTGTGCAGAACGTGGCGTAGGCGGGCGCACCGACCACAAAGCCATCCGGTACGGGCAGCCGGGCGATCACCAGCTCGCCAAGGTTCGCCCCCTTGCCGCCGGCATAAGCGACATCCTGGCGTCCAAGGCACTCAAAGGGACGCACCGACTCCTCTGCTAGTGCGACAGCGTTCGTGTCCGTGACCGTGCTCATGAGTCGTGACTCCTCTGATCGCTACGTACTTGGGTAGGGAACTAGTCAACCGCTCACGGGGCTCGCCTGACACCGCGATTGGCACCCAATGCGATCCGTAGTTTTCACCGCCTGACTCGGGGCTCAGCACTCATGACATGGCTGAAACGCTGACGTAGCGTGACGACTGTCCCAAACCCCGGACGGTTCTTACCCGTCATCCGTACAGACACCAGCAGGAGGACAGCGCAGATGCCCACTCGAGTTGCCATCAACGGCTTTGGTCGTGTCGGACGCAGCGTGCTGCGCATTGCTCACGAGCAAGGAGCAGACCTCGAGATCGTGGCGATCAACGACCTCACTGACGCAACCACACTGGCGCACCTGCTGCGCCACGACTCTGTCTACGGAGCGTTTCCCGGCACCGTCGAGTCGACCTCCGGGGACCTGTCTGTCGATGGTAGTCCGATCCGTGTGCTCTCCGAGTCCGAGGTCTCAAAGCTCCCGTGGCGTGAGCTCGCAGTTGACGTGGTGATCGAGTCGACCGGCCGTTATCGCACACGTGCGGCGGCCGCCGCACATCTGCAGGCGGGTGCCCGCAAGGTGATCGTTTCCGCGCCCGGGAATGGATCCGAGCCGCTGGATGCGACTGTCGTCATCGGCGTGAACTTCGAGCAGGTCTACGACTCAGACAGCCACCACATCATCAGCAACGCGTCGTGCACGACCAACTGCCTGGCACCCCTCGCCAAGGTTCTCCACGAGACGGTCGGTATCCGCCACGGCCAGATGAGCACGATTCACGCCTACACAGCCGATCAGAACCTGCTCGACGGACCACACTCCGACCTGCGCCGGGCACGGGCCGCCGCGTTGAACCTTGTGCCGACATCGACCGGTGCCGCGAAGGCGCTCGGTCTCGTGATCCCCGAGCTCGACGGGCGACTCGGTGGAATCGCGATCCGCGTACCGACCCCAACCGGTTCGATTGTCGACCTCACAGTGGAGGCCGAGCGAGCCACGAGCGCCGAGGAGGTCAACGCCGCGTTCCGAGACGCCGCCGAGCACGGTCCGCTGGCAGGCATCCTCTCCTATCGCGAGGATCCGATTGTCTCCAGCGACATCGTCAAGTCGCGCTTCTCTTCGATCTTCGACTCGGAGCTGACCAGCGTGATGAATGGCACCCAGGTGAAGGTTGTTGCTTGGTATGACAACGAGTGGGGCTATTCCAGCCGGCTCGTTGACCTCGCCGCCACAGTCATTGCGCCAGTCCCCGCGACGGCATAAATGCGAGTCATCTCGGAGCGAGCGCTCGAGGAGACCCTCCTCGCGTTCCCGATTTCCGAGCCCAGGGTCGTCGCGAGCGGGAACCTCGCGACACCGCGAGCGCTTCTGGATGCGCTGGAGCACACGGTGGAGCGCTACCGGCTGTTCATGCTCGCCGCCCAGACGCCGCTGCCCGCACGCGACGGTGTGATCTTCGAGACGCCGTTCGTCGGGCCAGGGATGCGCGACGGCGGTGAGCGCCTGGACTACCTGCCTATGCGCCTCTCGCTAGTTCCACGTCTCTTCGCGACCATGCGCCAGCCCGATGTCGTGCTGCTGCACACCTCCACTCCCGTGCACGGCAAGGTTTCGCTCGGGATCGAGGTGAACATCCTTCCGGCCGCAATCGAGCGTGTCCGCGCGCGTGGCGGCCTGGTGATAGCCCAACTGAACCCGCGGATGCCCTATACGTTCGGTGGCGGCGAGCTCGACGAGGATCTAATCGATCTCGCGATCGAGGTGCAGGAGGATCTCTCATCGCCCCCGGTCCGGGCGGGACACGAGCAAGCAGAGCAGATCGCCGAATTCGTCGCTGGCCTCATTGACGATGGATCCACGCTGCAGCTCGGCATCGGGCAAGTCCCCGATGCCACGCTGCGCGCCCTCACCAGTCAGCGAGAGCTCGCCATCTGGTCAGAGATGATCAGCGACGGTGTGATGGAGCTCGACCGGCTCGGGGCGTTGGACCCCACACGTCCGATCGTGTGCTCGTTCCTGTTCGGTTCAGCTGAGCTCTATGAGTGGGTCGATCAGAATCCAAGGCTGAGGATGACACGCACCGAGACGACCAACGATCCATCCCGCATCGCCGCGCATCCGGCGATGATCTCCGTGAACACCGCGCTGCAACTCGACCTGTCAGACCAGGCCAGCGCCAGCCACATCGATGGGCGCCTTTACTCCGGTTTCGGCGGCCAGCCTGACTTTGTCGAGGGCGCCCTGCACTCACCCGGCGGCCACGCCATCATCGCTCTACGCTCCTGGCACGAGCCCAGCGACACCTCAACGATCGTCCCGCGGCTGACAGACCCGGTGACCTCCTTTCAGCACTCGGCGGTGATAACCGAGCAGGGCTGCGCGCACATATTCGGGCGCAGCCAGCGTGCACAGGCGCAGCTGATCATCGACCACGCCGCGCATCCCGATGCCCACGCGCAACTGCGCGAGCACGCGGCGCTGCTCGGCCTCGCACGGCCGAGGACCGCAGTGCAGAGCTGAAGGTCCTACTTTCGCCGCACGATTGCTCAGTCCCATGTGCTCTGGCTCTATCTAGTAACTACGTAGTTTGCTGCGCCAAAACTGAGGATTTACTCGGCTGGCGCCAAGAGTCTTCAGCCATACGCTTCAGTCATGACCTCCACGAGCTCCCAGCATCCGGTGAGGCTCTACGACACGATCCTCGTCGGCGTCGACGAGGGCAACCAGTCGATGGACGCTCTTCTGCTGGCAGAGATGCTCGCCGAGCCTTCTGAAGCAAGACTGATCGTTACCCATGTGAGCCCAGTGTCGCGCTGGGTGGCCGAGGGCATGCGCGAAGAAGTTACCCGTGCGATAGCCGAGCGTGCGCAGGAGATTCTCGCGCCCGCCCGTCGAGCCGTGGGACACGTGAACGCAGTCGAGTTCCGAACGCTGGCAGATGACTGCGTACCGCGGGCTCTGAACAAACTTGCCCAGGAAGAGAAAGCGGATCTCCTGGTGCTGGGCTCAGCTCGTAGTGCCGGGCTCGGCAGAGTGATGCCAGGCTCCGTCAGCGGCCAGTCGCTCAACGGCCTGCAGTGCCAGGTTGCCCTGGCGCCTCAAGGGTTTCACCTAGGTGTGTTTCCACCCAGCCTGGACGTGATCGGGGTAGCCCACGACGGTTGCGCCGAGTCAAAGCACGCTCTGGGGCTTTCCAGCGAGCTTGCCCTCCAGCTACACGCTGCACTACGTGTCATCCGTGTCCTCGACCCCGCCAAGGTGATTGGCCCTCTGGCGTACGCGTACGGGATCCCTCCTCACGCGAGCCATTTTGTGGACGTCCGCAAAACCACCAACGACGAAATCGCAGAGATAGTCGCTCAGAGCCCAGTCCCTACCAGGTCCGCGATTCTGGACGGGCCAGAGGCCAAGCAACTCATCGACAGTTCACACGAAGTCTCCCTGCTCGTCCTCGGATCGCGGGGCTACGGTACAGCGCACCAGGTGCTGATCGGAAGCACCTCGTCCAAGGTAGTGCGCTCCGCGCGATGTCCGGTTCTCGTGGTCCCTCGAGGCGGCTCCCCCTGCGCTGAGCTTTCAGACACACGGGTCGAGCTGGCTGCGATATCGGGCTGATGCGTATCGGGATCCTCACCGGCGGCGGCGACTGCCCCGGCCTGAACGCGGTCATCCGCGCTGTCGTCCGGCGCGGCCTAGCCGACGGGGAGCATAGTTTTGTGGGGTTCCGTTACGGCTGGGCGGGGGTGCTTGAGGACGACACGCTGGAGCTGGACCTCCAGAGCACCGCCGGCATCCTGCCGCGCGGCGGCACGATCCTCGGCACATCGCGCACCAACCCCTTTGCCGAGGGCCGCGACGGGGCGAAGGCTATCGGCGCGACGATGCAGCGCCGCGCTCTGGACGGGCTCGTCGCGATCGGCGGGGAGGACACGCTCGGCGTGGCGCTGTGCCTGCACGAACAGGGCATCCCTGTCGTAGGCGTGCCGAAGACGATCGACAACGACCTCGGCGGCACCGATTACACGTTCGGATTTCAGACGGCCGTGCAGATCGTCACCGACGCCCTCGATCGTCTGCACACGACCGCCGAGTCGCACAATCGTGTGATGGTCGTCGAGGTGATGGGTCGTCACGCCGGCTGGATCGCCACGCACGGGGGCATCGCCGGTGGTGCTGACGCGATTCTCGTGCCTGAGCGGCCCTTTGACATCGACGAGGTCGTGACGCATCTGCGTCGCCGTCACGCGCGGAGGCGCAACTTCTCGATCGTAGTGGTTGCCGAGGGCGCCGTCCCACGCGAGGGCACGATCCAGACACGCGAGCAGGACGCCACCGACGCCTTTGGGCATCCCCGCCTCGGTGGAATCGGCGTGACACTCGAGCGAGAGATCGAGTCGCGAACCGGTTATGAGACACGAGTCACGATCCTCGGCCACGTGCAGCGCGGAGGAACGCCCGTGGCCTACGACCGTATCCTTGCCACCCGCTTCGGTGTGGCCGCGATGGATGCGGTCGCAGCCAAGCACTTTGGAAAGATGGTTGCCCTACACGCAACCGAGATCGTCGAAGTGGACCTAGCGGACGCCCTAAGCAAGCCGAAGCTACTCGACCCCGCCCTCTACGAAACAGCCGAGCTCTTCTTCGGCTGACGCGGGCTCAATGTGCAAGCCTAATTCGCTCCCATAGCTGGGCCGCCGTCACGGCGCTAACCGC
>DATBPE010000144.1:0-10619 GCA_036561505.1 Solirubrobacteraceae bacterium
CGATCGCGATCTCTTTCAGGTCGTCGGGGAGGGCGCCTCGATCGTTGAGCTCAGCAAAGGCGCAGTCGCCGGGGAGATCGGCCCGGCGCAGGTGCGCGAGCGCTACGGGATCAGCCCGGAGCTGGTCGCGGACTTCATCGCGCTGCGCGGAGACCCGTCCGATGGTCTGCCCGGGGCACCCGGGGTCGGGGCGAAGACCGCCGCAGAGCTCCTGCGCGAGTACGGCTCACTCGAGGAGCTTCTGCAAGCGGCAAGAAGGGCGACGAGCGGCATACGCCCGCGGATCGTGCAGGCGCTGCGCGATCACACACAGCTGCTGCTGGACTTCAAGCGGATCGCCACGCTCGTCGAGATCGAGCTGGAGCGCCCCTCCGATCAGGCCACGGACTTCGCTGCGGGCGCGCTGCAGGCCCGCGCACTCGGCATGGTGAAGCTCGCCGAGCGCCTGCAGGCGAACTCTAGGGCGTGAACTTGACTGTGATCACGTCCCCATCTGCCATCACGTAGTCACGGCCCTCCAGGCGCAACGTGCCACGGTCGCGCGCGCCGGAGTAGCCGTCCGCGTCGAGGAGCTCGCGCCAGCCGATCACTTCCGCGCGCACGAAGCCCTTCTGGATGTCGGAGTGGATCTGGCCCGCCGCATGCCAGGCGGTGAGGCCTTTACGCAGATGCCAGGACTGCGCGATCGTAGCCTCACCGGCGGTGAAGAACGCGATCAGCTCAAGCAGCGCGAAAGCCTCTCTCACCACCAGCTGCAGGCCGGACTCGCTGACCCCGAGCTCCTCGCGCATCGCCGCGGCGTCCGCTTCCTCCAGCTCGGCAAGCTCTGCCTCGATGCGCGAGGACACAGCCACCGCGCGCGCACCCTGTGCGGCCGCGTGCTCGGCGACCGCTACTGGGAGATCCTCGGAGCCCTCGTCGACGTTCGCCACGAACAACACCGGCTTGCTTGTCAGCGAGCCCAGGTCACGGGCGGCGTTGGGGGCCTCATCAGGCACGGGCACCGTACGCGCGGGGCGCCCCGCCTGCAGTGCCGCGATCACCTCGCGTAGCCACGCCTCCTCCGCGATCGCCACGCGGTCGCCGCCGCGCGCCTGCTTGGCGACTTTGTCCACCCGGCGCTCAGCCGCCTCGAGGTCCGCCATCACGAGCTCCGTCTCAATCGTTTCGATGTCCGCCAGCGGGTCCACACGGCCCTCGGGATGGATCACGTTCTCATCGCCGTGGGCGCGCACCACGTGCACGATCGCGTGCGTCTCGCGGATGTTCGCCAGGAAGCGGTTGCCCAGGCCCTCGCCCTGGTGCGCTCCCGCGACCAGGCCGGCGATGTCGTGGAAGTCGACCGTGTCCCAGACGATCTCTGAGGCCCCCAATGTCATGGCGACCTCCTGCAAGCGCTCGTCGCGCACGGGCACCACCGCCACGTTGGGCTCGATCGTCGTGAACGGGTAGTTCGCAGCCTCCGCCCCCGCGTTTGTGAGTGCGTTGAACAGCGAGGACTTGCCCGCGTTGGGCATGCCGACGATTCCTATGCGCGTGCTCATCCTGATCCGCTCACGGGACGCCTCAGGCGGGGTGCAGAGCGGCCACCGCGCCGCCGAGCAGCGCGCCGGCCAGCACATCGGAGGGATAGTGGACGCCCAGATACAGACGCGAGAGCGACAGACCGCCGGCCAGCGCATAGAGGCCTCCCGCCGGCAGACCCAGTCGCGAGTAGAGCGCCGCGGCGGCGAAGGAGGTGGAGGCGTGGGCGCTTGGGAAGCTCAGCTGCGTGGGCGTACTCGACAGCGCCGGCAGACCTGGGAGCTGGGGGCGAGGACGGCGCACGAGCAGCTTCAGCGCGCTGTTGAGTAGGTAGGTTCCCGCGACGGTGGCCGTGGCCTCACTCCAGCGCGAGCGCTTGCGGCGGTCGAGCGCCGCACATGTCAGCCCGGTCGCCAGCCACACCGCGCCGTGCTGGCCCAGACACGAGAAGCGAGCGATCAACTGATCGCGCGTGGGTGAGTGCCCGCGGGTACGGGCCGCCACCAATCCCCGTCTGTCGATCTCCCAAAGCCCGCTACGGGAGCGTTGGGGGATCATCTGCCGATCCGCCCACGGGTTGCTGGTGGCATGACGCTCGAGCGGTGGCTCAGGACCCGAAACCAACGCGCTGATCGTCGCTCTCCGAGCGCACGTAGACGACCTGCGTTAGATCCATGCGCACCGGGCCGTCCTCGGTGTCCAGCTCGTGCCAGCCGCTCGAACCCAGCGACTTTTGCAGTGTCTGCAGCTGCTCGTCGCTGACCCGCAGCGCCAGCACCTGCCCGCCCTGGAAGCCGACGCTGATGCGCCGAGCAGCGAGCGCCATCAGTGCCTGTTCCCGTGTGCGGGTTGGACGACCTCGGTCAGTACGCCGCCGGTAGCGCGTGGATGCAGAAACGCCACGCGTGAGTCGCGGATCCCGATGCGGGCGTGCTCATCGATAAGCGGCAGGCCGGCCTGGCGCAGAGACTCGAGCGTCGCGTCGATGTCTGACACCTGGTAGGCGACGTGATGAAGGCCGGGGCCCTTCTTGGCCAAAAACTTGCCGACGGGGGTGTCGGCTCCCAGCGGCGCGAGCAACTCGACGTGGCCCTCGCCGACATCCAACAGGACCGCCTCGACACCCTGCTCGGCCACTACCTCGCGATGCACGAGGGCCATCTGCAGGTGCTCGGCGTAGAGCTCCAGAGAGCTCTCGAGCTCCTCCACGGCCACGCCGATGTGGTCGATCCGATCAAACACACCGTGCAGTCTATATGCGCACGGAATCGCTTTCCCCGCCGTCGTCTGCGGGGACCGCGGCGGCCACCACCCGCAGCCCCACGCCGGGTGCGCGCTCCAGGCGCGGCACGCCGTCCATGACGCGCTCGATCGAGTCACGCTCGAGCACCTCGTGCTCGAGCAGCTCGCTGGCTAGCTGATCCAGCTGGCGGCGGTGGGCGATGATCAGCCGCTGGGAGGCACGGCCGGCTTCCTCGATCAGGTCTTGGCGCTCCTCGTCGCGGATGCGCAGCGTCGTCTCAGACAGCTGCACGTCGCCGTCGGGAGCGCGACCCATTCCGGCGGTGCCCATCGCGAAGTCGTGCACCATCGAGTGGGAGATCTCGGCTACGCGCTTGAGATCATCAGAGGCGCCGGTGGTGACCTGACCGAAGACGACTTGCTCGGCGACACGCCCGCCCAGCAGCACGGTCATGTAGTCCAAGAGCTCCTCGCGCGTCTTCAGGTAGCGATCCTCGGCGGGCAGGTTGAGCGTGTATCCGAGCGCGCGGCCGCGGGGCACGATCGATATGCGGTGCACCCGGTCGACCGAGGGCAACAGCTCGCCACAGAGCGCGTGGCCAGCCTCGTGGTAAGCGACCACGCGCTTCTCGTGCTCGTTGAGAACCCTGCGCGACTGCACGCCGGCGATGACCCTCTCGATCGCCGAGTCGAAGTCGACCGCGGCGATGAACCGCCCTTTGCGCCTGGTGGCGAAGATCGCGGCCTCGTTACAGATGTTCGCCAGGTCGGCGCCCGTGAGCCCGCTGGTCTGCTGGGCCACCAGTCCCAGGTCCACACCGGAGAGCGGCTTGTTGCGTGTGTGCACCTGAAGCACTCCCTCGCGGCCCTTGACGTCGGGTGGAGCGACGAACACCTGGCGATCAAAGCGCCCCGGTCGCAGCAGCGCCGGGTCGAGCTTCTCCAGCAGATTCGACGCCGCGATCACGACCACCCGTCCGCTGGTGGAGAAGCCGTCCATCTCGACCAGCAGCTGGTTGAGAGTCTGGTCCTTCTCGCCGGAGATGTCTGTGCCGCGTCGGCCACCGACCGCATCGAGCTCGTCGATGAAGATGATCGCCGGTTCGTGCTTGCGCGCGACCGCGAACAGGCGGCGGATACGAGCGGCTCCAAGGCCGGCGAACATCTCCACGAACGCGGCCGCGGACTGCGCGAAGAATTGGGCGCCGGACTCGTGCGCAACCGCCTTGGCCAGCAGCGTCTTGCCGGTGCCCGGCGGACCGTGCAGCAGAATCCCCCTGGGCACTTTCGCGCCCATCTTCTCGAACTCACGCGGGTCGCGCAGGAACTCGACGATCTCCTGCAGCTCCCCCTTGGCCTCATCCACACCGGCGATATCCGCAAACGAGGCCGACTGGTCAGAAGACGGCTTGATCTGCTGCGGCTTGACGCGCGGAATCGTCTTGAGCATCCGCAGCATCACGTAGATGATCAGGATGAAGAACAGCATCATCGCGACGCTCGACCACTGGTAGGCCCAGTTCTGGATGTCCTGAGCCAGCGAACTGGCAAGCGGCGTCATCGCGCCCATGTCACCTTCCTTGGCTCCATCACGTCCATTATGGACCCTCGCTGCGGTTTTGGGAAATTCAGCCGGGACTCAGCCCAGCAGGCTCACTGCCATGTCTCTGTAGAACCCGGTCGCGAAGGCCAAGTCGCGCACGTCGATGCGCTCGTCCGCGCCGTGAACCAGTGGCTGACTCTCGAAGAGGGACTGGTGGTACTGCGGAAAGAAACCGTATGCCACACACTCCGGGAAGGCCGCACGGAAGTGGCGCGAGTCTGTGAAGCCCGGCAGGATCACCGGCACCACCTCGCCAGCGGAGTCGTGCTCTGAGACCCACTTGGAGATCCGCCCCATCAGCTCGGTGTCCAATGGCGAACCGTTGCCGACCACCCGCTCTGTGAAGTCGACCCGAAAGTCCCCGTCGGCTTCCTGGCCGAGCACTTCGGCGATAGCGTGGCGGACCTCAGGCTCACCGAGTCCCGGCGGCACACGGCAGTCGACCCTCAACTCGGCACGGGAGGGGATCACGTTGATCTTCTCCGAGGCGCGGATACGCGTCGGTGTGAAGGTCACTCCCAGCATCGGCTCGAACATCGTCACCAGCCGCTCGTCGGCGCCACTCATGTGCGCCAGCGCACCCACGGGATCCTCTGGATCCTCGCCGATCCCGGCAAGGAACGCGCGGGGCACCTCGGTCAGCTGATAGGCGGGCTGGCGGGCACCCAGCCGTTCCAGCAGCGGGCCCATCTTCAGCAGCGCGTTTTCGCCCATCTTCGGCATCGAGGCGTGCCCCGCGACGCCCTCGGTGCTTAGCGTGAAGCGAAACACTCCCTTCTCGGCGCAGCACACCCCATATAGGCGCCTGGCGCCGTAGGAGAAGACCTCTCCACCGCCCTCGTTGATCAGAAGGTCGCAGCGCACCTTCTGAGGGTGGGTCTCGGTGATCCACTGCGCACCGAGCTCACCGCCGGTCTCCTCGTCGACCACACAGACAATCAGCAGATCTCCGTGCGCCGGGCGCCAGCCCGAGCGGGCGAGCCAGGCGCCGGCGGCGACCTCAGCGGCGACCTGCGACTTCATATCCAGTGCACCGCGACCCCACAGGTAACCGTCGTCGATCTCCCCAGACCACGGGTCTCGGCTCCACTGCGAGGAGTCGGCGAGCACCGTGTCCACGTGGCCGAGGTAGCAGAGCGTCGGCCCTTCGCCGCTGCCGCGCAGCCTGGCCACGAGGTTCGGCCGCCCAGGCTCGGCACCCAGCAGCTCGCACTGGAAGCCCGCCGCGCCCAGATAGGCCGCCAGGTGCTCCTGGGCCGCGCGCTCATTGCCCGGCGGGTTGACCGTGTTGAAACGGATCAGAGAGCTCAGGAGCTCAGCGGAACTGCTGGCCAGTGCCTCGTCGTGGTTCATGGCACTTACGATCCTAGGACAGAGTCCTGGGCGGTTGGAAGTTGCGCGGCCGCCGAGATCGGCGAGGCCTCCGATCGCCTCACGCCGGCTAGCTCCTGGGCGCTCACGTTCTGCGGGTGGTGGCAGGCGGCGAGGTGACCGCCCGGGTATTCGGCCAGCGGCGGCTCGATCGCCCGACAGATGTCGCTGGCGTGCGGGCAACGGGTGTGAAAGCGGCATCCCGGCGGCGGGGAGATCGGATTGGGAGGCTCCCCGCTGACCACCATCCGCTCACGGGCGCGGTTCTCGCGCGGGTCGGGGATCGGGATCGCGCCGAGCAGCGCGTGGGTGTAGGGGTGGATCGGCTTGCGGTAGAGCTCCTCGGAGGGTGATAGCTCCATCACCTTGCCCAGATACATCACAGCGATCTTCTCCGAGACGTGACGCACGACCGACAGATCGTGGGCGACGAACAGGTAGCTGAGCCCCAGTTCGTCCTGGAGCTCGTCGAGCAGGTTGATCACCTGCGCCTGGATCGACACATCAAGTGCGGAGACCGGCTCGTCGAGCATGATCAGCCGCGGCTGCACCGCCAGCGCGCGGGCGATGCCGATGCGCTGGCGCTGGCCGCCTGAGAACTCGTGCGGGAAACGATTGAGGTGCTCGGGGTTCAGCCCGACCCGGGAGAGCAGCGCGCGCGCCTTGGAGTCGACTTCCGCGCGCTCCACACCACGCATGCGCAGCGGCGTGGAGATGATCTGGATCACACGCTTGCGCGGGTTCAGCGACGCCTGAGGATCCTGGAAGACCATCTGCATTTCCCTGCGCACGGGCGCGAGCTGCGCCCGGCCGGCGTCTGTTATGTCCTGACCGCGGAAGCGGATCGCCCCGTCAGTCGATGGGACCAGCCGCGCCAAAGCGCGTATCAGCGTGGTCTTGCCACAACCGGACTCCCCGACGATCCCGAGCGTCTGGCCCTCTGGCAACTCGAGCGTCACGTCGTCGACCGCGTGCACCACCTCGCTGCGGCGACGCAACAGCGAGGAGGAGCGAACAGGAAAGTGGACTCGCAGGTGCTCGACCTCCAGCAGCAGCGCGGCCGGGGCGCCGCTGCTCATGCGATCACCGTCCCCTCGCTTGCCAGGCCGATGGCGCCGTCGACTTGACGCAACTCGCGCTTGCGCTCGCTCTCGAGCCAGCAGCGATCGGAGTGCGCGGGAGCGTCCGCGACACGGACCGCCAGCTCGGGAACCTCGGTGCAGCGCTCGAAGGCGTGCGGGCAGCGCGGACGGAAGTGACAGCCCCGCGGTGGGTTCAGCAGCGACGGCGGCAGACCCGGGATCGCCGCCAGGCGCTGTGAGCGGTCGCGATCCACGCGGGTGATCGAACCGAGCAGCCCCCAGGTGTAAGGGTGTTGGGGGTCGTAGAAGATCTCATCGAGCGTCCCTTGCTCGACGACCCGTCCGCCATACATCACGATCACCCGGTCGGCGATGTCGGCGACCACCCCGAGGTCGTGGGTGACGAGGATGATTCCCGCCTGCTCGTTGGCGCGCAGCTCGCCCAGCTCGGCGAGGATCTGCGCCTGGATCGTGACGTCGAGCGCCGTGGTCGGCTCATCGGCGATCAAGAGGCTCGGCGAGCACGACAGCGCCATCGCGATCATCACACGCTGGCGCATACCGCCGGAGAATTCGTGCGGGTAGGAGCGGGCCCGATCGCGTGCCCGGGGAATCCCCACTCGCTCCATCAACTCGACCGCCCGATCGAGCGCCGCCGCCTTGGAGATCGAGCGGTCGTGCGCGCGGATCTGCTCGACGATCTGATAGCCGACCCTGTAGACGGGATCCAGGGAGCTCATCGGATCCTGGAAGATCATTGCCATCTGTGCGCCGCGGATCCTGCGCAGCTGCTCGTCCTTGGCGCCAATCAGCTCGGTCCCCTGGAAGGTGACGGTGCCCTGGAAGGTGGCGTTCGGGGAGCGGGTCAGGCCCATCAGGGTCATCGAGGTCACCGACTTACCCGATCCCGACTCACCGACGATCGCCAGAACCTCGCCCCGATCGATACTGAAGGAGACGCCGTCGACGGCGTGAACGAGTCCTTCTTCGGTCCTGAAAGAGACCCGCAGATCGTTGACGTCGAGCAGACGTTCGCTCATGAGGAGAGCCTGATGCGCGGGTCCAGCACCGCATAGAGGATGTCGACGATCGCGCCCAGCAGAACGACAGCGAACGCGGTCAGCAGAACGATCACGAGTACCGAGGGGATGTCCAGACGCCCGATCGATTCGGCGGCGAACTGACCGACACCATGCAGGTTGAAGACCGACTCGGTGAGGATCGCCCCACCGCCGATCACCTGCGCGAAATCAAGCCCCCACAAAGAGATGATCGGGATCAGTGAGTTGCGCAGAACGTGGACTATCAGCACGCGCCGCTCGGATAGGCCCTTGGCCCGCGCGGTGCGCACATAGTCCTCGCCGAGGGTGTCGAGGATGCTCGAGCGCAACACGCGCGAGTAGAGGCCGATGAACAGCACCGAGAGCACCAGCCACGGCGCGATCAGGTGAGTGAACCAACCCCACGGATCTTCGGTCAGCGGCACGTAGCCCGACAGCGGGATGATCCCGGCCTTGAAGCCCAGGTAGTAGAGCACGAGCGCCGCCAGGAAGAACACCGGAAAGGAGATGCCGACCAGCGCCAGGATCGTCAGAACGCGATCCAGCCAGCGCCCGGCCGTGATCGCCGTCAGCACCCCAAAGAGAATCCCCAGGAACAGCCAGATGAATCCCGCCCCCAGCGCCAGCGAGAGCGTCGCCGGCAGCACGCGTCGGATCTGTTCGTCGATGTTTATCCCCTGGGTATAGGAGACGACGGTGCCGTTGAAGATCTTCTCCATCGTGTCCACGTACTGCACGTAGATCGGCTGGTCGAAGCCGTACTCGTGGCGGATGTTGGCGAGCTCCGATGGGGTAGCCAGGCGTCCCCCCAGGCGCAACGCCGGATCCCCGTTGGGGATCGCCTGGAAGATCAAGAAGGTCAGCACCGAGATCGCCAGCAGCACACCGGCGGCGGAGATCAAGCGGCGCAGGATGAATCGGCTCATCGGCGTCCGATCCGGATCTTCGCTCGCGGGTCCAGAGCGTCACGCACCCCGTCGCCGAAGACGTTGATGCCGAGCACCGTCAGCAGCAGCATGATTCCCGGCACCAGGGTGAGATGGATCGCCGCCGGGATTTCGCGGATCCCTTCGCTGATCATCGTGCCCCAGGACGGGTTGGGTGGTTGGATGCCGGCCCCCAGGTAGGACAGGGCGGCCTCCAGGAGGATCGCGTTGGCGAGGATCAGCGGCAGGAAGACGATGATCATCGAGGCGAGGTTCGGCAGGATCTCCCCGAACATGATGCGCGTATGCGAGAGGCCCTGCTGGCGGGCGGCGTCCACGAACTCGCGCTGGCGCAAGCCCAGCACCAGGCCGCGGATCGGCTTTGCCACATAGGGGATATAGACGATGCCGACGATGGCGATCGGTATCACCAGCGAACCGGCCTGCAGTTCGATCGGCCCGATGGTGATGCCGTCGATGTTCAGCACCGCACCCAGAGCGATCCCCAGAATGACCGGCGGGTAGGCCCAGATCACATCGAAGCCGCGTGAGAGGATCGCATCCAAGAGCCCACCGAAGTAACCGGCCAGCGTGCCGAGCAGCACTCCGAGGATCACTGTTATGAACGTCGCGAGCGCGCCGATCTCAAGCGAGTTGCGCCCGCCGTAGAGCAGACGCACCGCGATGTCACGCCCGTCCTTGTCAGCACCCAGGAGGAAGCGCGAGTGCCACGTCGGGCCGATCGGTATGCCGACCAGGGAGACGACTTCCTTGCTTTTGCCGCCGACCTCGATCTTTTCGGTGATGTGGTTGGCGGCAAGCGTCGTGTGGGCCACGTCTTTCGCGTACAGCGGGGCTAGCAGGCAAAGCACCACGATCACTACAAACAGAGCACCGAAGGCGAGTGCCACCCGGTTGCGGCGCAGCCGCCGCCACGCCAGCTGGTAGGGGCCGAGCCCTGGCGGCACCTGGCCCTCCACCGCGGCGGGCTCTGAGGAGATCACGCCGGAGAGCTCGCCCGCCGGGCCGCGGATGACTGGATCAGTGGCCATTTAGATCCAGGGTAGAGCGGTGGGCCGAAAGAACAGCAAATGTTCCCCGGCCCACCTCGACTCTCCCGAACTCTAGGGGTTCAACTGCAGGGCGCTGTAGTCCCAGCCATACACTGGCGAGAACACGATCGACTTGTAGTTGATACGTGTGGAGGTGAACTTCGGGAATGTCTGATAACCGAAGACCGCCACGTAGGACTTCTTGGCGACATATTCGTCCAGCGCCTGCCAGCGGCTCGCCACCGAGGCGAGCTGGCTGGTGGGCACCTTGCCCAGTTCTTCCACTTCCTTGTTGATCCTGGGGTCGTCGACCTGCCCGAAGTTCTGGTTGTTTTCGGGGAGGATCCCCTGCTTGGTGAGCAGCAGGTAGAAGTCGACCGGGTTGGGGAAATCCTGGTTCCAGTCGGCGAAGCCAGTCTGGGCGTTCAGCTTCAGGTTGCCGATCGTCGGGAAATAGTTTTCGTCGGCGATCACCTTCTGGGTGGCTTTGAACCCGATCTGGTTGAGCACGTTGACGTAGTTTTCCACCCATTCCTTGCGTGGAGAGCGCGTCTGGCTCCAGACCGTCACCGGGGTCCCCGCCATGCCCGACTGCGTGACCATTTCCTTGGCCTTGGCGATGTCTCCGGCGGCCTTTGGTTCGGCATACGGGCAACTGCCGCTGGGATGACCGATCATGCCCGGCGGCAAAAAGAAGCAGGCCGGTATGAGAAAGCCGCTTCCCAGCCGACTCAGCGCCGGTTGGTTGAGTGCCACGA
>DATBPE010000145.1:0-9518 GCA_036561505.1 Solirubrobacteraceae bacterium
GTCTACCAATTCCACCACGCCCGCGTGGGCTGGCCGCTTCAGGCTACGTGTTTGCACACTTGAACCGCCAGAGATTGTATGGTCACTTACACAGTGGCCGCCTCGAACCCCCAAACAGCCGCCGGCGTGAGGATTACGCACCCCAATCGGGAAAAGCCGATCGTGCGCTCCACACGGGTCGTTGTGATCCTTCTGATGGTGATCAGCGCCGGCCTGGTGGCGCTGATAACAATCGGCGGATGGGAAGTGCTGGAGGGGGCCATCCCGGTCCAGATCGGGTATGTGCTGATCTATCTGACCCTTGCGTACTACGCGGGACGCTGGAACCGAGGGGTGTTGCCGGTCGTTTCCTCGCTGGCGGTGCTGCTGATCATCTTCGCGCTGGTGTCGGCCCCCGGTTGGTTTGATCGAGACAAAACCGGATTTTCTCAGCCCACACTCAACGCCGGGCTGCTCGGCACCCTCACCTTCCTGATAATTCCGGTGCAAATTTTGTTGATCGTTTTCGCGATGCGTGGCTTCTCTCAAGGCTGGAACGTCGAGGTCGAGCACCAGGCCAATCCAGCCGCCGGTGACTACAGCGACCTTTCTCCCAATCCCGCCTGAGTACTAGCCGGCACTCGCCGGCCGGGCGCTGGATGAGCTCGAGCAAGCGGGCCGAGCCCGAGCTCGCCTATATTTGGCACTAGTTTGCGGCGGTGGCGGAATGGTAGACGCGGAGGCCTCAAAAGCCTCTGTCCGAAAGGGCGTGTGGGTTCGACTCCCACCCGCCGCATTCGAAAGGGCGACCGGCGGGAAGCTAGCAGGCTTAGGCGCGACCCCGCCAACCCCGCACGCCCGCTGGCCTAGGACCGGTCGACGAGCTCGTGTAGCTGCTCGGCCAGCCCCGCCGGGCCCGCCAGGATCCCCCATGGCAGATCAGGGCGTGGCGAGAGCTCGAGGATACTCAGACCGGCGCAACGGCAGATCAGCGTTCCCGCCGCGATGTCCCACGCCTTGACCGAGCGCTCGAAGTAGGCGTCGTAGCGACCAGCGGCGGTCCAAGCCAGATCAAGCGCGGCGCTACCGAACCGGCGCACGTCGCGGATCTGAGGGATGAGCCGCTCGAGCACCTTTGCCTGGGCCGCGCGAACCGTCGAGTCATACGCGAAGCCGGTGGCCACCATCGCGGTCGGAAGCTCGCCGCGCGGCGAGGGTTCTAGCGGCGCCCCGCCGTTCAGTCTCCCCGGCCCGTTTCGAACCGCGGTGAACAGCTCGTCGCGGTTGGGATCGAAGATCGCGCCAGCGAGCGGGCCCTCGGCGTCCTCGACCGCGACGCTCACGCACCACTGGGGGATGCCAAAGAGAAAGTTGATCGTCCCGTCCAGCGGATCTACCACCCAGCGCAGGCCGCTGTTGCCTTGGTGGTCCTCGCCCTGCTCCTCCCCCAGGAACCCGTCGTCTGGACGTTCACGCGAAAGTAGCGCACGAATCTCACGTTGGGCGCTCAGATCCGCCTCGCTGACCAGATCCGTGGGCGTGCTCTTGCTTGTGATCGCAAGCTCCTCCCCCAGCAGAAATCGCTGCTTCAACAGCTCCCCGGCGCCGCGGGTCGCGCGAATCGCGATGTCCAGCAGCGCCTCGACGTCGCTCGCCGGTTGCGTTGTTTCGCTCATGAGCCCGCCAGGGCGCTCACGCGACTTCGGACGGGCGCGTCTGCTCCCAGGGCCGCTCGGACTCGATCTGTGCGGCAAGCGATAGGAGCGTCGTCTCGTCGTTTGCCCGTCCGACGAGCTGTACGGCACGGGGCAGACCGTCCGCGCCGAGACCCGCCGGCACCGAGCAGGCGGGTTGACCGGTCACGTTCCAGACGCCGTTGTACGGGACCATGCCGGCAACGGTGTTGAGTGTCCACAGCGCCCCGCGACCGTGCAACCGCCCGAGCCGTGGGGGCGGCGTCGCCGTGGCCGGTGTGATCAGCACATCGTGATCCTCAAACACACGACCGACGCGACGCGCGAACTCGGCCTCGTAGGTAAGCGCCCGCTGCAGCAGAGCCGGTGTGATCAGATCGCCCAGCCGGGCCATTCCACGCGTGCGCCGTTCGAGGCGCTCGAAGTGCGGTAGGGCGTGCGCGTCGTCACGGATCCCTCGCAGATAGCGCGGAAGCAGCGCCGGGAGGGTGGCGATCCCGTAGTCGGGGTCGTGCTCTGAGAGCTCGTGCCCGAGCGAGCGCAGCAGCTCGACCGTGTCCTCGAGCGCGCGTCGGGCGTCGTGGTCGAGCCTTGAGATGACGCCCGGCGGGATGCGTGTGGAGAACGCGATCCGCAGCCGACCCGGCGCCGTCGCGGCTGCCTGCGCAAAGGGGATCGACGGCGCAGCAGCATGGTCCAGGTCGACGTCGCTAGCACCGCAGACAACATCGTGGAACAGCGCTGTGTCCGCGACCCTGCGCGTCAATACACCGTTGACCGACAGGCCGTGCCAGGCACGCGGGCGGGGCGCCAGCGGGACACGCCCACGTTGAGGCTTCAGACCAAACAGGCCACACCAGGCCGCCGGTATGCGAATCGACCCGGCTCCGTCTGAGCCGAGCGCCCCACCAACGAGACCGGCCGCAACCGCGGCGGCGCTGCCACCGCTCGATCCTCCTGGGGTGCGCTGCAGATCCCATGGATTTCGCGTCGCGCCGAACGTCGCCGTCTCGGTGAACGGCCAGATACACAGCTCCGGCACGTTGGTCTTGCCGATGATCACCGCGCCGGCGGCACGTAGGCGACGTACGACCTCGGCGTCCGCGCTCGCCGGCCCGGCGTGTGCGTTGGTGCCCAGTGCCGTCACCTCGCCGGCGACGTCGATGTCGTCCTTGACGGCGATCGGAACTCCAAGTAGCGGGCGCTCAGCGCCGGCGCCACGGCGAGCGTCAGCCTGGTCGGCTTCCATGCCCGCTCGCTCAGCAAGGACGACACGGAAGGCGTTGAGCGTCCCGTCGACGCGGGCGATCCGCTCCAGGTAGATCTCGAGCAGCTCGCGTGCGGAGATCTCCCCGGCGGCGATCAGTTGCGCCTGGCGGGCGATGCCCGCGAAGGCCAGTTCGGTGCTGTCCACGAAGGGAATGTATTGAAAATTCCCACGTCCGCCCCACGGCTGTCTAGGATTGGCGCGACGCGCTTGTGGCATTGCGCATCAAAGGGAGCCAACAGCCAATCACCTGAGGGGGTTGTTTCGTGTCATATCCAGTCACGTTCGAAGCGGACTATGTGGAGAAGCGCAGCCGGCTGACTACGTTCTTTCGGCTGATTCTCGCCATTCCGGTGGCGATCTGGGTGTACTTCTACGGGATAATTGCCTTCATCGGCGTGGTCTTCGCGTGGTTTGCGATCGTCATCACGGGGCGCTATCCACAGGGTCTGTATGACTTCGTCGCGGGCTACACACGCTGTTTGACACGCGTGACCGCCTACACGGTGCTGCTAACCGATGCCTATCCGCCGTTCGGCGGCTCAGAGGAACCCTCCTATCCGGTGCGGATGCACTTCGCGGGTCCGCTGGAGCAATACAGTCGCCTGAAGACGCTGCTTCGCGGCATCATCGCGATTCCGATCATGATCCTGCGCTACATCATGGGGTTGCTGCTGGAGATCGGGGCGTTCGCGGCGTGGTTTGTGATCCTCTTCACCGGCAAGATGCCGCGTGGGCTGCACGATTTGATGGTGCTCGCCAACTCCTACACGGCGCGCAGCGACGCCTACCTGTATCTGCTGACCGAGACCTACCCGCCCTTCCAGGACGATCAGACTCGGACCGCTGGCACCACCGACGCCGCGATCCCCGAGCCGCCAGCAGCGATGTGAGCGGTTGGCCGAGGGGCCAGCGGATCGATCAGACCGGCGTGACGGGGTTGTGCTTGGCCGGCCAGTCGCGCCGCTTGCCCTCGGCGTAGGCAAAGCGGCGGATCAGCTCGCGGCGCAACTGCTGTGGTTGTATGACGGCGTCGATCACCAGCTCTGAGGCGAGGTGAAGAATGTCGATGTCGCGGGCGTACTCTTCGCGCAGCCGCTCAGTCTCTGCGGCCCGGTCGGTGTCGTCCTCGATCGCCTGCAGCTGGTTGTAGTAGACGGCGTTGATTGCAGCCTGCGGTCCCATCACCGCGATCGACGCGCTGGGGAGAGCCAGACAGCAATCGGGGTCAAATGCCGGACCGGCCATCGCGTACAGGCCAGCTCCATAGGCCTTGCGTACGATCACCGAGATCTTCGGCACGGTCGCTTCGGATACGGCGCTGATCATCTTCGCGCCGTGACGGATGATGCCCTGGCGCTCGACCTGGGTGCCGATCATGAACCCGGGAACGTCCGCCAGGAACAGCAGCGGGATGTTGAAGGCGTTGCAGGTCCAGATGAAACGTGCCGCCTTGTCCGCTGAGTCGCTGAACAGCACTCCGCCCTTGACCTTTGGCTGGTTGGCGAGGATGCCCACCACCCTGCCGTCCAGGCGCCCATAGCCGACGACGAGCTCCTTGGCGAATCGCGGATGGATCTCCAGGAAGCTCTCAGCGTCGAGCAGTGTGTCGAGCAGAAGCTTGATGTCAAACGGCTTGTTCTCATCGGCCGGGATCAGCTCCGCGATGGGAGTGTCGCTGGAGGGCGCCGCCGGCTGGGACTGGGGCGGCTGGTGCTGGCGGTTGGACGGGAAGTAGGACAGGTAGCGTCTTGCCAGTTCGATCCCCTGTGTGTCGTCCTTGACCAGCTGATGGCCGCAGCCGGAGACACCGGTGTGCATCTTCGCGCCGCCCATCTCCTCGAGGGTCACCTTCTCGCCGATCACCATCTCCGCCATCCGTGGCGATCCGAGATACATCGAGGCGTTGCCTTCCCGCATGATCACCAGATCACAGAACGCGGGGATGTAGGCGCCACCGGCGGCGGAGGGGCCAAACAGCACGCAGACCTGCGGCACGACACCCGAGAGCTTGACCTGGTTGTGGAAGATGCGCCCCGCGCCACGGCGCCCCGGGAACATCTGGACCTGCTCGGTGATGCGCGCTCCCGCCGAGTCCACCAGGTAGATCATTGGCGTGCCCAGCGACAGAGCGCGCTCCTGGACGCGCAGAATCTTCTCGACCGTCTTTGGGCCCCACGAGCCCGCCTTGACGGTGGGGTCGTTGGCCATCAGTGCGACCGGCCTGCCTTCGATCGTGCCGAGGCCGGTAACCACGCCGTCGGCGCCCAGCCCATCCTCCTGCCAGTTGGCCAGGAGCGCCTCCTCGGCGAAGGAGTCGGGGTCCAGCAGCGCGGCGACACGCTCGCGTACCGGCAGCTTGCCCTGCTCGGCCGCCTTGGCGCGGTGACGCTCGGGCCCGCCCGCGAGGGCGCGCTCGCTGGCCCCTTGCAGGGCGCTCACCGACGACCGGCTCTCGCGCCAGGGCCGGCGTGTGCCCCCGGGGTACTTCTGGTTGGCCTTGCCTTCACCACGGCAGCCCCCGGTAACGGTGGCGGTGCCCGCGTGAGAGGCGGCGTTCGTGACGCGCCTGCAGCCTGGCTTCCACGACCTCCAGATCAGACGCCGGCCCTAGTAGCCGCCATGCGTCGCGGATGACCGGAAGCAGCGTGAAGGCGATGATCCAACCCGGCCAGAAGCTGCCGCTTGGATCGCTGGCCAGCCAGGTACCCACGCAGATCGCCGACACGCCGGCAGAACCCCCCGCCTCCTGCACGAGGCGCCGGCGCAGCTGCGTCTTGCGCTTGGTCAGGGCCAGCTTCACCGAGGTCGAGCTGACCGGGAGGTCTGCCCTCAGGCGTTCCAGATCCGCACGCGTTCTCGCGCGGTAGGCGCTTTCGATGCGCTCCTCGAGCTCCTCCGAGGTGAGCCTGCCGGCGACGGTGTGCTCACGTAGCTCATCGACAGCCTGCTCACGATCAGCGTCGGCGACACGCAACTTGGAGGGGTCGCTCATACCAAAAGATTATTGACCTACGCAAGGCAGCTGCCTGCTCGCGCGAAGAGCCATCGGACTCAGCTTCAGATCCCCGGGTTCGGCTGTGGCGCCTCGCCGGCGTAATCGTAGAAGCCGATGCCCGCCTTGCGCCCATACCAGCCGGCCGAGAGCATCTTGCGAAGCACCGGCGGCTCGGCGAACCGCCGCTCACGAAACTCCTCGAAGAGCACTTCGCAAATCGAGCCGAGCGTGTCCAGGCCCACGAAGTCCGCGAGCGTCAGCGGCCCCATTGGGTGTCCGGCGCCGGCCTTCATCGCTTCGTCGATCTCATCGACCGAGCCGACCTGCTCTTCATAGGCACGGATCGCGTCGAGCATGTAGGGCACCAGCAGCCGGTTGACGATGAAGCCGGCGCGGTCGCGGGTAGGGATCGCGAGCTTCTCCTGCGAGCGTGCGAACTGAAGCGCGGTCTCGAACGCCTCCTCAGAGGTGGTCACACAGCGCACCACCTCCACCAGCTTCATGACCTGGGCCGGGTTGAAGTAGTGAAGGCCGACGAACCGGTCCGAGCGGGAGGTGACGGCCGCCTGGTCGATGACGGCGAGCGAGGAGGTATTAGTCGCGAAGATCGCCTCCGGCTTGACGAACTCGTCAACCTCGCGCCACATCTCGAGCTTCAGCTCAAGGCTCTCGGTGATCGCCTCGATCACCAGATCGCAGTCGACGAGCTCACGGTAGTGAACGGTTCCGTGGATACGCCCTCGCACGGCATCGGCGTCCTCTTGTGTCGAACGGCCCTTTTCGACGGCGCGCGCGAGCTGAGCCTCGATCTTTGAGAGGCCCTTGTTCAAGGTCGCCTCGTCGACCTCACGCAACACGACCTCATAGCCGGCCTGCGCGGACACCTGAGCGATGCCGTGACCCATCAGCCCGGCACCCAGCACTGCCACCTTCTCGATCCGCTGCGCCATCGCTACCTCCGCTTGATCGTCGCCGATATGCGCAGCGGAGCCTATTACTTGGGTCGCCAACGACGCCTGGCTGACGCCGGTACGCTAACGGGATGCCTGAACAGGAGGACTTCGACCTCTCCGCGGCCGGTCTGCGAGCGGATGGCACCGATCTGAAGATTTCCCTGCAGGTGTTGGCGAGCAAGCTCGAGCAGTCTCTGCCGCAGTGCACGCGCGTGGAGCGCCACGGCGGAGGTCTGCTGGGACGCGGCGAGAAGCAGATCCGACGGGTGCAGGTAGAGATCGGCGGGTGCTGCTTTCAGCTCGCGGTCACGGACGGCCGTCTGGAGGGATTTCGCGAGCGCCAGGTAGGCGGCATCTCGATCAAGCGCGAGTCGCTCGATCCGCAGACATGGGTGAGCGAGCTGACCGCACAGCTGCAGGCCGAGGCGCAGCGCAGCGCCCAGGCACGCACCGCGCTCGAGGGGCTGCTCGGCTAGATGCCAGACCAAAGCGATTCTCCCGGCGAACAGCCACAGATCAGCGAGGAGGAGCTGGTGCGGTCGCTGGCCGAGGTGGAACGAGGAGGCATCCCGCTGTCGGCGCAGCGACGGCTGCGCGAGCTTGCCGAGCATGGCGGCCTGTTCACCTCCGATCTGTCGGTGGCTGACTTCGCGCTCTGCCACCGCCAGGGACTGCGGCCGCTCTCACAGGTGATGGGAAGCTCGATCTACCAAGTCGGCTACCAGTCGACTCCGTGGCCCACGATGATGGGCGGGAGCTTCATGTATGAGCTCGACGCGCTGTCTGGGGCATGGAATGAGGTGCGCGGTAGAGCGCTGGGACGGCTCGAGCAGGAGGCGGCGCTAGTGGGCGCGGACGCGGTCGTGGGAGTGCAGCTGAACACCGGTGCGCACGACTGGGCAGAAAACTCGATCGAGTACATAGTGCTCGGGACCGCCGTCAGGCACCCCGAGCGCTCGCGTGAGGCAAACACCAGCGGGAGGGCTGTGCTCACCGAGCTCTCCGTCGCCGACTATTCAAAGCTCTTGGGTGCGGGCTTCCAGCCGGCCGGGATCGTGGCGTGGAGCTCGATTTTCTTCGTCGCCGCCTCACCCGAAACACAGATGATGAGTGGCCTGGTGGGCCAGCTTGGCTTCCCCGAAAACCAAGAGTTGCGCGAATTCACCCAGGGGGTGTATGAGGCGCGCGAGACGGTGGTCCAGCGCATGACTGCCCAGGCGGTGCAGCTCGGCGCCAGCGGCGTGGTCGGGACGCGCATCAATCACACGATCGGCCGGGTGTCGATGGGCGGGGGACGCTACCAACGCGGCGGGCTGATGGTGAGCTTCCATGCGATCGGAACGGCGATCCGCCAAGTGCAGGAGGCACAGCTGTACCCGCCGGAGATGACAATCGATCTAACGACCTGAACAGGAGCACGCCATGGCAGAGGAGCACGAGACCGCGTATGACCCGACCTCACTGGAGGGAGTTCCGGAGGCCGGTCGCGCACGGCTGGCGCAGAACCGCGCGGGCCTGTTCACCTCCGATCTGTCTGTCAACGAGTTTCTTCTGATCAAGCAGGCCGGTTTCGAGCCGCTCGGCCTGGTGGTGGGCAGCTCGATCTACCACATCGGCATCCAGATGGCTGGGTGGAAGAAAAGCCAAGAGATGACCGTCCTCTCCGAAGCGATGTACTCCGCGCGGCAGCTGGCGATGACACGCATGGAGGAGGAGGCAGACCAGTTGGGTGCCGACGGCGTCGTGGGCGTGCGCCTTGACATCGGCCGCTACGAGTGGGGCCAGGACATGGCCGAGTTCATCGCGATCGGAACCGCAGTCAAGCATCGCGACGGCGTGCTGCACCGAGCGCCGAACGGCAGGCCATTCACCAGCGATCTCTCCGGACAGGACTTCTGGACGCTGCTACGCACCGGCCATCGCCCAGTTGGGATGGTGATGGGCAGCTGCGTCTATCACGTCGCCCACCGCGGCATGCTGCAGTCGATGGCCCAGACCGGTCGCAACGTCGAGCTCTCGAACTTCACTCAGGCCCTGTACGACGCGCGCGAGCTGGCGATGGAACGCATGCAGTCAGAGGCCCAGGAAATCGGTGCCGAGGGCATCGTCGGCGTCGATCTGCAGGAGAAGAGCCACGGCTGGGGCAGCCACACGATCGAGTTCTTCGCAGTTGGCACGGCAATCGTCCCGCTCGAGGGGGAGACAGAGGAGATACAGGCGCCTACGCCGGTGCTCGACCTGTCGAACTGAATCGCCTCGGGAAGGTTCGCGGATCGGCGCCCATCAGACCGCGCTTGCGCCCGTCACGGGCGCCCAGGAGAAGCCGCGAGGGGTGGCGTGGTTGTAGGCTCAATCCCGATCGGCCGTCAGGCACTCCCGCCTCTTGCAACCCGTCGTCAGGAGCCCGCAATGAGCATCGTCGTCACCGAGGACCGCGGGGCAGTTCGCCACGTCGTCCTGAACCGTCCCGAGAAGCGCAACGCGATGAACCAGGAGCTGCTGCGGGCGTTGCGCGAGGAGCTGAGGGCGGCCGCCGAGGATGACGCCGTGCACTGCGTGGTCCTGCGCGGCGCGGGAACCGTCTTCTCCGCGGGCGTCGACCTCGGCGAGCTCGCTTCCTTCGCGGA
>DATBPE010000146.1:0-3051 GCA_036561505.1 Solirubrobacteraceae bacterium
AGCCGTGCGCGATGTGCGCGGGGGCGGCCGTGCTCGCGCGCGTGCCGCGTGTGGTCTACGGCGCGACCGATCCGAAGGCGGGGGCGTGCGGGAGCGTGCTCGACGTCACCGGCGAGCCTCGGCTGAACCATCGCCCGGTCGTCGCGGGTGGGCTGCTCGCCGGGGAGTCGGCCGAACTGCTCAGCGCGTTCTTCGCCGGGCGGCGCTGATCGGCGCGTGCGGGATCGGTAGCGCGCGGTCGATCATCTAGCCTTAGCGCTCCCCTTGGAGGGGTGGCAGAGCGGTTGAATGCGGCGGTCTCGAAAACCGTTGTGCGTCTTATTGGCGTACCGAGAGTTCGAATCTCTCCCCCTCCGTTGATGCGTGCCGAGGCGCGTGAGCGCAGCGAACGCGTTTGCTATTTGGTCGGGCCCGCACCAGATGGCCGGCAGAGCGACGCTGTCCGGCCGGGCAGCGTGGCTCTTGGCTCGTGATCGGTGGATACTTCCGGGATGAGGCACGAGGGCGATCGCTGCCATCGCGCCCCGACCGGGGAGATCGAGGTACGGGTTGCGACGGCATCAGATGTAGACGGTCTCGTGGAGGTGCTCGCAGCCGCATTCAGGACTGACCCGGTCTGGAGCTGGGCTTTCCCCCGGTCGCAGGACCTGGCAGCCTGGTGGCGGTTCCTGATCGGGAGCGCGCTCCGCTACCCATCGATCTGGATCGCTGGTGACTACGCAGCTGCGTCGGTATGGATTCCACCTAACGGAACGGAGCTGACAGAGGCGGAGGAGGAACAGGTCGAGCCGCTGCTAGAGGAGCTGATCGGTCCGCGCGCTGCGTCCGTTGCTGAGCTGCTGCGACGCTTCGACGCCACGCACCCGTGGCGCTCGCCTCACTTCTATCTGAGTCTGCTCGGGGTGCATCCCGACCACCGTGGCAAGGGGCTCGGCATGGCGCTGCTTGCCGAGAACCTCAAGCGCGTGGACGACGAGGAAGTTGGCGCCTACTTGGAGTCCAGCAATCCGAGCAACGATCGCCGCTACGAACGGATGGGCTTTCGCCGCGTGGGTGAGTTTGCGACTCCGGACACAGGCGGCACAGTGGCAACCATGTGGCGCGATGCTGTACCGCGGACACCTGCGGGTGGATGATGGAGGAGCCGGGCGAGGCCGTTGCCGTCGTGCCCAGCGACATGCCCGCACAGCTCATAGCTCTCCTGCACCTCATCGATCCGGGTTAGAGCTTGGTGGCCATGGCGCGGTTGTAGAGCAGTGAGAGAAGTTTGCGCTCGGCCGCTGCAGGTACCGGTCGGGGAGAGCCCTCTGCGTAAAGCCCGACCTCGGATTGCCCAGCGACGAACCCAAAGATGTCGACGTAGGCGATGATTGTGCGTGCCCCAAGGAAGGGTAACTTGAACCACTCGGGTAGCTCGGCTCGGGCACCAAAGCTTCCAGGGACGCTGGGCAGCGGGTCGGGAAGCCGGCTGACCGTCACCGTGCCGAAGTGAGATGGCAATGTGTGGGCGAGCGCACTCGCGGGCGCTCTCCTGTGGGTGAGTGCACTCGTGAGCCCGCGCGCGAGGCAGGCAAGTACTCGTTGGCTGCGGGCGACTACGCTATTTCGCACGGCGAGGGCGATGCTGGGCAGGACTGTGACATCGGATCGGATCCCCTCGTATGCGGGTAGGAAAGAGCCAAGGCTTTCCACCTTCAGGATCCGCTCTTTCCCACCTGCGGTTGAGAAAGCTGCAGATCGGATGCGCACAGCCCTCGGATCGGGGTTGACGAATCCAGCGCACTGGGCGGCTTCGCGGCCGATTTGCGTCAGTGCCGGCGCACTGCCTTCGGGGGAAAGAATGTGCATGCGAGGCAGGTCGGCGGGTTTGAGGTTGACCGCTTTCGCGTAGGCGATGGCGTGCGCCTTGGTGGGCGCTCCGCTTGCCCCCGACGTTGTTGCGCTTCCGCAGCCAATAAGTACAGCATGCCCCGCGACCAGCACGAGCGATATGGCAACGACCCGGCGCACGGACCAATCATCCCATCGCTACTCGGGCCCTGTGCCCTCTTGATCTTCGATGTGGGACGGCTCGTCGAAGAGGCGGACGTATGGCTCGTAGCGGAAGACGCGTGAGCGGCGCTGTCCGGTCGTCTCGGTGAGGAGTCCGAGCTCTTCGAACCGCGCCACGAGGCGGTTGGCCGTGGGAAACGCGACGTCCAGCTCGCGGGTGACCAGGTTGACGTTGACGAGCGGCCGCTGGAATAGGAGCGAGAGCAACTTGAGGCCGTTGGCGCCAGTCTCGGCGAGTGCCAACGTGCGGTGATTTTCGCGGAGTTCGAAGATTCGCTCGGCCGTGTCAGCGGCCTCGGTGGCGGTCTCGGCCACGCCGCGCATGAAGAAGCGCAGCCAGCCCTCCCAGTCGCCGTCGGTGCGGATGGCTATGAGGCGGTCGTAGTACTCGGCGCGGTGCAGCTTGAGGTAGTAACTCAAGTACAAGAGCGGGGCCCGCAGCGCGCCGCTATGGACGAGCATGAACGTGATCAACAGGCGCCCAACTCGTCCGTTTCCGTCAAGGTATGGGTGGATGCTCTCGAACTGGGCGTGCGTGAGGCCGGCGAGGATTAGGAGGGGTGGTGCGGGCTCGACGTAAAAGAACTGCTCGAGCGCATAGAGCGCCTTCTTCATCTCGGGTACCGGCGGCGGAATGAAGGTCGCTTCTTTCAGGGAGGCACCTTTTGGTCCAATCCAGTTCTGGGTCCGGCGGAACTCGCCGGGTGTCGCATGCTCGCCACGACGGCCTCGCAGCAATTCGGCGTGGATCTCGCCGATCAGTCGAAGCGACAACGGAAGCTCGCGCAGCCGGACCAACCCGTTGGTCATGGCAGCGACGTAGTTGACGATTTCTCCTACGTCGCCCCGATCCTGTGCACCTGGCTCCAGCTCGACCTCGAGGAGGTCCTCGAGCGTGCTCTGGGTGCCCTCGATCTGGGAGCTCAAGACGGCCTCGCGACGTACGTACATCGCGATGAAGAACTCGGGGTCAGGGATGACCTTGACGACCCCGTCCAG
>DATBPE010000147.1:0-23437 GCA_036561505.1 Solirubrobacteraceae bacterium
AGGATCGAGGTCTGGGAGCGGGTAGTGCGCTCTTTCCGAGCGCTTTGCTTGCCGCGAGAAGGGAGGCAGCAAGCGAGCTTGAAGGTGAATCGCATAGGAAGGAGTTCTGTGGACGTTGAGCTGAACACGCCCGTCTGCGCCGGTGTGACATCCCTGCACAGCGATCCTCAGCGGCCCAGCGTCCTCAACGCGCACGGTTGAGATTGTCCTCGGCGGGGTTCTGTACCTAGTGAGCATCGTGCAGGCACAGTAGGACGCAGTTGGGACGGTTCTCCGCCTTCAGTGTTCCCCAACTGTGCCCAAGTTGCGTCGCGCGCGCGGCTTATCCAATCGCATTTCGCGCGTGTGTGAGCCCAAATCCGCACACTCGCCAACGACGCTGTGAGTGCACCGGCCAAGCCGGTGATGGCATGTTGGGATGGCCACGTAGCCTCAAGGTGGGCGCGTCCGCGCTCGATATCTGAGTGTGGACGAGATCCGGCACACGAGGGCACTGGCGCTCTTGATCAGCCCGCGAATTCGTCTGACTTTGCTTCTTGGGTTCTTGGGCGTGCTGCTCTTTTATCTGCTGAGTATGCACACCGGTGCTCTCAGCTCCAGCAGCTACGCGGGCTGCCTGCCGAGCAAGCTGCCCCAGCTCGAGAGCACCGACCTTCACGAGATCGAAAACCTACGCGCACGCCTGCTCCCGGTGCTGAACCGTGCCGGTGGGCGCCATTACGCGTGGGGCACGATTACCCCGCAAGTAATGTGGTCAGATAACTCGCCACAGCCGCTCGCTGAGACGGACAGCGGTGGGCTCTGGCCGGCAAGTTATGAGATACGCGAGTGGGCGAGCGGAGAGGACCTCGTAGCCGACGTGCTGGAGTTTCAGCACCCGCGCCAGGCGCGTGACTTCTTGGAACTGGCATCCGGTGTGCGCTGCCGTCGCGCCGCCAAGCAGACCCCAACCGCGGCTCCGCCCCGAGCACGAAACCTCCTGTGGCTGAATCCTGATGGGTTCTATCAGGAGGATGTGTTTCTCGACCGCGGAACCTGGGTCTACCGCGTGGCGGCCGTGATCGCCAGCGCACGTGAAAAGCCTTCGCACTTGGGTCTTGTGAGGACGTTTCGCGCGCTCGACGCGCTGGCCTGCCTCCTGCCAGCCAGCGAATGCTCGATGGCCACTGTCAAGACGTCGGCGTAAGTCTCAATATCCGCTGCCCTGGCTCGAGCAGGCATTCGATTCTCTGGCCGCAGCGTTCGTTTTCTCTGCCAGCAGAATCAGCCGGCAACACTTGGCGGTGTTGTGTCCTGCGGCGTCCAGATCCGGTCGAATAGATCGAGCTCCACCGGCACCAGCCACACCTCGCTGACCCGTTGCTCGCGGATCCGGTAGACGCCAACAGTGCGCCAGCGCAGCGTTTCGGTGGCATCGTTGAGACTGCCGTCCACCAACTGAACAACTACATCCTCTCCGGCGATCACCTCACCCGGGCGCATGCGCATCGTGCAACGCGCGAGTTCCCGGCGCCTCTGGAAATACCCAACGACCGCATCGACACCACGGTGATCCCCGGCGATTGGACTGCTACCCGGCACGTGCCAGAGGATGTCTCGCGCGAGCAACTCGAGTACCGGCTCGAAGGGTCCGCCCGCATACATCACTGCCTGCCGACGATGTAGCTCTTCGATCAGCTCGACGTTGCTGCTCTGTGAGGGCCGCTCACTCATCAGAGAGCAGACCGCGTGCAACGGTGCCGCTTGCCACCGCCATCACTTACACCTGAGCGCTCGCCGCGAGTTCGTCAAATGCCTCTCGCGCCTGTGCGGCGAGCGGTGTCTGGGGCAGTTCGGGGTTGGCGAATCCGGCGATGTCCTCGGTGCGCACGGTGGTTCCCAGGCTGCCCCAGTAGCCGTCACGAATCTCTGTGATCAGGCACCACACGCGTCCAGCGTTCGCGGGCGTGTACTCGCTTCCCTCGGCCTCGAGCACGATCTCGGTTACCTCGCGGATCAAATTGCGCCTCGCCGCGTATCCGACAGGGCCCGGGCCGTGCAGCAGGGTGCCTTCGGGAGGCGTGAGTTGCACACGGTAATACGGGCGATCGGCCGGCTGGCCACCGACGTTGATGGCCTGCGTGGGCAGCTCGTGTAGGAATGTCCAGGAGATGGCCCGAGTATGCTCGTTCTCGGGTGCTCCCTCGCCTCGCAAAAGGGCGCCACCTAGCTTCTCCACTGCGCTCGCCAGGGCTGCCGGCTCGATCGCTCCTTCGGGATATGTGAAATCGATCATTGGCATCTCATGTCTCCTTTGCTGTGGTTGTGCCCTGCTCTGAGGATCCGTCTTGGTTTGGGAGGCGCTCGAGGCCTCTCCAGCAGAAGTCGAGTGTTCGCTGGACCACTTCGGCGCGGGTGATCGAGGGATGCTCATACCACCAGGCGGCCATCCCGTTCAGGGACATCTTCAAGAGCTCAGCAAACATCTCGAGTGTCTGCTCGCGGCGAGGGTTTCCAAGCAGAAAGTCGGGCGCGGACGCGGCCAGCAGCAGCGCAATACCTTGGGTGGCGCGTTTGTGGATGCGCAGGTGTACGGCCGCGATCGCCGGATCAGCTGGCGGGTCGCGAAATATCAGCCGCCACGCGAACGGGTTGACCTCGACGAACTCAAAGAAGGCGTCCACCCCAACCGTCATCCGCTGCTCACGCTCGGGGGCGGCCTGGGCGACAGCCTGGGCGACGTGGTCTACAAGCGCGTCTGTCTGGCGCACCAGTAGCGCGCCGTGCAACTGCTGCTTGGAAGGGAAGTGGTCGTAGATAACAGCCGCGGTGACACCGCCCTCCCGAGCGATCTCAGTCATCGAAGAGCCCTCATAGCCCCGCTGCGCAAAGACCCGCATCGCCCCATCGAGAATTCGCTCGCGCCGCTGCGCCCCCGATAGCCGGCGTGGCCGATCACGCTGCCCAGTCGATGTCATAGCGCTTTCCAAATGACCATTTGGTTAGAGACCGTAGCACAACCAAATGAGTATTTGGTTGCTGGTCGTGCTTGCGGCCCTCCCAGCCGATCCGCCTCCGCCCACGGCACCCGCGATTCTCAGCCTGCCACGGGTCCGCGGAGTGCCGGAGCTATCGCGACGTTTCAGCTATCCCCACGCAGCAGGGTCAGTACTTCCCGGAGATCATCGGTATCGAGGCTCCGCATTGCTGTGCGACGAGCGTCGGGGGTTCCATTCAGCGCTATCGACATTCCTGCGCGGTGGAATAGCGGCACGTCTGAGCGCGAGTCGCCGATAGCCGCGACCTGATCCATCGAATATCCGTTTTGCGCACACCAGCTCTCGACGAATCGCGCCTTGTCGTACTCGTCGAAGTGGCGCGCGACGGTGCCGGAGAGAACTCCATCGGTTTCCTGCATCTGGGTGCCACTGACCGCGGCGAAGCCGTGACGCTCACGCAGCATCTCAGCAGCGAAGCTCCACGTGATCGTCGCGAGCAGCAGCTCGACCCGGCTGCACGACAGCGTCTGCAAGGTCTCGGCCATCCCTCCGATCCAGGGTCCCTTCTCCAGCACCCGCCAGGCATCTGCCGTCGTGCGTCCCGCAAGCCACTCGGCCTGGGTGTCGGCCACAATGCTGTTGGATATCTCGCCGGCTCCAAACGCTCGCTCGAGCTCTGATATCTCACTTGCCCGTCCCAGCCACCGCGCCAGAAGTACGGACACACTCGTGCCGCGCAGCAGCGTTCCGTCGAGGTCGAAAGCAACAACCGGATAGGCAGCGAAAGTCACTGCGTCTGCGGGTCCCGGATGTCCATGCGTTCGATCTGACCGTTGGCGATCACATAGTCGTGCACGACTGTCACGTCGGAGAGGACGTTGCCTTTTAGGTCTCGAACGAGTTGGCGAACGGTCGCCACGGTTCGCCCATCCGCCGAGCGCTCGATCGACGTTAGCTGCACCCGTGGGTCCAGCACACTGAATTGGCGCTTCCAGTACTCACGAACCTGCCGATGGCCACAGACGCGCCCTCCCTCCATCCCATTTGGCCAGTCCACCTCAGCGTGCATGGTTGCGAGAGCCCCCTCGATGTCACGCGCGTTGAACGCCTCATAGGCACGGACAAGTAGCTGCTTGTCCGTGCCGCTCACAGCGACAGCACCGATGTCGCGGGCGCCGTTGACAGTCCGATCTCGCTCAACGCCGCCATCCGTTGATCATAGGCTCACTCGCTCGAGATCAGCCGGTCGCGCCCCTAGCCAAACCCATCCGCGGATGTGCGGCGAGCACAAGTGAGAGCAGGCATCACGGCATGCCGACACGGCCAACTAGGGTGTAGCGATGGCCACCTGGGCCGATGTGCGGCGAATGGCGCTCGGCATGCCCGAGACCAGCGAACGGGTATCGCGTGAATTGCGCCAGTGGCGGGTGAAGGACAAGGGATTTGCGTGGGAGCGTCCGCTGCGCGGAGGAGAAGTCGAGGCTCTGGGTGACGACGCTCCCAGCGGTCCTATCTTGGCTGCTTATGTAGAGCACCTCGGAGCCAAGGAGGCGCTGCTCGCCGAGGATCCGCGCGTCTACTTCACCACACCTCACTTCGATGGTTACTCGGCGATGCTCGTGCGCCTTGAGCTCATCGCCACCGAGCAGCTGACAGAGCTGGTCATTGAGGCGTGGCTTGCCCGCGCACCAGCCTCACTGGTCAAGGCATACCTCGCGGGAACGTCCTAGAGCCGGCGGGCTTCAGGCAGGACGTCCGGGCACAGCCTGTGAACGTTGACGGTCAAAGATTGGCCTCGGGCAATCTATACCGGCGTACATTCCGGTGATTACCGAGTGGTGGCGGCGTGCTCACTAGCGGCCTCGAGCGTTTGACTGTCTGTGATGCGTAGATTTTGCAGGCGGCGGAAGGTGCGGGAGGAATCCCTGCTGTGTGACCAGCCGCCTGGTCCGGTCCTCAAGGGTGATTGGGCGATGCGCTTGAAGGTCTCGACGGCCTCGAGTCGGGCGAGTCCGGCGCCGACGCAGAAGTGTGGGCCGTTGCCGAACGCGAGGTGTGGCACTCCGCCGCGGGTGAGGTCGAGCCGGTCCGGGTCGGAGTAGCGCGCGGGGTCGCGGTTGGCCGCACCGAGCATTACGAGTGCCTGCTGCCCCTTGTTTACTTTCCTCTCGCCGAGGAGGAGATCGGAGAGAGCCACGCGGGAGGCGACCTGGGCGGGACTGTCATAGCGCAGGAGCTCCTCGACAGCTTGAGCAGTCAGGTCGGGATGGCGCCCGAGCCAGTCGAGCTGATCGGGATGCTCGAGCAGCGCGAGCGTGCCGTTGCCGATCAGGTTGGCGGTCGTCTCGTGCGCGGCGGCGAGCAGCAGCAGGCACATCGTGATGATCTCCTCGGTCTGCAGCGCGACACCGCCATCGGGGGGATGAATCAGCGCACTCAACAGATCCTCGCCCGGATCGAGTCTTCGCTGGGCGACGATCGGCACGAGGAACAGCATCACCGTCATCGCAGCCGCACCGATCGCGTCACGCTCCGCCGGTGTTGGGTCGAGCTCGAGCATCCGCGCAAGCGTCGGGGTCTCCGTGCGGAGCAGTTCTGCGCCCTCCAGGCCGACATCGAACAGCTCAGCGATCACCGCAAGCGGGATCGGGTACGCGAGCTCACTCATCAACTCGATCGGCCCGCCTTCGACCAGCGGTGCAAATGCGGCCTCGACGATCGAGGCGACGCGCTCACGGATCCGCTGCACCGCGCGGGGAGTGAAGAAGCGATTTACAGCGCTCCGCAGCCGCGTGTGGGTCGGGGGGTCGCTCATCAACAGCGAGCGACTCCACTGCTCGGCGACAGAGCCTTCTCCACCCAGGGAGGACATCAGCTCGGGACTGTTACGTGGGTCAGAGCTCCACTCCGATCCGCGCAGGACGGCTACAGCGTGCTCGTGAGAGAGCACGAGATGAGCGCCGAGGCGCTCATCCCACTGGACGGGCGCCGATGCCCGCGCGGCGTGGTAGGCGGGATAGGGGTCCTCGAGGGAGAACGGCCAGGCTGTCCAGTCAGGCATGACTCCTCGTCTCCTGACGGTCCGCGAAGAACGCGTGGTCGAGCTTACCCATGGCGGTGAACGGGGCAGCGTCTTCGAAATACTCGGCCACGATCGACCCCCAGTGGTTAGTGGCTCCCAGCTCTGCGAGCAGGGATGCCGCGCCCATCTCGATTCGGCTCATGATCGTGTACTCGGGCGAGGAGGTGATGTGACGGAACGCGTTTGCGGAGGGGCCGGTAGGCGAGAACTTGCGCTCGATCCAGGCAGCCACGTACTCCGGGGTGACGGTGAACGGCTGCTCTGCCCACCACATCTGCCACGGTTCACGCCAGTACTCGAACACTTCCTCGGGCGTGACGGGATCTGAGGATCTCCAGAACCCGCCCTCCACGCTTGCCTGCCAGGTTCCAAGCACGTCGCCCCTGAAACACGCTCGACCGACGGCTTGCATCATCTTGACCTGCTCACGGCGGAATCGCTTGACGCAACCGAAGTCCAGGAAGCTCACGCTCCCATCGTCGTGGAACAGATAGTTCCCAGGGTGCGGGTCGGCGTTGAACATACAGAAACGGTGATTGGAGCCGTAAACGAAACGGTAGATCGCCTCCGCCCACTGGTCCTGTAGCTGCCGCTCGCTGGCCAGCGCATCGTTCCACGTCTTACCCTGCACGAGCTCCTGGACCAGTACGCGATTGGTGCACAGCTCGCCGATCACCTCCGGGATGTGGATGAACGGGTGCCCGTGGTAGTGACCGGCAAACTCAGCCTGGTTGGCCGCCTCGAGGCCGTAGTCGAGCTCTTCGGTGATGCGGATACTTATCTCACGCGCCGCACCCCGAACGTCAAAGCTCAATTTCCTCGGGGATAGACCGAACATCAACCCGAGAAATGTGGACAGCAACTCCGTGTTCTTCAGATCGGCTGCAATCGCGTCTGCCACCCCCGGATACTGGATCTTCACCGCGACAGCGCGACCGTCCTTGAGACGAGCGGCATGCACCTGACCAACCGAGGCCGCCGCGAGCGGGCTCCAGTCGAACTCTGCAAACACACTCTCGGTTGACTTGCCGAGCTCGCGCTCGAGCACTTCACGCGCCAGCGCCCCGGCCATCGGCGGCGCGTGGTCACGCAGACGGGTAAGTGCGGTCTGGTAAATCGACTGGTACTCCTTCCCCACCGCCGGACCGATTGACACAAACGACAACATCTGCCCGGCCTTCATCAAGGCGCCCTTGGAGCGACCGAGCAACTCGGTGTAGCGCTCAGCCGTGCGCACATGAAACTCGCTGCTGTCGGCGCCCGTCAGCTTGCTCCTCAGACCAACCACAACCGCCTCACCCGCGGTGCGAGCCGTCAACGCCGCCAATGGCGCTGTGCGCCGAACACGCCCCTGGCGGATTTCGCCACCAGGGGGCGGAGCGCTGCCCATGTCTTGTGGAACCCCGGTATCGGACATCGACTAAATCTCCCGTGCAAAGAGCCTACTGACTGTAGCTAAGTGTATACTTAGCCTTGGTCATGTCAAGCACGACTCGCGATCGCATAGTCGAGGAGGCAATGCACCTGTTCAGCCAGCACGGCTACTCGGGTACGAGCGTTGCCAAGATCGAGGCCGCCGCGGGACTTACCCCCGGAGCTGGCGGTCTCTACCACCACTTCGACAGCAAGGAAGCGGTCCTCGCCGCCGGCATCGAGCGCCAGCTCGGGCGACTGGCTGCGCTGCGTGAGATCCGCCGAGTACTGACCCCGCTTGGAGATCTCAAGGCCGAGCTGACACTGACCGCGCGCTACATGCTCGCCGAGCTCGACAGCGAGTCCGAGCTGCTGCGTCTCCTCGCCTCCGAAGCGCGTAATCGTCCGCAACTACTCACAGCCGCAGTCGATGAGCTCGTGAACTCCACATTCACCGGCTTCGCTAACTGGATTGGCGAACGCGCCGACCGCGCGATACCGATGAAGGAGGCCACGGCGATAGCGACCTTCGGACTCGGGTCGCTGCTCTCCTCCCGGCTACTAAGCGACGTGCTTGGCGTCCCAGCCCAGGTCGAGGACGAGACGCCGGTCGACACCTGGGTGGCGATGATGCTCATGACTCTTAGCGATCCAGCAACCCCGTGAACTGCGACCGGCTGGTACCTGAGCGTCGTATCGAGGAGCCCAGAAATGCACTGCTAGCGCAAAGCGTCACCCTCCGCCAGCCGCAGCAATGCCGAGGTCGCGAACTGTAGACGTGCTTACGAGAGCGGTGGTCAGACCCTCGTTGGCCACCGTATTCAGATCAGCTAACCGTGGCGGCTCGGCGATCGGCGAAAAGCTGTACACAACCTGAGCGTCCCACCCGCGTTTCACACAAGGGGGATTCAGCCGCCATCATCCGCATTGTGATCTATGCACGTATCGGCCTGTGCGAGGACGATGCCGATCTGCGATCGGTTCTCACGCGCACCCTACTGGCGGAGAACTTCGAGGTACGCGCGACCATAACCGGACATGAGGCCGTGGAGATCTTCTCCTCCACTCCGCCCGACTTGCTCGTACTCGACATCGGTCTCTCTGACGCCGACGGACGCGACGTGTGTCAGGCGCTGCGTACACATGGTGTCACCGCGCCGGTCCTGTTCCTGACCGCCCGTGACGCACTCACCGATCGCCTGGCGGGCTTTCACGCGGGCGGCGATGACTATCTCACCAAGCCGTTCGCGTTGAGCGAGCTGGTCGTGCGGGTGAGGGCGCTGCTTCGACGTGCAGCCCCACCAGCTCCTTCCCCGACGGAGCTGGTGGGGCTGCGACTGGACCCTGCCGCGCATGCGGTGCGCCGCGGCACGCAGATCGCGTCACTGACTCCCACCGAGTTCCGCATCCTGGCCGCGCTCAGTTCACACCCTGGCGAGGTGGTGCGTCGCCGAGCGCTGACAGCGGCCGCGTGGCCAGATGGCGCGATCGTCCACGAGAACACACTCGATACCTACATCGCTCGAATACGTCGCAAGCTCGATTCGGTCGGCAGCAAGCAGCACATCGACACGGTACGCGGCGTCGGCTACGCGCTCAGATGAGCCGCAGTATGAGCCTGCGCGGGCGTGTCACACTCGCCACCACTCTGGTACTCGCCGTGGGACTGGCCCTGCTAACACTAGCTCTCAACCTGCTTCTCTCCCACCAGCTCCACAAGGATCTCTCCTCGGTACTGCGCGAACGCGCCGACGCCCAACTGGCTGGCATAACCCTTCAACGAGGACAAGTGGTGGCACGCGAGGCACCCAACGACGAGACGCTCGACGAACAGGCATGGATCTACCAGGGAGCTCGCGACGTGCACCGCTCTGCTGGCCAGCCGTCGGTGCAGCGGGCCGCCGACACGCTCGCCGCTTCCCGCTCGACCGCCGAGGTCAGCGCAGCCGGCACAGTGCGCCTGCGAGCCGAGCCCATCTTTACCGACAACCACGCACGTCGCGTCGGAACTGTTGTGGTCGGCGCCTCGCTCGTTCCCTACAAGCAAACGGAGCATCTCGTACTCACCGCCACGATCCTGCTCGATTGCTTCCTGCTGGTAGCCGGCGTATTGCTGGCGCGCCATGCGGTTGGCAAGGCGCTGCAACCGGTTGCCGAGATGACCCAGCGCGCTGCGGACTGGAGCGAGCACAACCTCGATCGGCGATTCGATCTCGGCCCTCCTCGCGACGAGCTCACCTTGCTGTCGGCGACGCTGGACGGCCTGCTCGCCCGCATCGCTTCGAGCCTGCGCCACGAGCAGCGTTTCTCTGCGGAGATGGCCCATGAGCTTCGTACGCCGCTCAGCGGCGTCCGCGGTGAGGTCGAGCTGGCCTTGCGCGGCGAGCTCCCCGGCGAAGTGCGCAGCGCGTTCGAGCAGATACTGCGCGGCACCGAACGTATGCAAACGGTCATCGACACGCTGTTGAAGGCCGCGCACGGCACCGCACGCAACGCCCCTGGCTCGGCTTCCGCGCAGCAGGCGGTGGCGCGCGCGATCGACGCCGTGCAATCGGGCGGCACACGAGCGGGCGTGCAGCTTGGGTTGACCTCGGTAACCGGCGACTTTCGTGTCGGCGTCGAGCAGGACATCGTCGCGCAGGCTCTGCAGCCATTGCTTGACAACGCAATGCGCCATGCACGCGAGAGCGTCAGCGTGAGTGTCTCGCGCGAGCGCGGTGAGATCCGCTTCGCGGTAGAGGACGACGGTGCCGGACCAGGGAAAGTCGACGCGAACATCCTGTTCGAGCCGGGTGAGAGTACCGTCGGCAGCGCGGGTCTCGGACTGGCCCTCGCGCGCCGGTTGGCGCGCTCCTGCGGTGGAGAGGTAACGGTCGATCTATCGGCGACAGGAGGTCGTTTTATCCTGCTCCTGCCCGCCGTCGCCTAATAGCATCGCCCACGGTTTCGAGGTGCCGCTGTCCGCGATAGTTGAGAGCGACATGCTGTGGCTATGGCCCAGCGGTCGTTTCTCCTGGCGGTACCCGCCACCGAGTGGTAGCCGTGCGCTGCTAAGTAGAAGTGACCAGTGCTCGTGGCGTTCAGCCGCGCAGCAGTGAGCCCATCGGGGTCGTCCCGATCAGCACCGAGGTCAGGGTTCGCGCAGGATCGAGCCGAGGTGCAGTCGTCGCAGTCCGGCCGCGGCTGCGACGATCGCGAGGAGGGCTGCCCCGGCAGCGGCCCCGACGAGCCCAGCCAGATAGCCCCAGGGGATCGCGAGCTGATCGGGCGGCGGGTCGAATACGTGCTGAAGCATTGCGATCAGCATCAGCGACAGCAGCAATCCGAGTCCGGCGGCCAGCACCACGCTCAAGATCAGCACGATCGCGACCTCCGACCACAAGAACGACGCGACTCGGCGCAGCGGGGCGCCGACGGCGGTCATGATCGCGAACTCTCGTCGGCGCTCCGACAGCGCCAGTCCGACGAACAAGGCAGTCGCAGCACCAGCGAGCGCAATCGCAAACAGCTCCTCGATGTCGCGGATACCGCCGAGGTCCACGGCGGTAATCGAGCTGGCCGTTTGCGCGCTCTGCTGGCCGATGTCCTTCACAGAGGCTCCATCGGCGCGCGTGGCCGCGGTCACACGACGCGCAACAGACGCCGGGTCTGCGCTCGTGGCGGCAAAGATCGTGTTCGGGCCGCCGCCGTGATCTGCAGCCTGCAGGTATGCGAGATTGGCGACCATGAAGGAGTCGCGTGGGGCGGATGGGAACTCCTGTACGACGCCGGCAACGTGGAAGGGAACAACGGTGAAGCGGCCCGTGCGGTAGTCGAGAACCCGCAGTCGCAGCAGATCCCCGAGCGCTAGCGAGTAGTCGCTGATCGTCTCCTTGGACACCAGGATGGCGTCCGGCCGCACACGCAGGCGCGCAAGTGTCTGCGTCACGCCGCCGCCGAGGAAGTACGAGTCACGCAATGAGGTCGCCTGGGCGACCGTGCGGGTGTCGATTCCATAGGTGTCCTGAAGGTCCGGTCCGACATAGGCGTAGGAATGGTCGATCGCGGTAGCGGCCCGTATCCCCGGGACCCGTGCCACGCGGCTCGCGAGCGCGTGCGCGGTGACCGCGCCGGGCGGCGCAGTGACGGCGACATCGCCGCCAAGGCTGAGCCGCGCGTCGACACTGGCCTGCTGGTCGTAGGTCGCCACGAACACCCCGAGGCTTACGCCGAACGCGAGCAGGAGCCCTAGCACGATCAGCCCGCGGTTGATCGCCTCTGCTCGCCGAGAGGTACTTGCGAGCAGCAACGTACCCCAGCCGCGCTCTCTGCGGCCGGCGGCACGTCTAGCCAACCAGCCGAACAGCCTCCCGCGCACCCTCACCAACAACAACGTGACACCGATCCAAAGGAGTGCGGGCGCAAAGAACATGTAGACCGCCAGGGACAGTGTTGGGTTCGAGTCCGGGTTGACCACGGCCGAGAAACCCGTGCGCGCCGTGAGCCAGTAGATCAGCCCGCTAATCGCCAGCGCAACGAAATCGAGGCCGAGCCGGCGCCAGAGGGGCGCACGCTCGCGGCGCACAGCGCGACGAGCGTCGGAGATTCCCGACATCAGCATGCGCACGCCGGCGCCAAGGCGGGCCGAAGCCGCGCCGAGGAACCCGAGAACGAGGCACACCCCGACGACGAGCCCCGCGCGAGCGAGCGTCAGGTGTGCGCCTCCGCTGACAGCGGTCGCGGTCACGAGCGCGGAAAGCCCAGCGCCGAGCAGGCCACCGAGCAGGCCGAGCGCGGCGCTGTCAGCTAGAGCGAGCGCGAGCAGATCGCGGCGTCGCGCACCGCGAGTCCGTAGCAGCGCGAGTTCGCGCCGGTCACGATCGACGGTACCGAGGGCGGCCAGGTAGACCAGGCCGAGCGCGATCAGCGCCCCAGGAGCAGCAAGCATGATGTACAGGGCGATCGCGTACAGGGCGTCGCGCGTCGCCGTGGTAAGCGATTCGCTGAGATTATCGACAAAGCGCACCTGGCCCGGCAGCGAGCGTTCAACGCGGTTGCGCGCGTGTTCGGCGAGCGTCAAGGCGTGCGCCGGGCTCCCGCTCAGGGCATTCGGGCGGAGCTGGGCGTGTACCTGCCATTGCACGCCTTCCTGTGCGCCCGGGACCGCGTTGGAGCCGACCGACACCTGTGTGATGGCTCTCAGCGCAGGGGCGTAGCCGGCCGCGAAATCGGCCAGCTCCATGACCGCGATGTTGGCTGGAGGCTGTGCCGGAGCCGATCCCACCTGCGGGTCCAAGGGGGCGAACAACACGTCCGCGGCGCTCACCAGCGCCACCCCGCTGACCCGTAGTCGAACCGGCGGTACGCCGCGGCGGGGCGCAAGCGAGACGTAGTCGCCGATCTGGGCGCGGAGCGTGGCGGCCATCTGCTGGTCGAGCACCACGCCTGCGCGCGAGAGGTTGCCGCGCAGCAACCGCAACGAGCCGAGGTGGGAGAGGTAGTCGGCAGGCACCGCCAGCACAGCACCGGCACCGGTCTCGGTCAGCCCTTCGGGGCCGTTGTGGGAGGCGCCCGCGAGGGGCGCCGTCGCTGCCGGGCTGGCCTGCAGCACACCGGGTTGCCTGGCGACACTCCGCGCGACGTTTACGTCCGCCGCGTAGGAGTTGACCGGTCCCTGCCAGTCGAGCGGCACACTACGCACGGCGCTGCCAGTCATCGTGTTAAGGGAGTGCCCGACGAACAGGATCATCGACCCGAGCATTGCGGTGGCTACACCAAGCACGAGTACACGCACGAGCGTTGCGACCCGGGCCCTCCACAGCCCCGCCAGAGCCAGCGTGAGCGCGATCCTCATGTCTGGCGGTCGGCGACGATGCGCCCGTCGGAGAGCTCTAGGACCCGCGCGCAACGCGCCGCGACGCGTGCGTCGTGGGTGGCGATGACTAGCGTAAAGCCAAGCTCCAGCTGAAGAGTGTCGAGCAGGTCGAGCACGCGCGCGCCCGTGTCGGAGTCCAGGTGGCCGGTCGGCTCGTCGCAGAGGACAAGGTCCGGGCGCTGCGCCAACGCGCGCGCGATCGCGACGCGCTGGGCCTCGCCTCCCGAGAGCTCCGATGGCAGCGCATCGCGCTTACCCGCGAGCCCGACGAGGCCGAGCAGCTCGAGGGCGAGTTGCGCCCTGTCCTCCCGCTGTCGACACGCCAACGCGGCGAATACGACGTTCTCGTACGCGCTGAAGTGATCGAGCAGGTTCGTTCCTTGAAAGACGTACGCGATCGCCTGAGCGCGAAGGGCCGTGCGGGCGGCCCTGTCGAGCGTCGACAGCGGGCCGTCACGCCAGCGAACGACCGCCGAGGTCGGCTCGAGGAGCCCCCCGAGCACGTGCAGGAGGGTCGTCTTTCCCGACCCTGAGTGCCCCTGCAGCGCAAGCGTCTGAGCAACGCCGAGCTCGAGGTCCACCCCGGCGAGTGCGTGGACCGACGATGCTCCGCCGCCGTGGACGACCTCAATGCCTTCACAGCTCATCAGCGTCGCCTCGGCCGACGCGACGGCGGTCACGAGATCACCCTGCCATCGCGCATCTCGATGACACGATCGGCGGCCGCTGCGACCTGCTCGGAGTGCGTGACCGTCACGATCGTGCTGCCGCACTCCTCACAGAGGCGCCTCAAGGCGTCGAGCACGATTTGCTCGTTCTCGCGGTCGAGCTCACCCGTCGGCTCGTCGGCCACGACCAGCGCCGCCTCACGGCCTGCGGCTGCTGCAATCGCGACGCGCTGTTGCTCGCCGCCGGACAGCGACGATGGGCGGTGACCGGCGCGATCGAGGAGTCCGAACGCATCGAGCGCGCGGAGAGCCGCCTGCTGCGGGTACGGCACGCCCGCGAGACCCAGCGAAACGGTGACATTCTCGCGTGCGGAGAGCGATGGCCAGAGGTTGTCGTTCTGTAGGACGATCGCGATCTCGCTGGCGCGCAACCGCGCGAGCGCGTCGTCGTCCAAGCGAGTCAACGAGCGTCCCCGCAGCCGCACCTCACCGGCGGACGGCACGTCCAACCCCGCCGCGAGCGCCAGCAGGGTGCTCTTCCCGCAACCCGACGGTCCGAGGATCGCGACAAAGCTGCCGCGGGCCACTTCGAGATCCAGCCCACGCAGGGCGACCGTCTCCGTCGCCCCCGAGCGGTAGATGCGAAAGACGTCTCGCAACTCGAGCATCGGCGGCTCCGCCTCGCTCTGCAGCGGCTCGGGCTCGACATACAAGCTCCTCGTCGTGTTCATCAGAGCCAGCGGAAGCTGTGTACGATGCGCCGGTAGGCGTCGAGGTTGTCGACGCCTACCGGCGTCCCGAGGTCGAGCGTCGCGACCCGGCCGCCGCGCGCGAAGACGTAGCGGTCGACCAGCAAGCGAATGCGCTTGCCGGTGACAGGGTTGGGAGTGCTCAGCGTCGCGTAGTTGACCTTCACGACCGGCACACCGGTGAGCGTGATGATGGATGGCGAGGAATGGGTGAGCGTCGGCTGTTCGCTGCGCTCCCGATCCAACTCGCCAGCAACCGTAGCGGCCGTCGGTCGTGCTCCCGCGCGCACAATCACACGAATCAGGTTGTTCTTTTCGACGAATTCCACCTTCCCGGTCCCTCGCCGTTGAGCCCAGCCTTCTGGGTACACGAGTGAATAGCCGCCACCGGCATCGCGGAATGTGAGGAAGGTCTGGTTGTCGGGGATGTCTCCGGTGGCAAGCGACTTGGCCTCGGCCGACAGAGCGGAAGCTTCGCCACCGGTCGCGGAAGGGGAGCCGTTCGCCGTCAGGGCGCCCGTAGTCACGAGGTGGCCCCGGAGCCTTCCCTGGCTACCGCAACCCCACGCCGCCATCGAACAGCCTGCCAGCGCCGACATCGCGACCAAGGTGGCCTTGGGGGCTCGCAAAAGAACAGATCTCTGCTCGTGGCGCTGGCGGGAGACGGCGGTGTCCAGTGGCGCAGTGGTAGTCATAGCTCAGCAGACTGGCATCAGTTACCTGAACGACACCTGAGTGCCTCCTCGTTGTCGCGCCTCGGCTCAAACGCAGTCGCGTTGCGCGCTTGGGGAGCCACCGATGTAGTCGCATACGAGGCCGTACTGCAAGCCCTACCCGAGATAACTTCACCGGCCTGAACGCGAGCTACCTGCGACTCTGGGCGAACCGTTCGAAGAGATACCCCGACGCGCCATGGCCGGAGAGCTCAACCCACCCGAGCCATCAGTCGAACCCACAATGGAGGCTAAGCGCAATGCGTCTCGTCAGCTACCAAACCGATGCAGGACCGGCCGCCGCGATACAGGTCGAAGACGCACTCGTGCCGGTGAGCGCCCTGGACACACCCGCCGGGACCGTTCGAGGTCTGCTGGAGGCACTCGACGCACGGGCGCTGCGTGAGCTGGAGGGACAAGCCAAGCGGGCCAGCGAGCGAATCGCCCTTGCTGAGACCACGCTATGCGCCCCGGTCACCGACGCGCAGAAGATCATCTGCATCGGCCTCAACTACCGTGACCACGCCGAAGAGACCGGTCAGGAGATACCCACCGCCCCCATGTGGTTCGCCAAGTTCGCAAACTCGCTCACCGGCAGCGGCCAAGATGTTCTACTACCTGCCGCGCACCCCAACTACGTTGATTACGAGGCCGAGCTCGCGCTCGTGATCGGGAGCACCACCAAGAATGTCAGCACAGAGGACGCGCTCTCACACATAGCCGGTGCGATGCCCTTCAACGATGTGAGCGCGCGCGACCTGCAGCTACAGAACCCACTATGGACAAGCGGCAAGGCGATCGACACCTTCGCGCCCTGTGGTCCCGCCCTGGTCACTCTCGAGGAGATCGGCGACCTGGGCGCTCTCGAGCTGCGCACACGGATCAACGGCGAGGTTTTGCAACAGGGGACTACCGCCAACCTGATCTTCGGTCCAGCCGAGCTCGTCGCCTGGCTCTCCCGCACCATCACCCTGCTGCCCGGTGACATCATCGCCACCGGCACACCAGCAGGCGTCGGCGCAGCCCAAGGACGCTTCCTACGTCATGGCGACACCGTCGAAGTAGAGATCGACGGGCTCGGCACGCTCGTCAACCCGATCCGCAACGAATAAGTCACACCCACGCCGCGGAACCTTCTCGACGGGACGGCAACATTTGAGCTCTGGCGCTCGCTCCCGCCCGCAGGAGCCATCGGCCGCGAGCCGGCGATCATGAAGCGGGAGTTCTCGGGAGGCCCGTTCAATCGTGGGAGCGTGGCAACCTAACTCTATGCGGGAGAGATGTTCCCGGCAGGACGCGGACCGCTGCACATCACGCGCAACCAGAGGATTCGCCCGGCGTCCTCGCGCACGTACGCCTGCTGCTCGTAGACAAACGGGCCGTCGGCGCCCGTGCCATAAACCCGCCAGCCAACGCGCATGGTGTCCTCGACGGATGCCACCTCGATCGGATCGACACGCTCGACCTCTCTTTCGGGATGCTCAAACCAGGCGCGCAGGACCTCTTCTACACCGTCAGGATCGCTTGCCTCCCAGACTCGATTCGGCGTCATCGCGCGGAAATCGATGTTGGGGTGTAGAAGACCGCGGGCGCGAGAGAAATCTCTAGCGAGGATCGCATCGACGCACCCACCGGTGGCGCTCGCAGTCATGGCCGGAGTGTTGCACCTGATGCGAGCAGGATCAACAAGCGCACACCGAGCAGACAAAGTTCCTGAGCCTGATCTTCGGGGGCGTGTGACTGGGCGGGACGCCGTGCGGTCGCCGTCTCGCCCAAGCTCATCGCTTTCGTCGAGAGCCAAGCAGGACCCCCGGGGGAAATGGGGCGTAAGTACGGGAGCGACGGGACTCGAACCCGCGACCTCCGGCGTGACAGGCCGGCGCTCTAACCAACTGAGCTACGCCCCCGCGTTAGGCGCAGCGCATCGACTGTCGCTTCATAACGCGAATTTCTGAAGTATGGCAAGGCCGTGCGCTAGCCGGAGTGCGCTTATCCAACTCAATCTGGAATCTGAAGCGCGGGTCGAGGCCGGCCACCGTCTATGTGTTTCCCCGAGTGCCTGGGTTGGCTGGCCAGCCAACCTCCGGGATCTTCTCTACCCTTACCGCGTGGCTATCGCCGGACCCCCACCGCTACAGCACGAAAGTCCATTCCGGATTGTTGTGCAGGATCTCGCATATGAGCGACAGGCAACCGTTCCGTTTCCCCCGGGCGACACTGGCTTCTCGCTCAGGAGAACCAAGCGCTTTAACGATGATCCACTCCCGCTGCTGCTGGAAGGCTATGAGCGCTACGGGCCGATCTTCACCATGAGGGTCTTCCACGGCAACGTGGTGTTCATGCTCGGTCCCGCCGCCAACCACTACATCACGGTGTCGCACGCGTCGAACTTCCTCTGGCGCGAGTCCCATTTCCGCGATCTCACGGCGCTGCTCGGGGACGGTCTTTTGACCACTGACGATCCCTACCACCGTCGTGCGCGCCAGATCATGCTCCCCGCGTTTCACCGTGAGCGGATTGCCGCATCGATCGATGTGATGGTCGAGGAGACCGAGCGGGCTATGGAGCACTGGCGGGCCGGACAGACCATCGACCTATACAGCTGGACCCGTCGCCTGGCGATTCGCGTGGCGATTCGCGCTTTGTTTGGACTGGATCCAGATGGCGAGAGGTCACGCTCGATCGACGCCGCGGCGATGTTCGAACAGGCCCTGGCCTTCTACTCGGCTGGCTTGCAGTTCCGCTTCATCCGCGGACCGGGTACTCCGTGGGCCCGTCTCCAACAGGCTTCGCGCAAGCTCAACAAACTTCTCTATCACGAGATAGCCAGCCGCCGAGCCACCGGCGAACGCGGTCTTGATGTCCTCAGTCTCCTGCTCGACGCTCAAGACGAGGACGGCGAGAAACTCTCTGAGGAACAGATCCGCGACGAGATGATGACGCTGCTGTTCGCCGGACACGACACCACCACCTCGACGATCGCCTTCATGTTCTACGAGCTCTCTGCTCAACCTCAGATCAGTGCCCGCCTGTTGGCCGAGCAAGACACCAATCTGGACACTTCCCGCCTCGATGTCGCCAAGTTGATGAGCGGCGAGCTTTCCGAGCTGGAGATGACACTCGATGAGACGCTACGCAAGTATCCGCCGGCGTGGATCGGGCCCCGCCGCTCGATCGAGCCGTTCGAGTTCGAAGGTCACACGATCCCGGCAAATGCGTATGTCAACTACTGCTCCTGGGCTTCGCATCACCTGCCCGATGTATTTCCCGAACCTGACGCGTTTCGCCCCGAACGCTTTGCAGCCAAGGCCAAGGCGGCGCTACCAAAGGGCGCCTACATCCCGTTCGGCGGGGGCTCGCGCACCTGCATCGGCATGCGTTTTGGGCAGCTCGAGGTCCGTACGATCGCGACGCTCATATTGAGTCGCTTTGAACTGCGTGTGGCGGAAGGCTTCCGTATGAGCATCCGCCAGATGCCCACCATCAGTCCAAAGGCCGGGTTGCCAATGATCGTGCACACGCGCTGAGCGCTCACGCGCCGGCGACGTCCACACCGAGCGCTCGGTGTAGCCCTATCTGAGACTGGCCGTGATCGTGAACTTGTAGCCGCCGTTGTGGCTGCTGGCGGCGATTCCATTTATGAACAGGTGCGGGTCCTGAAACAGGGTCACTTTGACCAGCGCCCCAAAGGGAATACCGCTGGGTTGCACCACCAGTCGTCCTTCCTGGGCGCTGATCAAACCGCTGCCGGATGCTTGCAACCCGAGTACCGCGCCGCTGGCCTGGACTTCGACTTGCCCGTTACTGCTCGAAAGTGGTTGGATCTCGAATCCCGCTGGCAGCGCGGCACGCAGATCGGCGGGGCTCACCGTCGCCTGACCGCTCAGCTGTGCCCCCTGCTTGTGAAATTCGACGTCTTCTAGGTGCAGCCCACCACCCGTGAAGTTTTCGTCGAGCAGCCGCATCTGTTTGGAGGAGAGCTCCATATCGGTGCTCCCGCGAGCGCTCCACAGGAGCTGGCCGATCTGCGTGGCCGGAACATGCATGCGTGAAGCCTTCACGTGAAGGCTGTCCATCTTTCCCCACAGCAACTTCAATGCTGGCACCGCGCTGACGCTCAGGCTGTTGATCGTTCCGTAGCGATCGATGCGATCACGGGCGCGCTGTACGGCGATCAGCGGCAGTATCACCTGGGCCGCTATCAAGAAAACCACGATCGCCAGCAGTGCAAGAAGCGCCCGGCGTCTCCCGCGCGACTCCAGCAACCCGTGACCTTGAGCGTCCCTGTTGGGGAGATCCATACCCAAAGCTTCCCACGGAAGCGTGGTCAGCGGCCCGGCACCAGTTCCCGGTAGCTCGTCCACCGCAACCGCGCCCTCGCCCTCTAGTCCCACGACACCCACCATACGCACCTGCCGTTTCTCGTCCCGCAACAGGAAAATCGTCCTCGGCCCGCTAGCCTTAGAGTCCCTACCAGGGGCGCGTAGCTCAGTTGGCCAGAGCACCTCGTTTACACCGAGGGGGTCGCCCGTTCGAGTCGGGCCGCGCCCATCCCTTGAGCTCACAAGACACACCCATCCGCATCGCCGTGGTCGGCTCGGGTCCGGCCGGCTTCTACGCCGCCGGCCACCTGCTCGCCGACACCTCCGAGCGCTTCGACGTCGACATGTTCGAGCGGCTGCCCACGCCCTGGGGTCTCGTCCGCTCCGGCGTCGCTCCAGACCACCCCAAGATCAAGTCCGTCACCCGCATCTACGAGCGCACCGCGGGCCACCCCCGCTTTCGCTTCTTCGGCAACATCACCTTCGGCGAGCACGTCTCGCGCGCTGAGCTGCTTTCCCACTACCACGCGGTCGTCTACGCGACTGGCTCACCATCTGACCGCCCTTTGGGTATCCCCGGTGAACACCTCCCCGGATCACATGCGGCGACCGAGTTCGTCGGCTGGTACAACGGTCACCCCGACCACACCGAGCTCGAGATCGACCTTCTCTCGGCCTCCCGGGCGCTTGTCATCGGCAACGGCAACGTCGCTCTCGATGTCGCCCGTATGCTCGTCCTCGCCCCATCCGAGCTGGCTCCCACCGACACGGCCAACCATGCCCTGGACATCCTTGCCCGTTCCCGCGTCACCGAGGTGGTCGTCGTGGGTCGTCGTGGCCCCGCCCAGGCAGCCTTCACGAACCCAGAGCTCCGTGAGCTAGGCGAACTCTCAGACGCGGACATCATCGTCGATCCCGACGAGCTCGACTCGGCCCTGGCGGTCCCCGACCCGGATGCGGCCGAGGACGCGACCTCCCGACGCAACGTCGACATCTTGCGCTCTTACGCCTCCCGCCAGCCCTCCGGCCGGCCCAAGCGCGTAGTCCTGCGCTTCCTGCTCTCGCCTACTTCTCTGATTCCCCACGAGGGCGGTCACCTAGGCGCGGTGGAGCTTGTCCGCAACCGCCTCGTCGCAACCTCCGACGGCGGCCTGCGCGCCGAGGCGACAGGCGAGCGCGAGACGATTCCCGCTGGCCTTGTCTTCCGTGCGATCGGCTACCGCGGCATACCGCTTCCCGACGTCCCCTTCGACGAGCGCACCGGCATCATCCCCAACGACTGCGGCCGCGTCCTTCACCCGACATCCGGCTCGCCCTTGCCGGGGGAGTACGTGGTCGGCTGGATCAAGCGCGGGCCCTCAGGCGTGATCGGCACAAACAAGAAGGACGCCCAGGAGACGGTCAACGCGATCTTCGCCGATCTCCCAGTGGCCGAGTCGGATGCTTCCGATGACGCCGCGCTCGCTCACCTACCAGACACGCCCGATTCCGCGGCCATCGAGGTCCTCCTTCGCGAGCGCCAACCCGACCTAGTCACCTACTCCGGCTGGGAAGCGATCGACGCTCACGAGCGCGCCCTGGGCGAGCCCCACGGGCGACCGCGCGTGAAGTTGGTCAGCGTCGAGGAGATGCTCAGAGTTGCGGGCAACGGCGCAAGCCCCGAGCGCGAAGACTCGGCCATAGAAGTGCCCTGAGCAGCGCTGATCCTTTTCCAGGGGCCCGTCGGGCGGCTGATGGGGTTGATTTCTTTGATCCCTCGGTGCTAAGCTGCGATCGCTTCAGAGATAGCTGGATCGTCATCAGGTTCAGCCACTCTCTGTGATAGTTCGACTGGTCGCTCCCGTAACCGGTACGTAGGGAATTACTCCCATGTCCGGTAACCACATAGTCGAGGCGGGCTCACAGGAGCACGCGAAGTGCGTTTTACTCGCATCCAGGCGTGTACCGCTGGTGGACGCCCGTGTGGCGGTGTGGAGAATTCGCGTGTTCGCCGCGGCGAGAAGCAGCACTCTCGTCGCCTCTGCCCTCACTTGTGGAGTTCGCCCACCGCGGATTACCGAAAACATCGCCAAGGGCGGACCTCGGACAAGCAGCGAGCGACCATCGTCTGGACCGAGGGAGGGTGGCTGGGAATCGTTCGTGCTTGCACGCCGCCACGACCTCGAGATCCAACTATCAAATCAGCAGTGGGGAGGACACAAATGAGCTCCGATCTCCGTTCACCAAAGCGTGTTGGCGTGTGCCTGTTGGTTGGCCTAGCGCTGTTGGCCAATTGCGCAAGCGCCTCGGGCACGGCGGCACCCGGTACTCTGGCGACTGAAACTTTTAGCTACACGGGTTCCCCGCAGACCTATACGGTGCCGGGCGCCGTGGGCTCACTCACCGGAGGCGTTGTGGGCGCCAACGGCGGAGCCGGCGGCGTAGGTCGTCGCGCTCAGCCCACTGTCGCACACGCCCCTAGCGGCCCGACATATGGCGAACCGACCAACGGCGGGCACGGCGGAAGCGCGAGCGCCACGTTCCCGGTTACAGAAGGGCAGACCTTGACCATTGAAGTCGGAGGCGCGGGAAGCAACGGCCCCAGCGGAGATGAGACCGAACCGGCCGCCGGCGGCTACAACAGCGGCGCCCCGGGGGGCACGGCCGCCAGCGCCAACAGCGACGGCGGCGGAGGCGGGGGCTCGAGCGAGATCCTCTCCGGTGAAACCCCCCTACTCGTCGGTGGGGGAGGAGGGGGAGGCGGCGGAACGTTCGTCGGGCGCTGCGGCAAGAGCTCCTCGGAAGTCCTCGGCAATGGCGGCAACGGTGGCGAAACCGGCCCTGTGGGTAACGGCGAAGACGGCGCCAGCGCTACCGAAAACGAAGAAGAACAAATTTTTGCCTCCACCAGGCGCGTGCGAGCTGCCGTTGTGGCGCCACCGCCAGGGCAGGGCGGCACCGGGGGATCCTCCGAACATCCCGGTGGATCCGAAGGGCATGGACTTCCAGGCGAATCCGGTGAAGTCAAAGGCGGAGGAGGAGGGGGAGGCGGCGGCGGCTACTACGGTGGTGGCGGCGGTGCTTTCGGTGCCTGCAACTCCTCCGGCGCACTGACCGGTGGTGGCGGCGGCGGCGGTTCGGACTACGCCGCGCCACCGTCCAGCGAAGTGCTCTTCACTCGCTCGGCAAATTCCAGCGCAGAAGGCAACGGACAGGTGCAGCTCAGCTACTACGTGCCGTATCCAACGACCACACAGGCCACTCCTACACCCTCAAGCGCGCTGGAAGGTGAAACAGTCACGATCACCGCGACCGTCACAGCCCCAACCGGCGTGAGCTGCCCCGGCAACGTCCAATTCGAAATCGACGGCACACCGATCGGCAACCCCGTCACCGTCCAAAACGGAACCGCGCAAACCACCACCACAGCACCATCAGCCGGTAACCACCCGATCACCGCCACCTACTCCGGGACACCAAGCAGCGCCACCGAAGCCGGCTGCCTACCAAGCACCAGTGACCCCAGCACGCTAACCGTCCCCTTCCCCACAACCACACAAGCAACCGCCTCGCCAACCACAGCCACCGTCGGAGAAACAGTCACACTCACAGCAACCGTCAAATCCGTCGGCGCCTGCACCGGCACCGTCCAATTCTTCCTCGACGGCACACCGGTGGG
>DATBPE010000148.1:0-48171 GCA_036561505.1 Solirubrobacteraceae bacterium
TCGTGAGCAGGCCGTCGTAATCGGCGAAGTAGCCGCGGAACGTCGCCACGACCATGTGCTTGACCGAGAAGCCGACGTGCGAGTGGATCTGATCGATCTTCCAGGTGCCGGTCGCGATTGGCTGTGTGGTGGCGGTGCTCATCGAATTTTCTCCCTTGATCTAAGTTTTCGGACCGCAGTCCGCTTACACCAAATCAGTGTAGCAGCTAACTGGACCGAGGTCCGTTTAGTAAGATGGAGGGACGATGGACGACGCCTTGCAACTACCAGTGATCGAGTCCGACAGCGCTGAGCGCGCCGATGCCGCCCGCAACCGGGGGCGGATCCTGTGCGCGGCCAGGCGGTTGTTCGATGAGCGTGGAGCCGGTTGCGTGTCGATGGACGACGTGGCCGAGGCGGCCGGTGTCGGCAAGGGGACCCTCTTCCGCCGCTTCGGCTCCCGCGCCTCGCTGGCGGCCGCGGTGCTCTCAGAGCGCGAGCGAGACTTCCAGGAGGCGATCATTCGCGGCGAGCCGCCGCTCGGGCCCGGCGCCTGCGCACGCGAGCGGTTGGTCGCCTTCGGCGAGGCGCTGCTCGATACGCTCGATGCGCATTGCGATCTGCTGCTGATGGCCGAGACCGGCCCGGCACGCTTCGCCCACCCGGCCTACGGCGTGCACCGCCTGCACGTCACGCTGCTGCTGCACGAGGCCGAGCCCGAGCGCGACGCCGAGCTACTCGCCGACACGTTGCTGGCCGCTCTGGGCGCAGAGCTGTTCGTCTATCTGCGCGAGGTGCGGGGAATGCCGCTTCAGCGCCTGAAGGACGGCTGGCGCGAACTGGTGCTGCGCAGCCTACCCGTCGCCGAGCTGCGCTAGGCGACGACCTCGACTCCGAGGAGATCCTCGGCGCGGAGCTCACCCGGGGTCTCGAGCGCGAGTACAGCCTCCAGTGCCGCGATCGCCACGGCCAACTGGTCGAAATCCGGCTCACGGGTCGTCAGCAGCTGTAGCTTCAGACCCGGCCACATCACCGCGCGCACCCAGCCGCGGCTGCGGTTGCGCCCGGCGAACTTGATCAGCTCGAAGGAGATGCCGGCTATCAACGGTATGCCGATGATGCGCGTGGCCACGAGCCAGTACCAGGCCGGAAGGCCGATCGGCGCGAACACGAAGATCGCGACGATCATGACCACCAGCAGAAAACTCGTGCCGCAGCGCGGGTGAAGCCGGGAGAAGCGCTGAGCGTTGACCGGCGTCAGCTCCAGGCCAGCCTCGAAGCAGGAGATCGTCTTGTGCTCGGCGCCGTGGTACTCGAACACGCGCCGCAGGTCCCGCACGCGGGTGAGCAGCAGCAGGTAGGAGAGAAAGATGGCGGTCCGTATGAAGCCCTCGATGACCCAGAACAAAAGCGAGGAGTGCAGCTGGCTCTTGACGAGGCTCGTGAGGCCCACGGGGATCAAGAAGAACAGCACGACCGCGAAGATCAACCCGATCGCCATCGCGCCCACCCAGGCGGCGCGCGGGATCTCCTGGAAGCCCTCGCCCTGCACGGGCTCCTCTGCCGGGGCATCGGCACTCTCGGACTCCGGCTCGGGCCAGGGCGGAAGTTGGGCGTTGGCCGATATCTCGAGCGCCCGGAAGCCGATCGCCATCGACCCGCCGAGCGCCACCACCCCGCGCACGATCGGCAGGCGCAGGAGCCGACGGCGGCGCAGCACCGAATCAAGCGGAAAACTCGACACCTCGATCTCCCCCAGCCGCGGCTCCTCCGAGGGCAGCTCGCCCGCGTCGAGTTGCTCGCTGCTCGGCTTGCGTACCGCCACCGCCCAGTTGGAGACACCGCGCATCATCACCCCCTCGAGCACGGCTTGGCCGCCCAGCGGGGCGTCCCGTTGGGCAGGCACCGGGGTCTGGCCCCGCTCGCCGTCGGCTATCTGAGCGTGCCCGTCGGGCCGCAGTGTCACCGCCGCGCTCGACGAGGGATCGTCGGCCAAGCGGGAGGACATCGGCCTACTGCTGAGCCTGTGACTGTGTGGCGCCGGTTTGGGCGCTGCGCAGACGCCCCTTGGCGACACGACGCTGGAAGCGCTCCACGCGTCCTCCGGTGTCCACCAGCTTTTGACGGCCGGTGTAGAAAGGGTGACAGTTGGAGCAGATCTCGACGTGCAGCTCTGGCTTGGTGGCACGCGTGGTGAACTCGTTGCCGCATGTGCAGCGCACATGCGCCTCGATGTACTCAGGATGGATTGATGACTTCATGTTCGATGCATTTTAGCGGCCCGGTGGGCGAGCCGGGTCCCGCACGTCAGCCAGACGGTCTCGAGCTCAGCCGCTCGGCCCCGAGGACGGGCACTGAAGCTCATCCGTCTGGCCTCCGCCCGGCGCCTCTTCGAGCTGGTGTTCGGGGTCGAGATTGACTTCGATCATGCCACCTGGTTGGCAGCGCGGGCCGGATGCCTGCAGCATGATGCTCCCACCGGCGGGCAGCGCACCGGCGGACAGCGGCGGCTGGGACGCGCCGGCGATGCTCAGCGCGACTCCAAACGCCGGGGCCGGTCCGCGACCTTCGTTGCGCACCACGATTCGGTAGGAGGCGCTCGCGGCTTCGGAGGTCGGCAAGACCGCCACTCTGGCGACGACGAGCTTGGGACGCTCGTCGGGCTGCTGGCACGGTTGTGTGTGGCGAGCGGTCTGGCGGATCAAGTGTCCCTTCCCCGCCAGCCAGCGAAAGCCGACAAGCCCGCGAAATTCACCTGGCGCGGACAGGTTGGTGATCTGCTTGAGGTACTTGTAGATCTTCACTCCAGCTTCGGAGCTGCGCCACACCCCGAGTCCGGGAGCGTTGATCGTGTGAAACGCGATTTCGCCCGGGGTGCGCTCTTGAACGTCGATCCGCATGGCCATGCGCTGGGCGGACTCGATCGCCATCATCTGGCCGGAGAAGGTGGCTGAACGACCGCTCTGATCGACGGCGGTAGTGCATTGCGCCAGCGCGGCGCTGACGCCTGAGCCACCCTGTGCGCGCACGGCGGGCCCGCTCCACAGAAGCGAGCAGAGCGCCACCAACAGCGCCGCGACGGACACGGCGATAGCGCGCCGGTCAGTGAGTATGCCTGAGAGGATCATCGTGATTCACAAGGCTCTAACACCGCTTATTGGGCTAGGTTTCGCCAACTGGCCGTTTTGATGCACGGTTCAGAGGTGTCCCGCGAAGGCCGCCGGACACACCGGTGCTGTGTAGTTCAGCGTCCTGAGGCCTTCCAGCGCCACTGTGTTCTGGCGCTTTACGCGGTGCTGGGTAACGCAGCCGTGCGTAGAGTCACCCGCGCGAGTGCAATCCCGTGGTGGGCCTGGCCTGCGAGCAGACCCACCGAGGCGAGCTTAGGTGATCTGATACAGCGGGCCGTCGCCGCCCTCGGGGGTCGTCAGGCGCCCGCCCTTGCCGGTGATCGCGCCGCATTGCACGCAGTTGGTGTAGTTGACGATCACGTCGACGTTGCCCGTCTGCGGCGCGTCCTCGGGGATCTCATACACCCCGGCCGGGCACATCCACCGCCACGTTTCGGCGATCTCTCGCGGGACGTGTTTCTGCACGCGGATGTGGTTGGGCGCGTCGTCGCGCGTGGCGTTGCCGGTGATGAACACCGATGAGAGCTTGTCGAAGGTGTACTTGCCGTCGGGCTTGACGTAGACGTCCTTGGTCTTACCGACGAACATTCCGATCGAGTCGTTGCGGTGCCACTCGGCTCGGCCCGGCAGCTTGCCCTTCGTGATCTGCTGGATGCCACTGAGCGGCCCCCCGAGCAGCAGGCCCTTCTGCAAGGGCTGGCGGGCGTTGCGCACCTCCCACAGCTCGCGTCCCACTGAGGAATCCTCGATCGCCTGCTCGTAGTCGGACAGGTCGCGGCTGCCGCGCTTGATCGCGGTGTAGATCGTCTCGGCCGCGAGCATGCCCGACTTGATGCAGTGATGCACACCCTTGAGCGCCATCGTGTCGACCATGCCCCCGGAGTCCCCGACGAGCACCGCCCCGGGCATCGAGAGCTTGGGCATCGACCAGTAGCCGCCGCCCGGCAAGGCCTTCGCGCCCCAAGCGACGCGCTCCCCGCCCTCGAGGATCTTGCGTACCAGCGAATGCGTCTTGAATGTCTGCAGCAGGTCGTGCGCGGAGGTCGTGGCGTCGGCGTAGTCGAGCTCGACGACGAAGCCGATCGAAACCATGTCCTCGCCGGTCTTCTGGTTCTTCATCGGATAGATCCAGGTGCCGCCGATCTGTCCGTACTTGGAGGAGATCTTCAGCGGCCAGGGTCCCATTGTGTGGATCAGGCGGTCCAGTGGCTTTGCAACCTTCCAGACCTCCTTGACGCCGAGCTCCCACACTTGGGGCTCACGGCCCTTGGCGAGGTCGAACTCGCGGATCGCGGCTCCCGTCAAGTGCCCCCAACAGCCCTCGGCGAGCACGGTCGCCTGTGCCTTGATGTCGGTGCCGGGCTCGAAATTGCCGAGCGGCTCGCCGTCCTTGCCGCGGCCCTTGTCACCGGAGCGTACCCCGACGACGCGGCCATCATCCACGACGAGCTGGGTGGCGGCGGTCTCGGTGAGTATGTAGGCGCCCGCCTCCTCGGCCTGCTGCTGCTGATAGCGCGCCAAAGCGGAGACGGAGACGACCTCGTTGCCGTGGTTCTTGAACGGCGGCGGTGTCGGGATGCGCAGCGCCATTTTGGAGGTCGGAGTCAGGTATACCGCCTCCTTGGTGACCTCCCCGAAAGCGAAGCCCTCCGCGCGCCACTGCTCGCGGGTCAACTCCGGAAACAGTTCTTCCAGCGCCTTTGGCCGCATGACGGCACCGGAGAGGTTGTGCCCGCCGCAGGTCTTTGCCTTCTCCACGACCGCAACCGGCACTTCGCCGAGGCGCTCCATCGTCTCGGGATCCTCGGCGAGCAGCGCCAGCAACCGGTTGGCGCAGGCCAGGCCGGCGGTGCCCCCGCCGATGATCGCCACGCCGACCTCGATCAGCTCGTCCTCGGGGTCCAGACCGTGCTTGATGAACTCCTCCTGGGAGTTCACCGGAGGTGGAAAGGCCGCTGGTGGGACCTTTCCATTTGAGGAGCCGTTGGCTGACATCGTTCAGACCTCCTTGTGAGTGGTTGCCCGATTCGGTGCGAGTGCAGCGGCTCCCGCCATCGCTCAGCTCTCCTTCTTCGCCTTCACTGCCTCGGTCAGCTTCGGCAGGATCTTGTTCAAATCACCGACGACGCCGAGGTCTGAGAATTCGAAGATCGGGGCGTTTGAGTCCTTGTTGATCGCCACGATGTTCTCCGAGGACTGCATCCCGACCTTGTGCTGGATCGCCCCGGAGATTCCGGCAGCCAGATACAGCTTCGGCGAGACTGTCTTGCCGGTCTGGCCGATCTGCGCGGCGTAGGGGTACCAGCCGGCGTCGACGACCGCACGAGTCGCGGCCACCGCGCTGTTGCCGCCGAACGCCTGCGCCAGCTGCTCGCACAGCTCGAAACCCTCGGCCTTGCCCAGGCCGCGGCCTCCAGCGACGAGGATCGAGGCACCCTCGATGTCGACGTCCGCGCCGCGCTGTTCGCCGCGTGTGAGCATCGTCGCCTGTGAGGCGTGCGGGGATAGCTCGAAATCCAGCTGCTCCACGGGCGCTGCGCCCGCGCCGGTCTCGGAGATCTCAAACGCGTTCAGACGCCCGATGATGATCCCGACCTCCGAGCGGTAGGTGATCTCTGAGATCGCGGAGTCGCCGAGAATCGGGCGCTCGGCGATCAGCTCGCCGCCCTCGGCGCGCACCCCGGTGATCTCCATCGCCACTCCGGCACCAAGGCGAGCAGCCAAACCGGCGCCAATCTCGAAGCCGAGCAGGCCACCGCCGAAGATGGCGTACTTGTAGCCACCGTCGGAGATCGCCTTGGCCATCGCGTCGACCAGCGGCTGGGCGAGGCCCTCGGGGCCCTCGGCGACGAGCACCTTCTTGGCGCCATAGTTGCCCAGCGACGCCGCCAGCTCCTGCGGAACGTTCTCGCCGAGCAGGATCGCGTGCGCCTCGCCGCCGAGCTCGGCGGCCAGACGGGCGCCCTCTGAGACGGCACCCAGTGAGTTCTTGTTGATCGCACCGTCGTAGTGCAGCGCGTAGATGAGGATGTTCGCCATTTAGATCAGGTCCCTTTCAGATGAGCTTGCGCTCGTCGAGCCAAGCGACGATCTTTTCGACCGTCTCGGCGGTGTCCTCGTCCTCGATGATCTCTCCGCTGGCCTTCGCGGGCGGGGCCTTGGCGGCGATCCAGCGCGCGGCGGAGTGTTCCCCGCCGACCTTGGAGGCGTCGATCTCGGCGTCCGTTGTGCTGAGGGTGTCGAGCTGCTTCTTCTTGGCGCCCATGATCGCCTTCAGCGACGGGTAGCGCGGCTCGTTGATCGCGTCACCGACGGAGATCACCGCGGGCAGCTTGATCTGCACGGTGTCGTATCCGTACTCGGCCTGACGCTCGCAGCGCAGGCTCTCGGAGTCGACGTCCATCTTGATCACCTGCGTCAGCGAGGGCATCCCCAGGTGCTCGGCGACGACCGCGCCGATCGTGTAGCACTCGCCGTCGTCGGACTGCTGGCCGAGCAGCACCAAATCGGGGCTCTCGCGCTCTAGTGTCTTCGCGAGCGCGTAACCGGTGGCGGCGACATCCGAGCCAGCGAGCGCCTGGTCGCAGAGGTGCACCGAGCGATCGGCGCCGAGCGAAACAGCCTTGTGCAGCGCGCGGACGGCGCTTTCGGGGCCCATCGTCACGGCGACTATCTCCTCGACCGCTACGGCACCCCCCTCGCGTATCTGCATCGCAGCCTCGATGGCGTGGGTGTCATACGGGTTGAGGTTCTTCTCCCCGCCGCGGTCCATGCGCCCCGTCGAGGGGTCAATCCTCTTCTCGACGGCGGCGTCCGGAACCTCCTTGACAAGGACGCATATCTTCATTGAAAACTCCTTGTGGGATCTTTGTGAGGGAATCCTACCCGTTTCGTTGACTGACGAGTCAATCAGTGCTGCGGGCGGCTGTTGCCTCGCGAATAAAATCAACGATCGACTGGGTCGAGGCGCCTGGGGTAAACACTTCTGCGACGCCCAGTTTTCTGAGCTCCGGGATGTCTTCGGCGGGGATCGTTCCGCCGACGGTCACGATCACGTCGTCGATCTGCTGCTCGCGCAGCAGCTCCACCACCCGCGGCACGAGCGTCATGTGGGCACCGGAGAGGATCGACAGGCCGACGGCGTCGGCGTCCTCCTGGATCACGGTCTCAACGATCTGCTCCGGTGTTTGGTGAAGGCCCGTGTAGATCACCTCCATCCCCGCGTCGCGCAGAGCGCGGGCGATGATCTTCGCGCCGCGGTCATGACCGTCAAGGCCGGGCTTGGCGACGACCACGCGAATCTTGCTTTGAGTTTGAGCGGGGGAAGCGGACATGGGGTTTGGCGGCCAGACGCGGCCCGGTGTGGTGGCTGACCGGGCGGGCGTGGCCGAGTGAGCGGGATTGTAGAGCGCGAGGGTCCGCTCGCGCTGCCACGCGGCCGGAGACGGCCCTGCCGGTGACGCCCAGCGCACAGGCGCTCGCGAAGGCGATCAGCACCTTCAGGCGGCGCCCGAGACGGTCGAGGTAGATCACCTCCCAGCCTTCACGCATCGCCGTCAGCCGCAGGTCGCGGTCGGGGTTGACGACGATCGGGTGACCGACAGCGCGCAGCATCGGCAGGTCCGACTCGGAGTCGGAGTATGCGTAGGAGGCGCCCAGGTCGATCCCCTCGCGCTCGGCCAGTTCGCGCAGCGAGAGTACCTTGCCCTCGCGATAGTTGAACGGGCCGGCGGGTCTGCCGGTGTAGCGCCCGGCGCTGATCTCCGAGCGCGATCCGACGCCGCCATCGAAGGCCAGCACGTGCGCCAGCAGGTCGGCCATCTCCTGCGAGGCGGCCGTCACGATGTAGACCCTCAGGCCGGCGTCCTGGTGGTCGTAGGCACGCTTGAGCATCTGTGGGTACAGCCGTGGCAGCACCCCGGCCAGTACACGCGGAGAGAGGCGTTCCAGATCGCGTACGCGCACACCCGCGATCATCTTCCCGACTCGCTTGCGCACGGCGTCGGCGCGATCATCGGTGGAGCCGCGCAGGCGAAAGCGCAAGTTCTCAAAGGCGTCTCGCGCCAGCCTTCCACGACTGATCATGCCGGTTTCATACGCCGCCTTGGCGAAGAAGATCCCGGAGGACCCGACCATCATTGTTCGGTCCAGATCGAAAAAGGCGCCAGCGCCACGCGGGCCGGCGCTCGCGCGATCGGCTTGCCCTTGTGGACTACCGGACGCTGGGTTGCTGTTCAATCCCAACCGCCTCTTATACGTGGCTAGACCTTGAGGATCACCGCGTCGCCCTGCCCGCCGCCGGAGCAGATCGCGGCAATGCCGAGACCTCCACCACGCCGGCGCAGCTCGAGCGCGAGGCTGCCCAGGATGCGCGCGCCCGAAGCGCCGATCGGATGACCGAGCGCGATCGCGCCACCGTTGACGTTGACCTTCTCCTCATCGATACCGAGCATGCGGATCGAGTTCAGCGTCACCGAGGCGAACGCCTCGTTGATCTCCCAGAGGTCGATGTCCTCGGCCTTCAGCCCAGCCTTCTCCAGCGCCTTCTGGGCGGCGCTGGCTGGCGTGGTCGCCAGGTAGGCGAAGTCGTTGGCGCTCTGGGCGTGGCCGACGATCGTGGCCAGCACCTCACGGCCATTGGCCGAGGCCCACTCATCGCTGGCCAGCACCAGGGCGCCGCCCGCGTCGTTGACACCCGGGGAGTTGCCGGCGGTGTGCGAGCCATCCTTGCCGACCAGACCCGGCAGCGCAGCCAGACGCTCCAGCGAAGTGTCGCGGCGGGGCGCCTCGTCGACCTCGACCACGGTGTCACCCTTGCGGCCCTTGATGGTGACGCTAACGATCTCCTCGGGCAGCCGACCCTCGTCAGTGGCGTTCAGCGCCAACTCATGCGAGCGCAGTGCCCAGCGATCCAGCTCAGCGCGCGTGAGCTCCAACTCGTCTGCGATTTCGGTGGCCTCGACGAACATCTGCTTGCCCGAGAACGGGTTGGTGAGCCCGTCATGGACCATCGCGTCGAGCGCCTTGGCGTCGCCCATGCGAAATCCGAAGCGCGCGCCGGGGAGCAGGTAGGGGGCGTTTGACATCGACTCCATGCCGCCGCCGACACCGACCTGAACGTCGCCCGCGCGAATCGCCTGGTCCAGGATCACCGAGGCCCGCAGCCCGGAGGCGCAGACCTTGTTGACGGTCTCCGAGGACACCTCCTTGGGAATCCCGGCCTTGATCTGGGCCTGACGCGAAGGAATCTGCCCCTGGCCGGCCTGCAGCACCTGTCCCATCACAACGTGCTGCACCTGCTCGGGCTCCACGCCGGAGCGCTCCAGCGCGGCCCTGATCGCCACGGCGCCGAGCTCGGTGGCATCCAGCGTTGACAGGCCTCCGCCCATCTTGCCGATGGGGGTACGGGCGGCGCCGAGAATCACGGTCTTGGGCATGGGTGCGGAGCTCTCCTGGGTTTGGGGGCAACGGCCAGAGAACGGCAATGCTAGCGAGGTGGATATCGTGGCCCCTTACCGTGCGCGTCTCAGCCACCACCGCTCCGGCAATCCAAACCGATGCTGACACGATCGCCCTGGGGCTGTTCGAGGGTGAGCAGCCCGGTCCCACCGCGCCAGCCCCAACCGGCGAGTTGCTGAATAGCGGCGAGGCCCGTAGCTCGTTCAAGGCACTCGCGGTCGTCCACGCCGAGGGCAAGCGCTGGCTCCTGGTCGGCCTCGGCTCGCGCAAGGACTTCAGCCACGAGCGAGCGCGCGTGATTGCCGCCGTGACGCAGCAGCGAGCGCTCGAGATCGCCACCCGCACGCTGTGCTGGGAGCTTCCCGAGGGGGTCGATGAGGGAGTACCGGCGGCGCTGGTCGAGGGCACACTGCTCAGCGACTATCGCTTCGAGCTGCACAAGTCGGCGCCCAGTTCGCAGTCAGACAACGCTCCCAAGCATCTGGGCGCGCTGATCATCTGCGCATCTGCGGCCACTTCGGCGGAGGGGCTGGAGCGGACGGTCAGCGAGGCGGCACTGGTCACCGAGGCGGTCAACGCCGCGCGCGATCTGCAGAACCGGCCGGCCAACGACCTCACCCCCACCGCTCTGGCCGAGTACGCAGAGGCGCTCGCGGGCGAGCTCGCGACGCTGTCGGTGCAGGTGGAGGGACGCGAGGGAATCCTCGCCCGCGGCATGGGCGCGTTCGCCGCGGTCGCCCAGGGCTCCGAGCAGGAGCCGGCGTTGATCACGCTGCGCTACGAGGGCGGGGATTCCAATCCAAAGGGCCCGCTACTGGGCTTCGTGGGCAAGGCCGTCACCTTCGACAGCGGTGGAATCTCGCTGAAGCCCGGGCCGAAGATGTCGGAGATGAAGTTCGACATGTCCGGCGGCGCTGCGGTCATCGAGGCGGTCGCGGCGATAGCGCGGCTTGGGCTGCCCGTGCGATTGGTGGCGGTCGTGGGAGCCACCGAGAACCTCCCGAGTGCCCGCTCGGTCAAGCCGGGCGACATCGTCACAGCCGCCAACGGCAAAACGATCGAGGTCAACAACACCGACGCCGAGGGGCGCCTGGTGCTAGCCGACTGCCTGCACCACGCGATCTCGCTGGGAGCCGAACGCGTAGTGGACCTGGCGACGCTCACCGGTGCGGTGATCATCGCCCTGGGTTCCACGCACGCCGGCTTGCTCGGCAACGACGACGAACTGGCCGCGCGGCTCACCACGGCCGGCGAGCGCACCGGCGAGATCCTCTGGCGCCTACCGCTGCACGAGGAGTACGACGAGCTGATCAAGGGCCGCTACGGCGATCTGGACAACGCCCCGGAAGGACGCAAGGCGGGTACCATCGTCGGCGCCACATTCCTGTCGAACTTCGTGGGCGAGGTGCCCTGGGCGCACTTGGACATCGCCGGCTCGGCCTGGGACCTGGGACGCGCCTACGCGCCCAAGAGCGCCTCCGGCTACGGGGTGCGCCTGCTGGTCGAGCTGGCGCGCTCCTACACCTGAACGGCCGGGTGGCGCGCGCTCAGCGGCCGCGGCGCCGGCGCGTGAACGGGCGTTGCAGGTCGTGCTGCGCGAACGGCCCGGCGGCGGTGTCGAGTCCCACGGCGCTGCGATACACGAACACCCTGTAGATCTGCTCGAGCGCGACATTCGCGGCGATCGCCGCGAACAGACCGACGACGCCGAGGGCGACCAGCAGGACGCCCCCCGCCCCGGGGCTGGCCAGACCGATCAGGATCACCACGATCAGCGGCACGCAGACGAGCGCGGCGAGCACGCCGATGCCCATGCTCCCACCGATCTGAGCACCCCAGCGCCGGCGGAAGATCTGCGAGGAGCGGCGTAGCGTCTCCAGCGGCCCGAGGTTCTCATAGGCGAGCACCGGCACCGCGAACAGCGTCGCCAGCGACCACGACAGACCCACCAGCGCTGCGACGATCTTGCCGCCCAGCGGCAGGCGCTGCTCGAGCAGCCGCAGCAGTGCGCCGACGGTGCAGACCAGAAGCGACCAGGCGGCGATGATGCCGAGCCGCTGGCGGGCGGCGATCCAGCCATCGCGGGTGCTCACCTGCCGGCCTTCGAGGCGACCGGCGAGCACTGCCGCGAGCGCCACCCCGCAGTAGAGGGAGATGAAGGTGAGCGGGTATGCGGCGATCAGGCTCGCGATGAAGACCGTGGCTCGTGCGCTGTGCGATGCGCCGGGAGCGGTGTCGATATGGCCACCGGAGAGAAGGACGGCCAGGCCGCCAGCGCCCACGATCAGGCTGAGGAGCATCGCGACGGCCGGGAAGATCAGCAGCTGCGGATCCGCACGCAGCACGCTGAAGCTTGCACGCAACAGGCGCCAGGAGCGGCCCAGCCGCGACTCGTTGGCGATCACGATCGTGGGAAATGGCTCGAGCTCCCCGCCTGTCTGGCCTGTTTCGCCGGTGGGCTCAGCGGCCGGGCCCAGCGCAGCAGCGGCCGCGAGCCCTCGCTTGGCGGCACACGCGGGGCAGAAGGTCTCACCCGCATCAAGCGCCCAGCCGGCGAGGGAAAGACCGTGGGTCATGGCGTCCTGCTCGACCAGGACGCCCTGCTCGCAGCCGTAGCAGTGGATGCGCACCAGGCTCATGTTGGCTCATCGCTCGGGCCGGCCGTGTCCTTGAGGATCCAATAAATGAAATCGGCGAAAAGCCCTGGCCGACTCCCGCGCCGCGGTCTATTCAGAGGACAACGGGCTCGCGCAGCCATCCCGTGACGGCCGCCCACGCCTCGCCGCGGGGGTCGATGTGCGCGCGATGCGCGCCGGGCGCCCCCTCGATCTCGATCAGCTCGACCGAGCCGCCGGCGTCGGCGGCGGCTCGAGCGTAGTGTCGGCTCAGCTGGATCGAGACGGTGGCGTCCATCACGCCGTGGACCAGCAGGACCGGCATCGCAAGCGCCACGTGCATGAGTGGGTCGGCAATGGCATAGCGCTCGGGAAACTGCCGTGGCGAGCCTCCCATCAGCGCATCGACCGCGCCGCCGTGCCATTGGCGGTAGGCGCCCGCGAGGTCGCACACCCCGGCCTGGCTGATTACGCGCCGCAGCGCGATCGCTGGAGCGCCGCCGGGAGCGTTGGCTACCAGACGCTCGCGGGCGGCCGCCCACAGCGCCAGCTGCCCACCGGCGGAGTGCCCGACTACGCTGACGCTCTGGAGATCCAGCGGCGCGTCGATCTCGACTAGCAGGTCGATCGCGCTGGCGACGTCCTGAAATGTCTCCGGCCAGCCTCCACCCTCGCCCAGGCGCCGGTACTCGATGTTCCACACCGCGAAGCCGCGCCCGAGCAAATCCGAGGCGAGCGAGCGCATCACGATCTTCCCGTAACGCTTGTGCCAGGAGCCGCCGTGGATCAGGACCATCACCGGGTGCGGGCCCGCTCGGCCCGGCAGATGCAGATCGGCCCGCTGTGAGCGGTGTGAGCCATAGCTGTAGGAGCGTCCGCGCGTGAACAGGCAATCGCGGATCAAGCGTGCGCGTGACACCGAGGGCATCCTAGTCTCGGCGATGGGACTCCGGGCAGCCGGCGCTCGAGGGCGGATCTGGACTCCCGTCCCACAAAGGGCGGCTGTACTCTGTTTGTGTGCCAGAGGATCAGGATCCCTATACCGCCCCGCCAGAGGCCGTGGCGACCAAGGCCGGCGGGGGCCCTGTGTCGCTCGGGGATTGCGCGCGAGCCTTCTGGCGCCAGCCCTCTCCCCCCTACCTCTTCGCCGCCGTGCTGCTTGCGCTTGCGGCACGCCTTGCGCAGGGTTCGTGGAGCTGGCGCGACCTCGTGATGGCGATCGGCTTGATCGCGGTTACGCCCTTCGTGGAGTGGGCGATCCACGTGTACATGCTGCACTCGCCGCCGTTCAATTTGCTTGGGCGCCGCGTGGAGATGCTGACCGCGCGCGAGCACCGCGCCCACCACGAAGCGCCCGGGGTGCTCGACGGCGTGCTGCTGCCGGTCTATGGGGTGCTCGTATTCCTGCCGTTGATCGCACTTGTCAACTGGGGGATGTCCTTCCCGATCGCGCTGGTGCTCGGCGGCACCCGACTTGCTTACGCGACGACCGCCGTGCTAACGAGCTTTGCGATCCTGGCTTTGTACGAGTGGAGCCATTTCCTGATCCACACTCCCTATCGCCCAAAGCGGCGCTACTTCAAAGCGATCTGGCGCAACCATCGTTTGCACCACTTCAAGAACGAGCGCTACTGGTTCGGGGTCACCTCCACCGTGGGCGACCGCGTGATCGGAACGCTCCCCGACCAGCGTGAGGTTCCGCGCTCTGCCACGGCGCGTTCGCTGCGCTCGCAACCCTGACAGCAGGACCCGGGCACGGCGGTGCTCCGGCCGAGTGCTCCGGGCCCTTTCGGCGCGGTCAGGAAACGGTCCGTTCGAGCAGCATGGTGGCGGCGCTGGCGGGATCAAGGCGGCGCTCGGCGACCTCCTCGAGCAGGCGGGTGAACTCGCTGTCTTGGCCCAGTTCCTCCTCCAGGCGCCGGCGAATACGGGCGGCGGCGATCGCCAGCACCTCGGCACGCAGATTGCGCCGGCGGCGCTCCTGCAACAGACCTCTGCTCTTGATGTACTCGTGGTGGGCCTCCAGTTGCTCCACCAGCTGGGGGATTCCCTCGCCCGTGAGCGCCTCTGTCTTTAGGATCGGTACGCGCCAGCTGCCGCGTACCTCCTCCGGGGTGCGATCGAGGTTGGCCAGCGAGAGCACTCCGCGGATCTCACGCAGCATCGTGTCGGTCAGCGGGTGCTCGGCCTTGTTGATCACGATCACGTCCGGGATCTCCATCACTCCCGCCTTCAGTGCCTGGATCGAGTCACCGGATCCGGGCATCAGCACCAGCACTATCGTGTCCGCGTGATCGATGATGTCGATCTCGGCCTGTCCAACACCGACGGTCTCGATGAATATCTCCTCCCGTCCCGCCGCGTCGAGCAACAGAGCGGCCTGTAGCGCCGCCTCCGAGAGACCTCCAAGCGCCCCCCGGTTGGCCATCGAGCGGATGAACACGCCGGGGTCGAGGAAATGCTCGGTGAGGCGAATCCGGTCTCCCAGCAGGGCGCCCTGCGTGAACGGCGAGGAGGGGTCTATCGAGAGCACCCCGATGCTTCGCCCGGCCTGACGGCGAGCCTTGGTCAACGCGCCGATCAGCGTCGACTTGCCGACTCCGGGTGGGCCGGTAAAGCCGCACACGAAAGCGCGACCGGTGTGCGGGTAGATCTCGCGCACGAGCTCCCAGCCCTCGGGGCGGTCGTCCTCGACAAGTGTGATGGCGCGGGCAAGCGCGCGGCGGTCGCCGTCGAGTAGGCGCTGGGCGAGGCTGGGTGGCACGCCGGAAGTATCTCGGGTTCGCGGGTCCGTAGGATGCGCGCTCGTGAGACTGCCCCGGGAAACCCTGCGCACATGGCGGTGGATGCGCGAGAAGAACATGATCAACCGTCATTTCGTGTTGCTGGGAGCGCGCTGGCTGTGGTTGAAGCTTCGCTACCGCAAGCGCTTTCAGACCGAAGGCATGTGTTTCATCTGCCCGGGCGTGAAGTTCGAGATCGGCAGGGAGGCGACCTTGCGCATCGGGCGCTGGTCGTGGGTCGGCCACGACTCGAAGATCAGGGTGCACGAGGGCGAAGTGAGCATCGGGGCGAAGACCGTGATCGGTCAGGAGTGCACGATCTCCGCCTATCAGCACGTGTCGATCGGCCGCGAATGCATCATTGCCGACAGAGTGATGCTGATCGACTTCGACCACGGCGTGGTGGAGGTGGAGCGTCCGATCCGCCTACAGGGCATATACAAGCGCGATGTGCGCGTCGGCAGCAACGTTTGGATGGGATATGGGGCGTGCATCCTGCGAGGAGTGAGCATTGGGCACAACAGCATCGTGGGCACGAGCGCGGTGGTGACCAAGGATGTGCCTGAAAACGCGGTTGTGGGCGGCGTACCCGCGCGTGTGCTGCGCATGCGCGGTACGCCACAGCAGCTGCGCTGGGAGTAGCGCTAGCCACGCTTGTGCGGCGGTTGCAACCGCGGCGGCGTCGAGCTTCTTTCTGCACGCGGCACGCGCGGTGGATGCTGCGCCGCGACGCTGAAGAGGTTGACGGTTGATTGGCCTGTGCGAAGCTGTCGGTAGCTGAGTAGATCGCTTTCGAGCACCGTGGGATGACCGGGGAGCCCATCGTTGATCTGACGCTCGACGATGGGCAGGAACGTCTTCGGGTCAACCAGCACCACGAGTCTCGTGTGGATGGCAACGCTCTTGCCGTTGGCGTTGTAGCTGATGGGACGGCTTTCGAGCTTCCACAGCGATAGGCCGTTGCGGCGCTCGCGACCCACGAGCCTGATCAGGCCTTCGCGGTAGAGCGTGCGATAGAGCGAGATCCCTTGCACTCCGTCGAGGGTCAGTTCACCGAACACCATCCGCAGCTTCGGGTCACGCGGAGCGCTCACACGAGGGGCCCTGCTCACTTCGAGTCGGCCGCGGTACCACGTTTCGCGTCGCCCCGGCGCGGACGCCGATTCGCTCACATGCGTTTCGCGCTTTCCGTCGTGCGCTTCGGTGAATGTCACTCGCTCCCGTCGCAGCCCCCTGCTGATGTCGTCCCATTCGTGCTGGCGCAGGATGCTTCCGGCCTGGATGCCGCGCTCGATGCGAGTGATGAAGGTTGCTTCGAGGATCCCGAGCTTGGGCGAGATCGCCGCATAGGCGGCCGCGGCCACGTTCACACCAGGGCCGGAGGGCCCGGTGGTGAGCACCACACCGGCGACACTCGCTGCCACGCACAGGACAGCGGCGACGAGCACGCGGCGAGGAGCACGCGAGACCCTGTGGGTGGGTGAGCTTCCGTGGCGCTGCTCACCCCGCTGCGGCGCGAGAGCATCGTCCTCGATCAGGCGGCGCAACCGCTCGGGCGACTCGACTGCCGGCGGGTCGAGCACAGGATTGGCGGCGGCGAGGCGTGCCATCGAGTCAACGGTCATGAGGGAGCCTCCATCGATAGGGGTGGACAGGTGGTTGGATCGGATCGTTCGCTTGCGAGCGCCAGCGTGAGACGCCGCCGTGCGCGCAACAGACGCACGCGTACGGTGACCGGCTTGACAGCGAGGACAGTCGCCGCCTCGGCCGGTGAGAGCCCGTCCCACGCGATCAGCAGCAACAGCTCACGATCGTCCTCGCTGAGCTGAGCAAGCGCCCCGGCGAGCGCTGCGTCGGGCAAACTTTCCAGTGCGTGATCCCCGATCTCGGTGGCCGGGAGATGCGGATCGGTTGTGGCGTCCGCGAGTACTCGGGCGTGTGTCTCGGCAAGCCGATCACGCAACGCCACACGCCGGTGCTCCCCGCGCCGTTGTGTGCTCAGGACGCGCCTGGCTACGCCAAGTAGCCAAGGCAGTGGATAGGGGGGAATTTCCTCGAAGCGCCGCCAGCAGACAACAAACACCTCCGCGACGATGTCCTCGGCGGTGGACGGGTCAGACCGACGCAACACATACGCCTTGACAGTGGGCGCGTGCTTGGCGTAAAGCAGCTCGAACCGCAATCGCTTCTCCACAACCACAATGTGGCCGGACATGGGCGAAGCGTTACATCTTGGCTTCAGTGGGGCCAGGCGCCAGCACCTGTTCGCAGGACCGCCGGGTCACGCTCGCAATCAGATCGAAGCCTGCGTCATAGCGCAGAACCGTCAAGCCGTCGGTCTCGGCGCCCGCCACGGGCGGATCCGCCGGCTTGCCAGCGAGCCGGCGCCTGGACGCCGCCAGGCGCTGCACTGCTCAGGTGCCGAGCAGGCTTGCTTGGGCCCGCGCGGCAAGGTTGCGCAAGGGCTCTGTGGAGGTATCTGGCCCTTGCTCCAGTGCACGCTCGAGTGCGTTCCTGTGCCCTTCAAAGCGCTCGCGGGCGTAAGGCCCAGCAAGGTCGCGGGAGACCATGAAGGCCCAATCGCTGGCTTGTAGAGCGAGCAGCTCCCGCACGGCCCCGGCACCGGCGTGCTGGCCGGCGGCAAGCGTTCTCAGCTCGGCGGCCCGGGTCGCAAAGGCGATGTCTGCCACATCCGGGCCAGACCAGGTCGAGACATCCCCGTCCTTGCCCCACGTGCTCGCTTGCCACTCTGCGTCATCCAGCGGCGCCGGGTCGCGCATCGCCGCGGCTTCATCGATGCGCACGAGCGCCAATCCCTTCTTCGAGCACTCTTCCACGACGGCCCCCAACCATGCCACGCCCTCATACCACCAATGTCCGAGCAGCTCGGTGTCCAGTGCGCACACGACCAGCCCACCGCCGGGTAGTGGGGCCTCATCCGCGGCCGTGTCGTTGGCGATCCTCAGCCGCTGGATCGTGTGGGCCACGAAGTCCTTGGCGTGCTCGCGAGCGAGGCTCAGCGCGAGCTCGTGGTCGTAAGCATTGCCGTCGTTGCCCCACGGGTTGTGGTGGTGAACGGTGTGGTGGTGGTAGTCGCGGTAGCTGCCGTGTGCCGGGTAGCCCTGATCGCTCCACACCTTCGCGATCGTGGCACGGTCGATTGGGACAAGCACCACTCCGGACTCGCCCACGTAGGGGCGCAGGTGCTCGCGCGCGCCGAGACCGTAGCGGTTGGTCAGCTCCACGCAGGTGGCATGCACACCGGCTTGCTCTAGCAGCGGCTCCAGGTGCGGGGCGTGTCCACACTCGGGCAACCAGAAGCCTCCCTGCCAGCCGTTGCCGAAACGCAGGCGATGGGAGTCAACGCCGCTCTGCACCTGGGCACGCACGCCCGCGTCGGTTGCCAGCAACGGCAGCACCGCGTGCGTGGCCGAGGAGGTCCACTGGGTGTGAGGGCTAAGCGCGCCAAGCAGGTCTCCCGCACGCTCCCTGAAGCGCCCGAGGATGTGCTCGTACTCCGCCCAGGAGCGCTCGAGCTCCCTCGCAAGCGTCTCGTGACCCCCATCGCGCAGGCCCTGGATGTCCTGCGCGTGCGTGTGGCGGCGGACCTCCTCCACGAACGTTTCGAAGCGCTCGCCGACACCCGCGGCTTCGAGCTGGTCGCACAACACGGGGGTCAGTGACAGTGTCAGCGACGCGCCCCCATCCAGCAGATCCAGCAGCGGCAGATAGCTGCCGGCGATCGCCTCCCACAGCCACTCCTCGCCGAAGGGCCAGGTGCCAAAGCCCTCCACGTAGGGCATGTGGGTGTGCAGGACGATCGCCAGCTCGCCCTTGAGGCTCCTCACGGCCTACAAACGGCTATGAAGTCCAGTGCCTTCTCGAGATCCGCTTCGCCGGCCGAGCGCAAGGCGAAGTCGCTTGCGGCGATCGCCGGCGTGAACCAGTCGTAGAACGGCTTGGTCAGGCGCAGGCGCGGATGGATCGCGTCCCAGCCAAACCTCAGCGCGAGCGCGTGTGCGTGCAGCTTGCGCGCGTGGAAGAGGCCGTACATCTCGACTTTGCTAAACGTTCCGCGGCAGAGAGCCTCGAATTCTCCCGCGCGGTACTCGTGCACGTGCCATGGGTTATCAGAGCGCTCCGCGCCTTTGGGGGCGAGTGTGAGCACGTTGGGCGTGGAGACGAACACCACACCCGTCTCCCCCACGAGCGAGCGGAAGTGCGCGAGCACGCCAGCCGGGTCCTTTAGGTGCTCGATCGTCTGCAGGAACACCACCGCGTCGGCCGGTTCGGGAAACGTCTCAACCAGGTCGCGTGCGAAGCGCAAGCTCTCGCGTGGATAGCGCAAGCGCGCATGCTCGTGGGCCTCGGGGTTGGCGTCCACACCGACCACCGACGCCGCGCTACCGGCAAGCACGTTCGAGCCGTAGCCCTCCCCACAGGCCATGTCGATCACGCGCAAGCCGCGGATGCGCTCGGCGATCCACTCGTACACCGCGAGATGGCGGCGGAACCAGTAGTTCTCCTCGGGCACGTCCGGCAGCGTTCGCTCACCCGTGAGCGCGAGCGGGGGCACGCCCTCAGGCTGGTTGCGTTGCTCGTAGAGAGACACAGACAAGGCGCGCGAGTATAAGGTGCCGGGCCATGGCATCGACTTTGGACGCACAGGAGATCCGCGACGTCAACACCCGCTACCACGACGTGGCTGCCAACCACTATGACGCCAAGTGGGGCATCGACTTCGGCGTCGTCGGCCAGGCACAGGTCACCTCCAAGGTGCGCAAGGCGCTCGGCCGTGACCCAGCCCGCTTTGAGCGGTCCCTGGAGATCGGCTCGGGGACCGGCTATTTCACGCTCAACCTGATGCTCGCGGGCCTGATCGGCGAGGCGACCTGCACCGACATCTCTCCCGGCATGCTCGCCGCCCTGAGTGCCAACGCCGAGCGGCTCGGCCTCAATGTGAGCACCGTGCCCACCGACGCCGAGCGGCTGCCGTTCGGCGACGCGAGCTTCGATTTGGTGATCGGACACGCGATCCTCCACCACATTCCCGACCTCGGACAGGCCTTCCGTGAGTTCGCGCGTGTACTCGCGCCGGGCGGCACCGTGCTGTTCGCCGGTGAGCCCTCCCGTTATGGAGACCGGCTCGCAAAAGTTCCCAAGCGAGCCGCGACGGCAGTGGCCCCTCTGTGGCGCCGGGCGATCCGCGCACGGCCAGCTCCCCCGGCAGACGGGGGAGCGCCTGAGGCATCGCTCGAGGGCTTCGTCGATGTGCACGCCTTCTCTCCCGTCGAACTCTCGGGCTTCGTGCGCGACGCGGGATTCGAGGATGTGCGCGTGATCGGCGAGGAGCTCTTGGCCAACTGGTTTGGCTGGACCAACCGCACGCTCGAGGCCACGGCTGAGCCCAGCGACGTCCCCTGGGCTTGGCGCCTGTACGCCTACCGCGGCTACCTGGCGTTGCAGAAGCTCGACCGCCGTCTGCTGGAGTCGCGTCTACCACCGGCGATCTTCTACAACCTGATGCTCTGCGCGTCAAAGCGACGCTGAGCAAACCGCGGTGAGCTGCGCGCTCGCCGCGATGTGATCGGCTAGCCACGCTGGGGGTGATCGTGGGCGCCGTTTGATCGTAGACTGAGCGGCGTGGCGGTAGAGCTGCGCAGCGATTTCCCGCTTTTCCCGCTTGGGCTGGTCGCCCTACCCGGCGAGCTGGTGCCGCTTCACATATTCGAGGAGCGCTACCTCACCATGATCGAAGAGTGCTTGGAGCACCACGGCGAATTCGGCATCCTGTGGCTGGCCGAGGAGGAGCTGAAGTCCGTTGGCTGCGCGTGTGAGATCAGTCGCGTGGTCGAGCGTGGGAAGGACGGCAGGATGAACATCCTGGCGCTCGGCAAGTGCCCGTTTCGGCTGATCGAGCGCCAGAACGAGCTGGCCTACCCGGCCGGACGGGTGGAACTGCTCATCGACGAGCCAGAAGACGTCGATTCGCACGTCGCCAAGACCGCCCGCGAGGTGTACTGCGAACTGGTGGAGCAGGCCACCGAGAACCCGGTGAGCAGCAGCGATCTGCAGTCGATGAGCGCCTACAACATCGCCGGAACAGTCGACTTCGGCTCCGACGCCAAGCAGGAGCTGCTCGAACTGCGCTCGGAGAACGCACGCCTGCGGTTGCTGACGCTTCTGCTTCGCGCCGCGATCAAGCGCCTGGAGCTGATCGATCGGGCTCAGAGCCGGGCGCGTTCCAACGGCAAGGTGCGCTTCGGCTGAGCTCGCTCACAGCGGCAGGCGGCAGAGTTGCTGGGCGGTCTGCAGCACGAACTGTGCCAGCTGGCGAAAGACGTGCGGCTGAGCGGTGGAGTCATCGCTGAAGCGCACCGTCCCGTTCTGGTCGCGCACGTAGTAGCTGAGTACCGAGCCAGCCTGGGCGGGCAAGGACTTGTGTTCTTCGGCGGGTCCCTGGAGGTCTTCCTGGATAACCCTGGCGTTGATCAGCTGCGGGTCGCTTAGTCTCGGCGCCAGACGGCCGTTGCAGTGCACGCCGCCTTCTTCGTTGACCAGCAGCGTCAGGCGCGCGCCGGCGACGTTGCCGGTGCGGTAGACGATGAACAGGTCGGGTGCCTTGATGCCCCCGCCACAGCCCAGCGCGACGCTCGCGCACAGTACAACGACGATCGTCACGGATAGCCTCACACGACCACCGCCACGCCACCACGGCGGGGGTCGCCGGCCCCCGAGAGCCGGTTCTCCTTCAGGCGCACGGCACCGACCCCGCCAAAGAACAGATTGCGCGCACCGAAGCGCACGAGCGACTCATCACCGGCGAGCGGCTGTTGGACTTCGATACCCGGCTCTGCATACACCACGCCGTTCTCGAAATGCACACGCGGGGCGCAGACGGCGTCGCCGACCGTTAGATCGTGATCGACGACGCCGACGATCGTCTGCAGCAGCGCGGAGCGGATGCGGTTTGATCCGGCCGAGCCGAGCACGAGCTCCACCTCGCCGTCGCGCAGAACGACCGTGGGGGCCATCATGCTCGGCATTCGCTGCCCGGCTGGCTGGCTGTGAAAGCCCAGTGGGCTGAGATCCTCCTCCCCCATGATGTTGTTGATGTGCATGCCGCTGTGAGGGACCACGACGCCGGAGCCCTCGCCGTTGGTGCAGGTCACGCTGCACGCCAGCCCGGCCGCGTCGAGCACCGATATGTGGGTGGTGGAGCCGAGCCTCAGCGACAGGAATCGCTCGAGGAATCCCGGCTCGTTCAGGCCGGTCACGAACTCCGGGGTGCGCTCGGCTTGGGCACTTGCCATGACCGCCAGGAGATCCTCGACGGTGGGCGGACCGGGCCGGCGGTCGAGTAGCCCCAGCGCGTAGACGAGCAGCGTGCCGCCCGCTGAGGGCGGCGGGTTGCTCAGCACTTCGCGATCGCGGTAGGCGATCCGCAGCGGTTGACGTTCGATCGCCTCATAGCCGGCCAGTTGATCGCCCGTGAGCGACCCTCCGCGGGCGCTGACCCAGTCGCAGACCATGCCGGCGATCTCGCCGCGATAGAACGGCTCGGCGCCCTCGCAGCCGAGTCGTTCCAGGGCGTCCCCCAAGTCGGGATTGCGCAGCACGTCACCCTCGCACAGGATCCGTCCGTGCGGTGCCCACAGCGCGGCGCACTCCGGCGTCGAGCGCAGCAGATCGGCGAGGATCTCCGCCACGTAAGCCTGCCCGCCGTTCAGCGCGACGCCGGCGCGCGCCAGGCTCGCGGCGGGAGCGGCGAGCTCCGCGAGCGCCATCGTGCCCCATCGCTCCACGGCCTCGCACACCCCGGCTGGGGTGCCGTACACCCCGCAGGAAGCCGGCCCGATGTAGAAGATCTGCTCGGCCTGCCCAAAGGAGACATCGATCGCTTCCAGCTCGGCCGCCGTGCCGTCCTGTGCCCGCGCAGGGGCCTGCACGAAGAAGTCGAGCAGCAGCGGCTCCAGCCCGCCGCCGGCGACGAGCATGTAGCCGCCGGCGCCCAGCCCGGTGAGCAGAGGCTCGGCGACAAACGAGGTGAGCATCGCCGCGACCGCGGCGTCGACCGCGTTGCCGCCTTCACGCAGCGTCTGCGCTCCGGCCTGTGCCGTCAGCGGGTGCCCGGCAGCCACGACTCCCTTCTCAGCTGTACCCATTCACCTCAAAGCGTATGGGGTAAAGCCAAGCGGGCGCCGGCGCACGAGGCTCGCGGGCCTCTCCTGGCCCCGAGCGTTCCCGGCGTTGTGAGCCAGAGCGGTGAGCCTCAGAGGTTGGGGATGAACTCGGGAACCTCGAGCTCGCCCACGGCGAGTCCGGGGCGCCGCGAAGAGGACGTGCCGCCGCGGCGCTCTACGCGCGGCTCCCCGCGAGGCTCCTCCAGGCGCCCAGAGGAGCGGGTGAGACGATCGCCGTAGCCGGTCGCCACGACAGTCACCCACACCTGATCCTCGAGCTTTTCGTCGACCATCGCCCCGAAGATGATGTTGGCGTCGGGGTGGGCTGCCTCGGCGACCGCCTTGGCGGCCTCGTTGACCTCCCACAGCGACAGGTCCCGTCCACCGGTGATCGACAGCAGGATCGAGTGCGCGCCGTCCATCGAGGTCTCCAAGAGCGGCGAGGCGACGGCCTGCATCGCGGCCTCGGTGGCGCGATTCTCACCGACCCCCATGCCGATTCCGAGCAGGGCGCTGCCGGCTTCGGACATGATCGTGCGCACATCCGCGAAGTCGAGGTTGATCAGACCGGGCAGCGTGACCAGGTCGGAGATGCCCTGCACTCCCTGACGCAGCACGTCGTCGGCGACCCGGAAGGCCTCGACCATCGAGGTCTGCTTGTCGAGCACCGAGAACAAGCGGTTGTTGGGCACCACGATCAGCGTGTCGACCTCCTCGCCGAGCGCACGGATACCGTTCTCGGCCTGCTCTGAGCGACGCGAACCCTCAAATCCAAACGGCTTGGTGACGATCGCAACGGTGAGCGCCCCCACCTCGCGGGCGATTCGCGCGACGATCGGCGAGGCGCCAGTACCGGTACCGCCGCCGGCGCCGGCGGCGATGAAGATCATGTCCGATCCCTTCAAGAGCGCCTTGATCTTGTCGTACTCGTCCATCGCCGCCTGGCGGCCCAGATTGGCATCCGAGCCGGACCCCAAACCGCGGGTCAGCGCCGCCCCGATGTGAAGCGTCACGTCGGCCGTGGACTGCTGCAGCGACTGCAGGTCGGTGTTCACGGCCAGAAACTCGACTCCCTCGACCTGCGCCTCGACCATCCGGTTGACCGCGTTGACGCCGGCGCCTCCAACACCTACGACTCGCAGCACTGGCTGGGCGACATAGCCGCCGCGCGATGGCGGCTCTTCGCGAGCGTAGACGTCATCCGAGGACTCAGAGGACAGCTCCGGCTCCTGGGTCTCCTCGGATGTCTCCGAGGAGAAGGCGTTGCGCACACGCTCCTTCGCCGTGGGGACACGCTCGGGCTCTTCCTCGGGGTCCGGTGAGCCGCTCAGCGCCGGATGCGGCAACGCCCGCTCACGGGGACGGCGGGTCTCACCGTCGGCGGCCTTGGCGGCGACGCTGGCACGCTTGGGCGGGGTCTCGCGCTCAGGACGCTTGGCGGGTGACTCCTGCGTGCCCTCCTCTTCATCCTCGGTCTTCCGGAAAAGGGCAGCGAGTGGACCCTCGCGCATGCTCGCCCGCTTAGCGTTTGCCATGAGTCAGAACCTCCTGCGCCAGCTGTCGATAGGACTGAGCCGCCATGCCGTCGGGCTCATACTTCAGTACCGACATCCCCTTCACCGGGGCCTCGGCGAAGCGCACCGTCTTACGGATGCGCGAAGCGAACACTCGATCACCGAAGTTCTCCTCCAGGATCTCGATCGCCTCCTTGGCATGGATGGTGCGCGAATCGACCAACGTGGGCAGGATACCCTCGATATCGACATCTGGGTTGAGGTTTTCGCGAATCATCGAGAGTGTGTTCTGCAGCTGGATCAGGCCGCGCATCGACAGATACTCGCATTGCACGGGGACGATCACCTTGTCGGCCGCCGTCAGGGCGTTGATCGTGAGCAATCCGAGGCTCGGTGGCGTGTCGATGCAGATGAAGTCGTAGTCCTCGCGAATCGGCTCGAAGGCCTTCTGCAGCGAGCGCTCGCGACCGATCATCGTGGACATCGCGATCTCCGCGCCGGCCAGGTCGATCGAGGCGCAGGCGATGTCCACCTCGCGTCGGCGGATGACCTCGCGAATCGAGACTTTGTGGACGAGTACGTCGTACATCGATTTCTCGAGGTTGTCGGGGTCGATCCCCTGGGACATCGTCAGGTTGCCCTGGGGGTCCATGTCCACGCACAGCACCCGGTGACCCTCCTCGGCGAACGCCGCCGCCAGATTCAATGTCGTCGTTGTCTTGGCCACCCCGCCCTTCTGATTGGCGAACGCGATGACCTTGGCCTTTCCATCCACGACAGGCTCCGATGCTCGTTTACCCAAGAAAGCCGTACGTCGTGGGTATTCGCAGACAGGGCACCGATTCCTTCACGATCGGGCCTCGAGCGCCAGCTTGCGTAGGATCCGCTGGTGGCGGCCCCGAGGGCGACTCTCCAGCAGCGGATGCAGGGCAAGCGGGTGTGCATCTGCGCCGGTGCCGGCGGCGTCGGCAAGACAACGGTCTCAGCCGCCCTGGCACTCGGCCTGGCGGCGCACGGCAAAAAGGTCGCGCTACTGAGTATCGACCCCGCCAAGCGGCTCGCTGACGCGCTCGGCATGGATGCGCTCGGGGGCGAGCCTCAGCTAGTGCAAGCGGCGCTCTTGGCCGAGCACGGCATCGAGCTCGAGCACGGCGGAGAGCTGTGGGCGATGATGCTCGACCCCAAGAGCACATTCGATGAGCTGATCGCGCGTCTGGCACCCGACCAGGGCACGCTGCGGGAGATCTACTCCAACCGCATCTACCGGGAGCTCTCCACCGCCGTGGCCGGCTCGCAGGAGTTCACGGCCGTCGCCAAGCTGTATGAGCTTCACCGGGAAATGGACTACGACGTGATCGTGCTGGACACCCCTCCCTCGCGCAACGCACTGGACTTCCTGGATGCACCCAGCAGAATCATCCAGTTTCTGGATGGGCGGGCACTGAGTATGTTCCTCACGCCGGGCGGGCTGGCGGCACGGCTGATGGGACGCGGAACGGGCCTGTTCTTCGCCGCGTTCGCGCGGGTCACGGGCGTGGACATGCTCGGCGAGCTGTCGGGGTTCTTCGGTTCGCTGTCCGGTGTGCTGGAGGGATTTCGTGAGCGGGTTGGCGCCGTGAGCGCACTGCTTGGCGATCCGGCCACCTGCTTTTTGATCATCACCTCACCGGAGCCGGAGCCGGTGCGTGAGGCTCACTTTGTGCACCGCAAGCTCGCGGAGAAGTCGATGCCCTTCGGCGCGTTGATCGTCAACCGCGTCCACGAGGGGGGACTGCTGGGTCACACAACCAAGCAGGTGAAGGATCTCTTCCGAGCCCAGCTCGGGGAGCGCCTGTCAGTCAGCGTGGCTGAGAATCTCGCCGACTTCGACGTGCTCGTGCAGCGCGACCGCGACAGCGTAAAGCGCCTCTGCGGCGCCATTGCAGAACCCAATCCGGTGATCGTGGCTCAGCTCGAGGGAGACATCGGCGACCTGGAGGGCCTGGCCGTACTAGCCGGGTATCTGCTGGGCGAGCGCTGAGCCGAGGCTCCCAGAAGTGCTCACAGCCCGATCGTCACGATCTGCGGGTCCTCTTGCCACAGCGGCTCCTGATCATCTGCGGTGGCGGTCGGTGGCGGCGGCGTTTGGTCGCTGATTCCGAGCGCCTGCGCGATCGTGGCTTGCTCGAGGGGCTGCTGCTCGGGTGCGGACCTCGGCGTGAGCAGCTCGTCGGCGAGCGCACGCAGATCGCTGTCCAGGTGGCCGCAGATGACGTCGCGCAAGAGCGCCCGCAGATAGTCGCCGAGCGCTCTGGCTAGATCCTCCCCGGCCGCGCTGCGAGCGGCACTCCCAGCGATGACGGCCCGCTCCAGGGCAATCGCGCGGGTGACCCTCTCGGTCAGCCAAGACCGACGATCGGGGGTTGCGCAGAGTGCCGCCAGGCGAGGAGCGAGCATCCCGCTCGAAGGGCCCTCCGGCTCGAGCAGCGTGCGCAGACCAAGCAGATAGTCGCTGAGCGCTTGATACTCGTTGCGTCTCTCACAACCCATCTGGTAGCGCTCCAGCACCCATGCAAGCTCGTTCTCGTGCGGGGCACGCCGTGAGACCAGGCTGCAAAACGCGCGCAGCTCGTCCTCCTGATCGGTGGCGATGACGAGCATTCCATGCGGGCGCCCTCCGGCACGCAGCGCCAGCGGCCGCCAAGATCCGCTGCCCAGCCGAGTCCACGCCAACGGACCGAGCGTCACGCGCCCGTCGCCGAACAGACGCAGCGCGGTGAGTAGATCCGCCAGCACTTCACGGCCCTCTCGCAGTGCGCCGTGAACGTCGGGATCGTCGCTTGTGAAGAGCACCAGCAGCGACGGCTGCTCCTCAGAAGCGCTCAGCGTCTGCTCCGGCGGGTCGGCCAGCACATCGGAATAGAGCAGCGACAAACCGCTCGCTAGCTGAAGCTCTGTCGATGTGATCGCCAGGCCGTGGAGTGTGCCCAGCACCGAGGTCTGCCCGACCCGGGTACTGACCGAGCCTTCCAGGGAGCTGAGGGCCAGCTCGACGCGTTCGGGGCGCAGCTCGAAGTCGCTCTGTTCGGCAAAGACATCCACAAGCAGCGCTAGCAGCGCGATCTCCGCGGCCTTGGTGGCGCTCGCCGGTACGCGGCTGGCGCCCCGGCTGAGCAGGTAGCGCTCGAGCGCCCCCTCGTGGGTCAGCAGCCGCAGCGCAGCGCCATGAGCCTCCAGGGCGCGCAGCGCGGCTGCCCGCTCCTTGATGAAGCGCCCGGTCAGCGGCCGGTAGCTGTAGAGGGCGGGGCGTCGATGCCCGCTGGCGCTGGCGGCCAACTCGAAGGGCACCTCGACGCCGTCTCCCAACTGTCCCTGCAGGTACAGGGCGGCCTGCTCGATGAAATCGGTGAGGGCTTGCTGAGATTGGTGTGATTGCACGAGGTTGCCCTTCGCCGGCGACGGACGGGATCCTGCTCGCCCAGACTCCGCGCAGCACGGATTGCAGCCGCGGCTTGGAGCTAGAGGACGGCGGCGGCGAGCGTTGACTTCACGCTCTCGGCGCAGTCGGCGGCGAGCCAGCGCTCACCGTAGAAGCGCATGTCCTGGATGATCGGCAAGAGCGCCTTGCCCTTCGCCGTGAGCGCGTACTCCACCCGCGGGGGAACCTCCGGGAAGGTGTGGCGTTCCACGATCCCCTCCTCCTCCAAGGCCCGTAGGCGCAGCGACAGCGTGCGCGGGCTGATCCCGGCAAGCGATCGTTCTAGCTCACAGAAACGGGAGCAGCCCTCAGCCAGGTCACGCACCAGCAAAAGTGTCCACTTGCCACATACAACTTCCGCCGTTCTGCAGACGGGGCAGGTTTCATCCACGGCCATTTCGTTCTTTACTTTACCAACTGAAGTAAGCCTTTGGCGACTGGCCGCACCACGGCGGCGGCGCTGGCTACACGTAGGTGTTGGTCTGATGCTCGGTCGGCTGCAGGGGCGCAGCTCCCGGCTCGGCGGGAGCGTCCGCGGGCTCGGGGGTTTCGTCGCGGTGCGTTTGGGCGTGCGCCACATCCTCCATCGTGGTGCCCAGGCGCCCGTCGGCGTCCATCAAGAGCTTGAAGTCGTGTGGGCTGGAGGCGATCTCCTTGGCGTCCTCGTAGGTGACCAGGCCGGCCTTGACGTGTCCGAAGAGCGCCTGGTCGAAGGTCTGCATGCCGTAATAGGCGCCGGAGGAGATGACCTCCATCAGCTTGCCGGTCTGGGAGGGATCGACGATCATGTCCCTGACACGGCCGGTCATGCGCATCACCTCGCACACGGCCACCCGGCCACCTTTGGCACCGGGAACCAGGCGCTGGGAGATGACGCCCTTGACGGTACCGGCGATCATCGAGCGTGCTTGGCCGTGCTGATGCGGGGGGAAGAAGTCGAGCATGCGGTTGATCGACTCGGGGGCGTCGACGGTGTGGATCGTGGAGAGCACGAGGTGCCCGGTCTCGGCGGCCGAGAGCGCGGTGCGGACGGTCTCCTCGTCGCGCATCTCTCCGACCAGGATGACGTCGGGGTCCTGGCGCAGCACTCGGCGCAGGGCCCGCTCGAAGGAGGTGGTGTCCATTCCGACTTCGCGCTGGTTGATGACCGAGCGCTTGTCTTTGTGCATGAACTCGATCGGGTCCTCGATCGTGACGATGTGCTTGGCGTAGGTCTCGTTGATGTGGTCGATCATCGCCGCCAGCGTCGTTGACTTGCCCGAGCCGGTCGTGCCGGTGAGCAGCACGATGCCGCGCTCCTCTTCGGCCAGTTCGCTCAGGACCGCCGGCAGCGCGAGTTCCTCGATCGTCGAGATCTTGTGCGGAATCGCGCGGCAGGCCAGCGAGATCACGCCGCGCTGGCGAAAGGCGTTGACGCGGAAGCGTGCGACCTCGGGGATCTCAAAAGAGAAGTCGACCTCGTGTTCCTCGGAGAACTCCGCCAGCTTCGCCGGATCGTGCAGCAGTTCGTGCAGCGCGCGCTCGGTGTCCTCCTCGCTCAGCGGACCCTCCCCGGCGTAGGCGCCGAGCAGGCCGTTGATGCGAAACAACGGGGGCGCGGAGACCTTCAAGTGCAGGTCAGACCCGCCCCGAAGGACCAGGTTTCGCAGTGCTGTCTGGACGTCGAACATTCGCCCACCCATCGGCAGCTGAAGGGGGTGGCTTGAGCGCCGCAAGCCCGCGTGGACGATGGGCAGGGCGCCGTTTGGGGCTGTTAGGCGACGTCGCGGAGCTTCTGTGCCTCCGCGAGCGACTGCAGCTTCTTCAGCGACTGGTTCTCGATCTGGCGGATCCGCTCGCGCGTGACGTTGAAGGTACGCCCAACCTCATCCAGCGTGCGCGGATGCTCCCCGCCGAGCCCGTAGCGCAACTCGAGCACACGTCGCTCGCGGTAGGAGAGGTTCTCCAGCGCCTCACGCAGGGCCTCCTTGGTGAGGATCTCCGCGGCCCGCTCGTAGGGGGACTCGGCACGCTCGTCGGCGATGAATTGCCCGAACTCGGACTCCTCCTCGTCGCCGACGGGCTTCTCCAGGGACACCGGAGCCTGGGCTGAACGCTTGATCGAGTCGACCTCCTCGGGCTCGATCCCCGTGACCTCGGCGATCTCCTCGGCGGTCGGCTCGCGGCCGAGCTCGGTGACGAGCTTTCGCTCGGCTCGGCCGATCTTGTTGAGCTTCTCAACGACGTGCACCGGGATGCGGATCGTGCGGGCCTTGTCGGCGAGTGCCCGCGCGATCGCCTGGCGGATCCACCAGGTTGCGTAGGTGGAGAACTTGAATCCCTTGCGGTAGTCGAACTTCTCCGCCGCGCGCACGAGACCGAGCGTGCCCTCCTGAATCAGATCGAGGAACGGCAGGCCCTGGTTGCGATAGTTCTTGGCGATCGACACCACCAGGCGCAGGTTGGACTCGACCATCTTCTGCTTGGCGTCCAGGTCTCCGCGCTCGATGCGCTTGGCCAGATCGACCTCCTCCTGGGCGGTCAACAAGCGCACCTTGCCGATGTCCTTCAGGAACAACTGCAACGAGTCGGTGGTCATGTCCGGCTTCAGATCGAGCGTGGTCTTGGCTTTGCGCCGCCCGCGCTTGTCCGGGGCGCGCTCCACTTCAAGCGCCGCCGCTGTCGCCGGATCGATGTCCTCGACGAGCTCTATCTCGGATTTCTCCAGAAAGCCGTGGAGCTCCTCGACGTCGGACTCGTCGAGGTCCAACTCGGAGGTCGCGGTCGATATCTCCGCGAAGGTGAGCACACCCACCTGCTGACCCTTGGCCAGTAGGCCCTTGACCTCATCCAGTTCCTGCAATTCGACTACTGACATCTGTTTCCGTTTCCGTCGAGGGAGCCCATACCGCGACTAACGAGACCCTGCCGAGATGGGATTTGGGAGCGCTTCACTCTGGCCGCGACCGAAGCACGGCCGACCATACAACTCAAACGTGTGTTTCTATGCTAACGCTTTGATCGAACTAATCAAAGAAGACAGACAAACGTCTCCTAACACCGTCAGCCGCTGCTGCCGGCACACTTACCGAGCCCGTTCTCCGATGATAATCCGGACCGGGCCCAGCTTCTCATCTACTAAAACACCAATACACCGCTTCAGGTTTCTCGCCCCGAGCACAAATTTGTCGCGGTGAGCAAAGATGATCGAGTTAGGCGATGATTGCAGCTAGATGACCGACCGAGCCAAGTCCAAGAACAAGCCCAAGTCAGACCAGACGCGTGAGGTCCTCGCGAGCCTGCCCAATCGCCGCCCCCAGCGGCTGACGGCCAAGCGCGCGGCCACTCGCGAGCAAGCGAAGCTCGCGAGCGCAACCACGCCAGCACGGAAATCCAAGCCCCTCGCCGCAGCCGGCAAACTCGCCGCCAGCACCCCGCCGGCGAGCGCGCCCACTCCACCCGCCGGGGCTCGAGCGGCCCCCAGGCAAGGGTTCGAGAGCGAGGAGATCATCGCTGGTGTCGCGGTCACGCCACCCAGTGGCTCGGAGATGGTCGTCTCGGTGCTGGAGCTCGGGGCGTCCGTTGCCCAAGGCGCGCTCAGCAAGGGCGCACAGCTCGTGCTGGGGACGCTGCAGCGACTGCCGCGCATTTGAGTCGCTCGCCCGGCGGCGAGCCTAGCCGACTGAAAGGAAGCTACCAGCGGTTGCCAGAGGGGCCGCAGCGGACTGTATACTCGGCCATCGCCGAGCTCACACGACTCCGGTCGTGAGAGGCGGGGGAACCAACGCTAGTTCGCCACAGGGGTGGCGGCTAGCCGGGGCGAATCGGTCGATCCGACCGTAGCGCTGATTTTCATTGCGCGAGCCCGTCAGCTCACCCCGTAGGCAACAACCGTGATGACTCCCAGAACGTCCGCAAAGTCGATTGTGCTGCTGTTGGCCACCGCCGCCTCGGCCCTCGGGGCCTGCTCGGCGAGCGCCGCCACGACCGGCGGCTCCACCGCCGCCGCCGGCTCCTCGGTGACATCGGCCACCGCAACCGCTGAGCCTCCGATCGTGATGAGCGCCGGCACCGTCACGTTGCGCACCAGCTCCGCCGCGCTGCTCGGCGGGGTGCTCTCCTTCACCGGTTCCACGCCGCGACACGACGCCCGCCGGACAGTCGAGATCGAGCGCCTGGAACCGGCCACGAATACCTGGCTGGCGGCCGCGAGCGGCCGCGTCAACAGGCATGGTGGCTTTCTTGTCCGGTGGCGCACCAACCTTCTCGGGCGTGTGGCGATGCGCGCCATCGTAATCGCCTCCCCACGCGCCCGGACGGCGAGCACCGACAGTTCGCCGGCAGCTGAAATAACGATCTACTTGCCGGCTCGGGCGAGCTACTACGGTCCCGGCTTCTACGGTCAGAAGACCGCCTGCGGGCAGACGCTGAGCGCGCTGACTATCGGCGTGGCCAATCGCACGCTGCCATGCGGCACGCTGGTGGAAGTCAGCTACGAAAACCAGCGCCTGACCGTGCCGGTGATCGATCGTGGGCCGTACGCGAACGGCGCCGACTGGGATCTCACGCAGGCCGCCGCGCAGTCGCTCGGCATCACCGAGACGGTGCGTGTCGGCACCCTGATAGCCGGCTCCACCCTCAACACCCCGACACTGGGCCTGCCACCGGAAGCGCTCCAAGCCGAACAGACGGCCGCCGTGACCGGCGGCGCGGTCTCCTAAGAGAGCGCCAAGCCGAGCCTCAGCGCTGACTGTCCCCCACGTCGGCTATCACCGACAGGCCCATCGCGCGCGCCCCGTAGAGCTTGGTGTCGGCCTGGGCGGCCAGGATCGCAGCCTCTTCGCCGTCGGCGGGACAACTGGAGATCCCGATCGCCACCTCCAGCGGCACGCCGCGATGACTGACCGATGAGCGCACCGCCGTGATCAGGCGTTCGGCCAAGGTGACCGCACCCGGACCGTCGGTCTGTGGCGCCACCAACCAGTAGCGGCCGTCGCTCTCGGCGGTCAGGATGTCTCCCGGGCGCAGCTCGCTACGCAACGCCTGCTGCACATCGTCGATGAGTTGGCGCAAACCGCCTGGCTGGCAGGCGTGACGCAGGCGCTCGATCCCGATCACTTCGATCAGCTCGACGGCGAACGGCTGGCCGTCATCGGCCTGGTCTGTCAGGCAGCGCCCGATCGAGGTGATCCACGCGGCGGGCCCGGCGCTGCGCGTGTCGTGGACGGCGATCTGTGGTTCACGCGTGTCCTTCGGCCACGGCGCCGGGCTGGGCGGCTCCGGGGGGCGCTTCAGCAGGGCGATGGTGATCAGCGAGCAGACGTGAGCCAGCCTGCTTGCGAGATCGGAAATCACCTGGGTTTGAGGATGGTCGAGCTGATCGATCATCTCCGCCCACAAAACGCCACGCAGCGTCTCGATCGCCGCGGCGCCGCCGGCTGGCTCCCGCGCGCCGGCGAGCTCACCGGCGCGGGCGGCGAGCGCGAAGTCCTCCCCCGTTTCGCTCACCAGCCCCGAGAGCTCGGTGTCTGAGCTGACGCAGCGCAACACCAGCGCGACCAACCCCGGGCCCTGGCGGGCGAGATCGCTCAGCGGCACCTCTTCGGCGCGAGCGAGCGGCAGCGAGGCGATCAGCGCAAGCGCCCAGCGCTTGGCCAGCTCGTCGCTGCACTGCAGTAGCCGTTGGAGCGGTAGCTCGGCCACCTGGCGAGGCCTGTCAGTTAGGAAGTGAGCGTTCATGAACCTTGAATAGCAGTAGTCGAGGACGCCAAACGCAGAGGCTACTGATCGACGTGCCGCGCCAGTAGCCTGTGCTAGGCCCATGGATTCCCTCGCGAGCACAATCCTCACTCTCGGCGCGGTCGGGTTGGCGATCCACACGAGCATGCTGCTGCGAGCCAGACGCACCCACCGACGCGCCAGGACGGCTGTGGTCATCGACGCCGACCACACCACCCACCAGGATTCCGGGGCGGTGCGCTCGATACAGACCGCCGAGCTCTACCTCCCCGCCGAGACTCTGAAGCGGATCTGGACACCGATGCATCTGGAGCGTCTGGGACGCACCTACTGGCGCTTTCTGACGCGCGTGACGCTCGGCATCGTGCGAGTGCGCTACACCGATCACGAACGTTGTCTGGTGGCGTTCACGAGGCCGTTCAGGCTGCTTAGCTTCCAGGCGCCGGAATACGAGATGGACGCCGAGCACGGGGTCGTGCGCTGGCGCATCGAGCGCGGGCTGCTGGTCGCTCGCCGCGGCGCCGCGGAGGGGCATCTGCAGATCGACGTGCGGCGCGTGCCCAGCGCCCAGGACGAGCGAGCTCATCTGCGCTTGGAGATCGAGGTGGCCAACTTCTACCCGGCGATCGCCTTCTCGCTCGGGCGCAGGCTGTATGACCTCACGCAGTCGCGTGTGCACGTGGCCGTCACCAAGGCGTTTCTGCGCTCGCTGGCGCGCCTCGACCTCGCCGAGTCCAGGGTCGGGCGCTTCGCCGAGGTCGCGGGCACAGCGGACTCCCCGCCGGCGCAGGCCGGGCAGACACAACGCGCCGCGGAGCGTCTCCCCGCGCCGCGCTAGGCGCTGGCTGAGCCTTCAGGAGGAAGCGTGCTCGCCGCCGACGGCGCGCAGCTTGGCGCGGTCGTGCGTGGCCCGGATGCGCCGCAGGGTGCCCGAGCGTGAGCGGGTGACGAGCGATTCGGTGGTGGCGCCGCCGGCGCTGGGGTAGCGCACGCCCTGCAGCACGTCGCCGTCGGTGATGCCGGTGGCGGAGAAGAATGCGTCCTCGCCCGCTACGAGGTCGTCGCGGTCGAGGATACGGTCGAGGTCATAACCGGCCTCTCGCGCGGCGGTGCGCTCACCCTCGTCGCGCGGCCACAGCCGGCCCAGCAGCTGGCCGCCGATGCACTTCACGGCGCACGCCGAGATGACTCCCTCGGGTGTGCCGCCGATGCCCCACAGCAGATCGACCGGTGAGCGCTCGGTGACGGCGAGCAGCGTGGCGGAAACGTCGCCGTGGGGGATCAGCCGCACACACGCGCCAGCGTCTCGGATGGCGGCGATGCCCTGCTCGTGGCGAGGGCGGTCGAGCACGACGACGATGACGTCGCCCACCAGACAGCCGCGGCGCTCGGCGATCAGCTTGACGGTGTCTCCGAGCGGGCGGTCGAGGTCGAGCAGGTCGGCGATGTCGGGGGCGCCGGCCATCTTTTCCATGTACACGCACGGCCCCGGGTCGAACATCGTGCCGCGCGCGGACAGCGCGATCACGGCGAGCGCACTGGGCATCCCGTGAGCTGCCAGCGTGGTGCCCTCCAGTGGGTCCACGGCGATGTCGACCTGGGGTGGGGAGCCATCGCCGATCGCCTCTCCGTTGGCGAGCATCGGCGCCTCGTCCTTCTCGCCCTCGCCGATCACCACGATGCCGTCCATCTGCACCGACTGCAGCATGTAGTGCATGCCGTCGACAGCGGCCTGGTCGGCGGCCAGCTTGTCGCCCCTGCCCACCAGCGGCGCGGCGGCGAGCGCGGCGGCCTCCGTCACCCGCACCAGCTCGAGCGCGAGGTTGCGGTCCGGTCGCTGGCGTGTGGGATCTGGACTCAAAGCGCCGGCCCGTCCGCCCGCGATTGCCCTCTCGAACGCTTGCTCTGCCAGACCATCTGGCACCTGCAGAGTTTCAGCACAGCACTAACCTACACCAGTGCGCCACCCCGGGTGAAGCCGAGGCATTAAGTCTGCGCCCGCCTTGGCTTCTCGGCCTGCTAGTTTGCCTGGCGGTGAGCATCGAGCAGCCGCCGAGCGAAGCGCGCGCCGGGAGCCCCACTCCCGCGTCTAGCGGCGCGGAATTCGTCGGTGTCGACGTCGGCGGGACGAAGGTGTCGATTGCCCTCATGCGCGCAGGCAAGCTCGAGCAGCCACACGAACTTCCCACCGACTGCTCGGGGCAGGATGCACTGATCGACCAGCTCCACCGGGGGATCCTCGAAGCGATCCAGAGGTGCCGCGGCAGACCGGCCGCTGTGGGCGTTGGCATCCCATCGGTGATCGAGTTCGCGCGCGGCCGGGTGCGTTCTAGCGTCAACGTGCCGCTGCACGACGTGGCGCTCGGTGAACTGCTCAGCGAGCGCCTGGGCGGGATCGAGGTGTATATCGACAACGACGCGACCTGCGCGGCGCTGGCCGAGGCGCACGACCAGGACGGGCGCCTGGACTGCAAACACCTGGTGATGCTCACCGTCGGCACCGGCGTCGGTGGCGGCATCATCATCGACGGCCGCCCCTTCCGTGGGGCCACGGGAGCGGCCGGTGAGCTCGGCCACATGATCATCGGCATGGACCTGAGCGAGCGCGCCGCACCCCAGGGAGGCTTCCCCAAGCCGGGGTCGCTGGAGGCGCTGGCCGCCGGTCGCGCCCTCGATCAGCTCACAAGGAGTGCGGCCGCGGCACACCCGGACTCGGCGTTGGCGGCGCTGGGCGCCGACGGCCATGAACTCGCCGGGCCCGACGCGGTCAGCAGCGCTCGCGACGGAGACCCCGAGGCGATCGCGGTGCTTGAACTGCTCGGCCACCGCCTCGGTGTGGGTATCGCCAACGCAATCAACATCTTCGATCCGGAGGTCGTCGCGATCGGCGGCGGGGTCTCGGCCGCCAGCGAGCTGCTGCTCGACCACGCCCGTGAGAGCGCCTGGAGCTTTGTGCTGCCGGGCGTGGGCACCGGCACAGAGATCCGTCTGGCCCGCTCCGGACCGCAGGCGGGGGTTCGGGGCGCGGCGCTTTTGGCAAGCCAGGAGTTCTCTCACGCCCGTCCCGCCGTGACACCACAGAGCACCACCATTCCCGCCTGAGGACCGCGTTGAACAGATCTCGCCCACGCACATCGCCGAGCTGACTAGGATCGTCACGTGAGCCACCGTAAAGGACATCGCTTCACCTTCTGGATCCGATCACGATCACACTCACGAAGGCCTGTAGGGCTAGGTCCTAGCGATCGACGTGTGGCGCGAGTTGATCCCATCAAATTCAACGAGAGGCAGCTGCTGTGACTCAGATCGGATTCGTCGGGCTCGGCAAGATGGGCGGCAACATGGTGCACCGCATCCGCCGCGACTCAGAGCACGAGGTGGTCGCGTTCGACTTCGACGAGCAGGCCGTCAAACAGGCCGTCAAGAACGGTGCCGCGGGCGCGAGCACGCTGAAGGACCTCGTCAAGCAGCTGCAGGCCCCCCGGATCGTGTGGATCATGGTGCCCGCGGGTACCCCGACACAGGAGACGGTGAACAAGCTCGCCAAGCTGCTGGACCGCGGCGACATGATCGTCGACGGCGGCAACTCCAAGTGGACCGACGACAAGCGTCGAGCGGCTGAACTGAAAGCAGCCGGGATCGAATACGTCGACGTCGGCACCTCAGGCGGCGTATGGGGCCTGGAAGTGGGCTACTGCATGATGGTGGGCGGACCGGCCAAAGCGGTCAAGCGCCTGGCGCCGATCCTCGACGTGCTGGCGCCGGAGACCAACGAGCAGAGCGTTCAAGCGATCGGCCCTCGTGGCTGGCTGCGGTTCGGCCCCTCGGGCGCTGGGCACTACGTGAAGATGGTCCACAACGGCGTGGAGTACGGGCTGATGCAGGCATACGCGGAGGGCTTTGACATCTTCGACAAGTGCGAGTTCGAGCTCGACAACGCCAAGATCGCCCACCTGTGGGGCCAAGGCTCGGTGGTGCGCTCGTGGCTGTGCGAACTCGCGGCCCGCGCCTTCGAGGCCGACGGCAACGACCTCGGCTCGATCGAGGGCTTCACCGAGGACTCCGGTGAGGGTCGCTGGACGATCGAGGATGCGACCGCCTTGGACGTTCCCACCCCGGTGATCACCGCCTCGCTGTATTCGCGCTTTCGCTCTCGCGGCAACGGCGACTTCGCTGACCGGGTGCTGGCGGCGCTGCGTAACCAGTTCGGCGGCCACGCGGTCAAGAAGAAGTCATGAGCTTCACCCTGGAAGAGGAGAACCCGCTGGTGGAGGGCTTGGAGCGCCTGCCCGTAGACCCAACCACACTGGTCATCTTCGGGGCCACGGGCGACCTGGCCCAGCGCAAGCTGCTGCCGGCGCTGTACAACCTCGCCCACGAGGGAGGGCTGCCCGAGCACTTTCACCTCGTGGGCGTAGCACGCAGCGAAAAGGAACACGAGGACTACCGCTCCGACTGCGAGGAGGCGATCCGCCGCTTCTCCCGGCGCACGCCCGACGAGGACGTGCTGAGGCGACTGCTCGAGCACGTCAAGTACGTGCCGGGAGCCTTCGAAGACGACAGCGTCTACGCAGAGCTGGCGCGGATACTGGAGCACTTCGAGGAGCACACCGGGACCGTGCTGAACCGCGCCTTCTACCTCTCGACCGCACCGAGCTTCTTCCCCGTGATCGTCGAGGCCCTCGGTGAGCGGGGATTGGCCAAGCGCGAGCGGGCGCAGGTGCGCGTGATCATCGAGAAGCCCTTCGGCACCTCACTGGCGGAGGCGCGCGAACTCAACCACCGCGTACTGGGTGTCTTCGAGGAGAGCCAGGTCTTCCGCATCGACCACTACCTCGGCAAGGAGACGGTGCAGAACATGCTGGCGTTCCGCTTCGCCAACGGCATGTTCGAGCCGCTGTGGAACCGCAACTACATCGACAGCGTGCAGATCACCGCCGCCGAGGACATCGGGATCGGCTCGCGCGCGGGCTACTACGACCAATCCGGGGCGCTGCGCGACTTGATCCAGAACCACATGCTGCAGCTGCTCTGCCACGTCGCGATGGAGCCCCCGGTCAGCTTCAACGCCGAGGAAGTGCGCAACGAGAAGGTCAAGGTGCTGCACGCGATCCACGCCCCCACACCGGCGCAGATCGGAGAAATGGCGGTGCGCGCCCAATACGCCCCGGGGCACGCCGGCGGCGAGGACGTGCCCGGATACCTGCAAGAGGACGGGGTGCGCGATGGGTCGACCACGGAGACCTACGCGGCACTGCGCCTGGAAGTAGACAACTGGCGCTGGGCGGGCGTACCGTTCTACATGCGGGCCGGCAAGCGCCTGGCGCGCAAGATCACCGAGATCGCGGTGACGCTCAAGCCGGTCCCCCACCTGGCCTTCCGCCAGGACGGCTCGCTGGGGGTCAAGCCCAACCAGCTCGTGCTCACGCTGCAGCCCAACGAGGGTGTGACGCTGCAGCTGGGCGCCAAGATCCCCGGCACGCGCATGATGATCCGCACCGTGAACATGGAGTTCCTGTATGGGACGTCGTTCCTCTCGCAATCCCCGGAGGCCTACGAGCGGCTGATCACCGACGCGATGCGCGGCGACCCGACACTGTTCACACGCAACGACGAGGTGGAGGCGCAATGGACCATCTGCGATCCGATCGTCAGCGCCTGGGAAGAGCAGCCGGGGCCGCTGGCGCAGTATGAGGCTGGCTCGCAGGGCCCGAAGGAGGCCGAGCAACTACTGCTCGAGGGACACAGCTGGAGGGCGGTCTGAACCATGCCCGCCGTGAGCGACGCCGTCTGGAGCGAGCAGGGCACCACACCCGACGCGATCGAAGCGGCGCTGCGCCGTCTGCTGAAGGAGCGCCACACCGAAAACGGCGGGTATGTGCCCGCACGCGTACTGAACATGGTGGTGTTCGTGGACCGCGAGTGGAGCGGGGAGATCGCCAACCGCCTACGCGGAGTGGGGCGCTACCACGCCTCGCGCCTGGTGGTCCTCTCCTATGACCCCAAGCGCGAGCGCCTGGACGCGCGCGCCACGGTGGCATCCGAAGGCGAGCCGTCACCCGGCCAGCTGGCGCTGATGCGCGAGACGGTGATCGTGGAGATCGGCGCGCCCCATCTCGACGACCTGGTGACGATCGTCGACCCGCTGGTGGTGAGCGACCTGCCCACACTGCTGTGGTCCCCGCACGGGCACCCCGAGGCGGTGCAGACGCTGCTCAGCCTGGCTCAGGCGGTGCTGCTGGACTCGATCGACGAGCCGGTGTGGAGCGATGCGGTGGAGCGCGCCGAGGAGCTCTCCCAGCAGGCCTACGTGGTGGACCTGGCGTGGCTGCGCTCGATGCCCTGGCGTGAGCGGATCGCGAGCACGTTCAATCCCCAGCAGATGCGTACCGAGCTGGCGCAGATCAGGACGCTGAGCGTCCGCCACCATCCCGAGAGCACCGTGGCAGGGGTGTTGTTGGTGGGCTGGCTGGCCTCCCGACTGGGCTGGCACACCCAGCCGCTGCAGGCCAACGGACACACGCTGCAAGGCATCGCCCACGCGGACCGCCAGCAGGTGACGCTGCGCCTGGAGAGCGCCCCAGAGCAGCAGGTACGAGGCCTCGAGGGACTCACGCTGCAGACCACCTCCAAGATGCAGCTGAGCCTCGATCGTGCACCTGGAGGCCTGCGCGCTCACCGCCGCGACAGCCGCGGGATCGAGCGCGAGTGGACGATCCTGGGAGCCTCGCGCGGGGAGGCGGGCGTGCTCGGAGAGGGCATCCGCCAAGCGCTGCTGCGCGACCCCACCTATGTGCCGGCGCTGCGCGCCGCACAGCGAATGCTGCGGTGAGCGCCCCCGCCCCCCAGCCAGACTGCCACCACGCGCGCATCCCAGCCTCGCGCCGTGACAGCCCGCTGCCGGGGAATGCCGGGCCGTGACACGCCTGATCACCTTTGCCGACGCCGACGCCGCAGCCGAGCGTGCGGCAGCCGAAATCGCTCAACGCATCGGCCAAGCACGCGAGCAGCGCGGCAGTGCCCACCTGGTACTCAGCGGCGGCGGCACCCCAGAACGCACCTACGAACTGCTGGTGGGGGCGCTGCGTGAGTGGCAGGGGGTGGAGGTGTGGTTCGCTGACGAGCGCTGCGTCGGACCCGAGGACGAGCAGAGCAACTACCGGATGGCCCGCGAAAAGCTGCTGCAACACGTCCCTTTGGCACCCGAGCGAATCCACCGCATGGAGGGCGAGCTCGGCCCCGAGCAGGGAGCGCAGCGCTATGGCGAGCTGCTGAGCGGCGTTGCGCCCGGCGAGGAGCGCCTGCCCGTGCTCGATGTGGTGGTGCTGGGCATCGGCCCCGACGGGCACGTGGCATCGCTGTTCCCCGAAGCCAGCACCCTGAAAGCGCCAGAGCGGGCGGTGTGCCTTGGCGTGCACGACTCGCCCAAGCCTCCGCCGCAGCGGATCACGCTCAGCCTGGCGATGCTGCGTGCCGCCAGAGGCTGTCTGCTGCTGGCCACCGGCGCTTCCAAGGCCCACGCGATCACCGGAGCCTTGGGAGAGCCGACGCCCCGGGTGCCGGCCAGCCTGCTCAGACGCGAGCGCCTGACGGTTATCCTCGACGACGCTGCCTCGCCCTCACCCGACGGGCTTAGCGGCGACGCGGCGCGGTGACTCTCCTCACCCAGCGCTGAGCGGGTACTCGGATTAGTGAGCCGTATGCCTTTCATGTTCGTAGAGTTAGCATCGCTAAAGTCATGGGCACCATCGCTTCTCCAGGCGTCAGCACCTCAGCTCCACCGAGTACCACTGTCGCGCTCGCCGATCTGAGCGCGGCACGCACGGGCACGCTCGCGCTCGTCGGCCACCTCGACGATCCCACGCTGACGCGGGCGCTCTCTCCGATCATGAGCCCGCTGGTGTGGGATCTGGCCCACATCGCCGCCTACGAGGACCTGTGGTTGGCTCACCGGTATGGGGGCCTCGAGTTGCTGCGAGGCGACCTGGCTGAGCTATATGACGCCTTTGAGACGCCGCGTGCGATCCGTTCTGAAGTGCAGCTGCTCGACCCACCCAGCGCCCGCGCCTATCTGCGCGAGGTGCGGCAGCGAACCGTCGCGATAATCGAGCGCGAGGGCATCGGCGACGGGGTCATCTTCGAGCTGGTGCTGCGTCACGAGCTACAGCATTCAGAGACGATGCGCCAGACGCTGGCGCTCGCCGGTCTGCTGCCCGCAGGCGAGCCTTCACTGCGGCCCCTCTCAGAAGAGGGCGGGGCGATGATCGGCGAGCGCGACTGGATCGAGATACCCGCCGGGCCGTTTGAGATGGGCGCCACCGAAGACGGCTTTGCCTACGACAACGAGCGCCCCCGTCACCTGGCCCACACCGAGGCCTTTGCTATCGCGCGTCTACCGGTGAGTAACGCCGCCTGGCTTCACTTCAGCGACGATGGCGGCTATCAGCGACGGGAGTGGTGGTCCCCGGAGGGCTGGGCATACAAGCAAGAGCGCCAGCTCGGACCCCACCCCGACATCGCGCACGGGCACCCGGACGCGCCTGTCTGCCACATCAGCTTCTTTGAGGCAAGCGCCTTCGCCCAGGCACACGCGGCGCGACTGCCGAGCGAGACCGAGTGGGAGAAGGCAGCGAGCAGCAGTCCATCTGTCCTTGGGGCGGTCGGTCAGGTATGGGAGTGGACCAGCAGCAACTTCTGTGGCTACCCCGGCTTTCGCGCCTATCCCTACCGGGAGTACTCCGAAGTGTTCTTCGGCGAGGCCTACCTGGTGTTGCGCGGCGGCTCCTGGGCGAGCAGCCCACGTGTCGCCAGCGCCACCTTCCGCAACTGGGACTATCCCCAGCGCCGGCAGATCTTCGCTGGACTGAGACTGGCCAAGGACCCGGCCTGATGGCACTCACGAACCGGGGGGCGTGGTGATGGAGCCTGTCCGTGACCCGGAGCGCACCGACGCGATCCAGATCGACTCTCATCTCGGCGGAGCCGAGCAGCGCACGCTCGCCGAGGATGTACTGGATGGGCTGACACGGCCCTTCAAGGAGCTGCCCCCCAAGCACTTCTACGATGCCCGCGGCGCCGAGCTGTTCGACCGTATCTGCGAGCTGCCCGAGTACTACCCCACCCGCACCGAGCGCTCAATCCTCCACGACACCGCCGCCGAGCTCGCTGAGATCACCGGCGCCGTTGAGCTGGTGGAGCTCGGGTCCGGCACGGCCGCCAAGACGCGGGTGCTGCTCGACGCGCTCTATGAGGCCGGCACGCTCGCGCGTTACGTGCCAGTCGATGTGACCGAGCAGATGGTGCGCGACTGCGCCCAAGAGCTCGCTCTCGAGTACCCCGGCCTACGAGTACACGGCGTGATCGGCGACTTCGAGCGTCACCTCGACCGAGTCCCTCCCTCTGCCGGTTCCCGTCTGGTCGTGTTTCTCGGCGGCACGATCGGCAACTTCCCGCCTGGCAGCCGACGCCGTTTCCTGCGCCAGATCGCCGGGTTGCTCGGCCCCGGCGACCACCTGCTGATGGGCACCGACCTAGTAAAGGACTCGAGCGTTCTGGAGGCCGCCTACGACGACCGTGAGGGGATCACAGCCGAGTTCAACCGTAACGTCCTGCATGTACTCAACCGCGAGCTCGACGCCGACTTCGACCCGCAGGACTTTGAGCACGTGGCCCACTTCGACGATCGCCACGAGTGGGTTGAGATGCGTCTGAGGGCCCGCCGCACTCACACCGTGATGGTGCGCGCGCTGGGGCTGCCGGTCCACTTCGACGCCGGCGAGGAGATGCGCACGGAGATCAGCGCGAAGTTCACCCGCGAGCGGCTGGAGGGAGATTTGAATGCCGCCGGTATGAAGCTCGCACGCTGGCTGACCGATCCTGAGGAGCTGTTCGCGTTGACGCTGTCCCAGCCACGAATGTGAACTGGTCTGGCCAGGGCGGCGAGAGATCTGACCATTGCGATCCTCAGGCGTGAGGACCAGATCAGAAATGAAGCACGCAGGCGGACGGCCGACCGACCTGACTGGCATCGCCGCACTCACCCAGGAAGGGTGAAAAGCACCCGCGGCGCGAGCTAGATACGCTGGGGCAGATGCAGATCCAAGGCAGCTCAGCGATTGTCATCGGCGGAGCCTCAGGCCTCGGCGAGGCGACCGTGCGGCGCCTACACTCCCTCGGCGCCGTCGTGACGATCGCCGATGTCAACGCCGAGCGCGGCGACGCCCTGGCTAGCGAGTTGGGGTTGGAGTTCGCCAGTTGCGACGTGCGTGAGGAGGATCAAGTGCAGGCGGCGCTCGAGCGGGCCGCGGCGCACGCGGGAGGGCTTCGGATAGCCGTCTGCTGCGCGGGCACCGGCTGGGCCCAGAAGGTCGCCGGCTCCAAGGGGCCCCATCCACTGATGCCGTTTGCGACGATCATCCAGATCAACCTGATCGGCACGTTCAACGTCTTGCGCTTGGCGGCCACCGCGATGATCGCCAGCGAGCCGCTTGGGCAGGACAGCAAGCGCGGCGTGTGCATCAATACCGCCTCGATCGCCGCCTTTGACGGTCAGGTCGGCCAGATCGCCTACTCGGCGTCCAAGGGTCACACAATATACCCCCGTAAACGGACGGATCACTGTTCACGGGCTTTTCGGGGCCGGAGGTCTCGTTCCCAGCGCTCTCGGTGCGCATCATCGCCGTCGCCAGCTCGCCGTCATTCGTAGGCAATAGTCTCCTCAGCGACATGAACATCCAAGGCAGCTCAGCAATCGTCGTCGGCGGAGCCTCGGGGCTCGGCGAGGCGACCGTTCGTGCCCTACATGCCCAGGGCGCCGTCGTGACCGTCGCGGACGTGAACGCGGAGAAGGGCACCGCCCTGGCCTCCGAGCTCGGTTTGGAGTTCGCTGCCTGCGACGTGCGCGAGGAGGCCCAGGTAGAGGCTGCAGTGCAAAGGGCCGCCGCCGTCACCGGGGCTCTGCGAATCGCCGTCTGTTGCGCCGGCACTGGCTGGGCGCAGAAGGTGGCGGGCTCCAAGGGGGCCCACCCGCTGATGCCGTTCGAGACGATCGTCTCGATCAACTTGATCGGAACCTTCAACGCGCTTCGCTTCGCCGCCACGGCGATGATCGCCAGCGAGCCGCTTGAGGACGGCGAACGCGGCGTGTGCGTCAACACTGCTTCGATCGCCGCCTTCGATGGGCAGGTCGGGCAGATTGCGTACTCGGCATCGAAGGGCGGTGTCGTCGGAATGACGCTGCCGGCTGCCCGCGACCTAGCGCAGTATGGAGTACGCGTCAACACGATCGCCCCCGGCCTGTTCGACACGCCGCTGCTCGCCGCTCTGCCAGAGGAGGCACGCCAGAAGCTCGGCGCGGGTGTCCCCTACCCCCCGCGCCTCGGCCAACCACCCGAGTACGCGCAACTGGCCTGCCACATCGTCGAGAACCGGATGCTCAACGGCGAGACGATCCGGCTCGATGGAGCGCTGCGCATGCCTCCCCGGTGATCCGCCCGCCCCGGCGGAGCTCAGTCGCGGCCACAGAGCTAACGGTGGGCTCCGAAGATGTACGGTTCGCGCAGGCTGAGCGCAGTTCAGGCCGCGATGCCCACGACGGACGGGGCGGGGGCGGAGAGCATTCACAGAGAGCGCCGGAGGGAGTCGCGTACGCAACCGGCGCGCGTTTCGGGGTGTAGTCGCTGTAACGGCTGTTTTTTACGACGTTGGAGGTGACGGTTCAGCTGGGGTCAAGGCCGGCACGAAGGGCCGTCCGGTAAGGGCCGAAGGGCCTTGACGCAAGCGGCGCCGATACCTTCATCCACCCCATAGTGACCCTGAGTTGGCAGCTCTGCTGCCGAGATGACCGCCCGTTGTTTTTTGCGTTTCGCGCCCTGGATTCGGATTGTCTATGCCACCAGTGGTCTGTTTGAGAGAGATCATTTATCTGTCGGTGATTGGCCTATACTGAGACCATGATCCCCCCAGTTGCTTCGGCGGCTGGGTGCGAGGCCCGGCTTCGGCCGGGCCTCAGCGTTTAAGTAGGTCGCCATGCCCGTGGGCGATGAATCTCGCCGCGGTCGTCGCGAAGCAGATCCTGGAACTGGCTTGCTTGAAGCGGACCATGGCGAAGCTTCTTCACGACATCGACGGTGTTGCGCAGGCTGCGCGCGCGACTGTCGCTAGGACTGAGTAGCGCAAGGTGGACCCCAAGCTCATCGCGCGTTAGGCGGATCGGCTCGACGAGATCAGTGTCATTGGTCAGCACGATCGCCATCTCGCTGTCGCGCCGAAAGGCGTCAATCAGCAAGTGCGAGGCGAGATTGACATCTGAGCCCTTCTCCTCAGTTGACAGCACGCGGATGTTCTCCTCGCTGACAGGACAATCGACACCGCGAGGGCATGGCTCAGCGCGGCGCATCCAACGCGTGCCGCTGCGAAACACGCGCTCTGAAATGACAGCCAAGGAAATCAAAGCCTTCCCGACCCTCCCTGAGATCAACCACCCTCGTCTTATCCGGATGCAACCATCAGGGGAGTGTGGCGCAGCGCGAGCCCGTTCTGCACGGGAGCCAACATCTTGCTCCCAAGACAGAGCTCGTGTTGGTTACGCGGTGCTCGTCGAAGCGAGCGTGTGACTCACTGGGGCTGAGTGGCAGGCGCCACGCCGGCTGCCGGGAACTTATTGGTCGGTGTACTCGCCGAGGCAGGACGGCGATTTGGTCCCTTGCAATGTGAAAAGCCGCAAAGTCCGTATAAAAAACTCGAATACTTCCGTATTCCCGCGTCCCTTGGGGTCTACGATGCTCTGCGGCGCTACTCAGCTTGAGACGAATCTACGGAAAGGGTGCGTATGTTCGGACCGGTCAGCTATACACAGCCGGCGATTGATGTCTCGATTGCCAAACGGATGAGGCTGCGGGGCGAAGCTGTGGTCTCCTGGCGATCGGCAATTGTGGCTGCCGTCGCGCTCGGCGGTGTTGTCTGGCTGATGGCGGTGGCCTTTACCCTGCTGAGTATCTGGGTCTCAAGGGGGACGAAGCGTTTGATAACTTCAAGAGGGAAGTGTTCTGTAATGGAGAGCTGGCAGCCGACGAGGGGAAACCCGTTCCCATAGACCCGTTCCACGCACTGCCATACGTCTACGGCCCTGGCTCTCAAGAAAACGGCAGAAAGGATCTCTACCCGTCACACAGCTATCCCTGGTGGGAAGGGTTTAACACACACCGCAACCCAGACCGAGGGTGAAACGACAATGGCGAGTCCACAAGATACCCACTCGATGACGCCCTTGGGGCTGTTACGGCGGTTGGTCGTACTCCTCACTATTGGCGTGATGGGCATCACAGGTTGCGGTACTGGAGGAACCGGCCGCGGCTTTGCCGTCACGGTCGTAAATGACGGTAAGCGACCGGTGGAAATTCAGCCCTGCGGACCGGAAATTTGCAGCAACTTCCACGCCATCGAACTCTTGGTGGGGGCTCGCTACACATGGCATACGACCGACAGCGGTGCAGGTATTCACTCGTTTGGTGTGCACGTGCCGGGTGGGCGCTCACTAGGCTGCTTGGGACCGCATGGCTTTCCGGGCGGAGCCAGGATCACGCTCGACGTGAGTAGTCTCGAAGAATGCGTCACCTGAGGAAGCGCGACAAATCAGCGTCACGTGTCCTGATGTTCTCCAGGCGGGCTGGCGGCACGTGCTGAGAGCTCGGCGTCTGTCCTATGATGATCGATCAGGCAACGGCTCTGACCTACTACCTCCCCTCCCAAGCGCATCTTCCGTTACCTCGGCATCTATGTATCTGCCTGCCTCGGCATAGCCGTCGTGGACTCGTCCTCGTAGAGATCGAGCGAGTGCTTTGCACGAGACGGTTACAGATGACGGGGGAGCCGCGAAGGGCCTAGAGCGACTGCGGTGTGCGGGAGCGGTCTTCAGAGTCCAAGGCGCTGTTCTGTCTGGTGCCTCCCAGACGATCAGCGGGACGACAACGTATCTTGTGTGGGATATGACCAAAGGGCTCCCGTTGCTTATCAGCGATGGAACGAACAGCTATATCTATGGGCCGGAAGGCCTGCCGGTCGAGCAGGTCTCGAGCGGTGGCACAGTCACTTACCTGCATCATGATCAGCAAGGCTCCACTCGCCTGTTGACCGGATCGACCGGCACCGTGACCGGCAGCACGACGTTCGACGCGTACGGCAACAAGACAGGATCTACAGGCACTAGCACGACTCCGCTTGGCTACGACGGGCAATACACCAGTAGCGACACGGGGTTCGTCTATCTGCGAGCTCGGGTGTACGACCCTGCCACAGCACAATTCCTGACCGTAGATCCGCTTGTAGGACTCAC
>DATBPE010000149.1:0-8543 GCA_036561505.1 Solirubrobacteraceae bacterium
GTAGAAGTGCTTTTGGAGAGTAAATTAGAGGTGGCCACAAGACTGCGTACTTGTGTCTTCTTTGCAGTGAGGGGTTGATTGTGTAACGCGTCAGAGGAAGCCGCTTTGGTTTGCGGACGGGTTACAGGGCAAGGACCGAAAGGGTTGGGGAGCGGAGAGAGTGATCCTTGGACGGGCGAGTGTGGTAGGAGCTGGCGCTCGGGTATTGCCGCGCGATAGCTCAGTAAGACGATTCGGACGGGTCGGCTTCTCGCTCGCTTGGCGACCTCGTCGCCTCGTGGCACGGGTGGGAAGACGTTGATGGCCAGGCCACAGCCCTTTGTTCTCTGCTGGCACTGTGGGGTACGGGTCTGTGGCCGCGTTCGGTGGCACGTGATGAAGCGTGGCACCAACGCAATCAGTCTTGAGACTCCCAGGACGCCGCCGGCGGGCAGGCAGACGGGCTAAAGGCCGGCTAGATGCCCCGCGTGACCTCAGCGATCACAGAGCCAGACATGCTGGCGGCGCCTCGCGAGCCGGATGTCCGCTCACGCTCCGCTAGCGCAGCGCGCGTGCGTGTCGTGGGGGGCGACATGCCGGTGCGTCTAGCTGCGCCGGGATGTGGCGATCACGAGTGCTCCCCCTGTTGGGGCGAACGACACGGAGCTTCTCGCGGCACCCTCCGAACGCGAGTGCGCGGGACGCAGATCCAGCTCGCTGAGCACCGCCTGGATCACTCGCTTCATCTCGAGCTGCGCGAAGCTGGCCGCCACGCAGCGACGCACCCCGCCGCCGAACGGGATCCACGTGTAGGTGCCCACGGCGGCATCCAGAAAGCGCTCGGGCTGAAACCTGAGAGGGTCTGGGTAGATGTCCGCTCGGCGGTGCATCAGGTAGACGCACGGAGCGAGGATCGTCTGGGCGGGGATCGTGTATCCCCCCAGCTCGATCGGCTCGACCATGCGCCTCATGACCACGGGCACCGCGGGACACAGGCGCAAGGTCTCCTTGACCACCGCATCGAGGTACTCCTCGCTCTCACCGAGACGCACCTCCTCGCACAGCCGGGCCAGCTTGTCCGGGTGACGAAGCAGCCGCTCGAAGACCCATGCCAGCGAGGTGGCAGTCGGCCCATCCGAGAGGAGCGTCACCAGTTCGTCGCGCAGCTTTTCCTCGCTCATCGGCGTGCCATTCTCTGCGTGGGAGCGCTCGAGCATCGAGTAGATGTCTTCGCCGCCGCCGCCGCCGCCGCCGGTATCCGGTGCCGCTCGGCGGCGACGGACCTCGTCGAGTACCGCTTCCTCAACCTGTCCCATCGCGGCCCGGAACCCGGCGACCGCGGTTATCGCACGCGAGCCGACTGCGGCCAGCAAGGCCAGTCGACGCGGATTGTTCGTCTGAGCCGTGAGGGCGATGAGCCGCTCACGCAGACGCGCTCGCCGCTCGCTTTCGATGTCCTTGAAGACGGCGCGCATCACGACCTCCAGGGTGATCGCCTGCATACGTGGCCACAGCGCAAACGGCTCCTCCAGCGGCCAGTGCTCGATCTCCTTGCGCGCCACTGCCTCAATCATCTCGCCGTAGTCACGCATCCGAGTCGCATGGAAGGAAGGCAGCAGGTGCTTGCGGTCGCTCATGTGCGCCGGCTCGTCGAGCAGCATCACCGAGCTAGCCCCGAGCAGAGGGCCCAGCAGCGGATTGGCCTCTCCGGCCGCGGCTCGCATCAGCTCCGGGGCGGTGGTGAAGACCTGCTTGACGTGGTCTGGGTTGCTCAGAAAGACCCACGGATACCGGCGGCGAATCCGCAGTGTGAAAGTCTCACCGTAACGCTTTTGGCAGCGGTCCATAAACGCCAGTGGGCGCAGCGCCCAGCCGGCCGCCTGCACGGCGCTTGGCATACCCGGACCCGGAGGGAACGGTGCTTGCCTCTGTGTGGTCGGAGCCATCTCAGCATTGTTACCCATTCGCTTCGTTCACCGAGTGTTCGGTCGTTGAAAAGGTGTGCGGGAGGGCACCGAGTCGTATTGCCGCTGTTCGGACCTGACTGCGCGGGCAGTCGGTGAGGAGCAACAGAGCACCAGTGCCTTAATCGGTTAAAGGAGCGGCCTTAAACGCCGTTGATCCGGGTTCGAGCCCCGGCTGGTGCATAGCTATGAAGACTGGATTGTGAGCACATGACCGCCAACCTGTTTGACTACTTTGAGGATCTCTCGACGCGGGAGGAGACGCCCCCGCGCTGGGCCGCGCGCGCACCGCGTCGGCCCAACGGACGTTTTGACATCAAGCTCGTCCCACGCGCTCCGGACTGGGAAGAGGACCCGGACTCAGTCAAGGCGCTGGAGCGACTGGAAGGCGAGCCGTGGGTGCACAGCCTGATGCCCACGGCCGGAGGAGTGGGACTGTGTGTAAAGGACGCCTGGATCGAGACTGCGGGAGCGGCGCTCGAGGCCGGCGGCAGCGCGCAGGCCACGCTCACCGATCTCGCCCAGGGCCAGCGCTACTCGGTGCAATTCTGGGATGCGAACGCAACCAAGGCGCTGCACATCGGACATTTGCGAAACCTCGCCATCGGAAACGCTCTCGCGGCCGCGCTCGCGCAGGCAGGCGCGCATCTGGAGCGCCGCAGCCTGATCTGCGACATGGGCCGCGCGATGGGAGAGGCGATGGCCGGGGTGATGCACAGCGGCCGCCACACCGAGGGGTGGCCCGGCGCTGATGAGAAGAGCGATCACTTCGTGGGACTCTGCTACGCCGACTACGTCGCTTCCGGGGGTGTGTTCTCCGGCGGCGAGATGGAGCCTGCCGAAGACTCGCTCTCACGCGAGCTGACCTTGCACAACGACAGCGCCGATGAGCTACTCAGCCGGGTATTGGGTGGAGACTCCGAGGCGCTCGAGCTCTGGTACAAGACTCGGGCGTGGGTGATCGCCGGGCAGCGAAAGACGCTAGCGCGATTGGGCGTGTCCTTCGACCGGGTGTTCTTCGAGTCGGACTTCCTTCCCGAGGCGGCGGAGCTGACCGCCTCGGGTTTGCGCGAGAGCACATTGGTGCAGCGCGAGGACGGAGTCATCGTGTATGCCACCGGCATCGAGGATCTCGAAGAGCTGCCGCTGGTGCGCTCGGATGGTCTTCCCACGCAGCACATGCGCTCGCTGACCTATTGCATGAACGCTCCGGAACTGAAGGACATCGTCTCTCTTCAGGTGTGCGGCAGTGAGTGGGTCTCACATCTGGCCTGTATAGAAAAGCTCGCGGCCGAGCTCAGGCCGGAACTCAACGGTGGCTTTCACCCGATGCACACGATCTTCCACGGCATGGTCGCCCAACAGAAGCGTGCTCTCGCCTCGAGCGAGGGAGCGCTGTTGATCGACGAGCTGGTGGAGTGGATCGATGGACGCCTAGACGAGGATCGCGAGCGCTATGACGTGCGCCGCTCGCATCCCGCGCCCGAACAAGTCGCCGCCCAGATCGCACTCGGCTATTTCCTGCCCCATCCCGTTGCTCCCCGCATCGACTTCGAGCCGGCCAGACTGCTCTCTGAAGAGGAGAGCCTGGGATGGGTGCTCGCTCGTGCCCGTGCCACTCCTGGCAGCCACAGCATGAACATGGCGACCGCGGTCGAGGATTACGACTATCGCTTCGCGGTCATTCAGTCAGAGCTCTATCGCCGCTATCTGCGCCTGGCGGTGGAGCGGTTTGACATCAGACCGCTAGCTCACTACCTCAAGCACCTGTCGATCTGGTACCTGGAGCGTGAGCGTGGGGAGCCCGTCGAACGTGTCGTTCACACACTGCTCGACCGCAGCGCGCGCGGCCTCGGTCTGGAGGCGCATCCGTGAACACGCTGCTCATCGACAACTACGACTCCTACACCTACAACGTCTATCACCTGCTGGCGGCGGTGTCGGGGTCCGAGCCGATTGTGGTCCACAACGACGTGGTCTCCTGGCGGGCGCTCTCGCGCTGGGACTTCGACGCGATCGTGCTCTCTCCCGGGCCGGGCCGTCCGCAGCGCTGGCACGACTTCGGTGTGTGCTCGGACATCCTGCGCTCGAGCGAGGTTCCCGTGCTCGGTATTTGTCTCGGCCATCAGGGCCTCGGATACGTTCTCGATGCCGCGGTCACCGCCGCCCCGATTGCGATGCACGGGCGCCGCTCACAGGTCGGGCACACCGCCAGTGGACTGTTCGAGGACATCCCTCAGGACTTCTCGGTCGTGCGCTATCACTCGCTAGCGGTCACCGGCGATCTCGGACCGGACGGCCGCGTGATCGCCTGGACCGACGAGGACGTCGTGATGGGTATCGAACACTCGAGCCGCCCACTGTGGGGAGTGCAGTTTCACCCCGAGTCGATCGCGACCGAGTACGGACACAAGCTGTTCGAGAACTTCTACGAGCTCGTGCGTGAGCGTCGCCCCGTCAAGCCCCGGCGTTTGAACCGCCCGAGTGTGCCGCCACGGCGCTGCCGCAAGCGCAACACCGATTCCCAAGCGAAGCTACTGGCGCGCACGATCGACGGTCAGGCATCGACTGAGCTGCTGTTCCAGCGGCTCTTTGGTGGCGCCGAGCACGCCTTCTGGTTGGACAGCGCCGATGCTCCTACTCAGCTGGCGCAAACTTCTTATCTCGGCACGACAGCTGGGGTCGATCGGTGCGTGCTCGAGTACGACGTTTCCGAGCAGCTCGTGAGCTTCAACCGTGCCGATGGCAGTACGCAGGAGTACGGGTCGATCTTCGAGGTGCTGGAGCGCGAACTGGCCGAGCACGCAATCGAGCCGCGGCCCGAGCTCCCCCCGGGACTGCTCGGCGGGTTCGTCGGCTACCTGGGCTATGAGTGCAAGGCCGACTGCGGCTCGTCAAACGCACACAGCTCGGATGTGCCCGACGCGATACTGATGTTCGCCAACCGCATCGTGGCCGTTGACCACCACGCCGGGAAGACTCATCTGTTTGCGCTTTGCCTCGAGGAGGACGCGAGCGCCGAGCGCTGGGTCGCCGACGCCGAAGGGATCGTGCGGGAGCTGCTGGCCGACACCGGCGTACGGACTCCGGCATCCACTTCGAAGGTCGTGCCCGACCCTCCGCCGGTGGAGCAGGTGAAGTTCCAGTGCGGACGGGGGCAGGAGCAGTACCTCGCCGATATCGCCCGCTGCCAAGTCGCTTTAAGGGCGGGAGAGTCATACGAGATCTGTCTGACCGACCAGATCTCGACCACGGCGAGCCCCGATCCGTTCTCGCTGTACCGAGAGCTGCGGCAAGTCAACCCCGCGCCGTTTGCCGCCTACCTGAAGCTCGGAGAGCTCGCCGTCTTGAGCTCCTCGCCCGAGCGTTTCCTGTCGGTCGACCGTGAGCGCCGCGTTCAGGCGCGTCCGATCAAGGGCACTACACCACGCGACCCCGATCCTCTGCTCGACGAGCAGATGCGCGCCGAGCTGCTCAGCGACGAGAAGACGTTTGCCGAGCATCTGATGATCGTCGATTTGCTGCGCAACGATCTCGGACGCGTCTGTGAGATCGACACCGTCAGAGTGCCGGACTTCATGGTCGTCGAGCCATACGCGACCGTGCATCAACTGATCTCAAACGTCACGGGCATCCTGGAGCAGTCGCGCACCGCTGTTGACTGTGTGCGAGCGTGCTTCCCTGGCGGGTCGATGACCGGCGCACCGAAGCTGCGCACGATGGGACTGATCGATGACATCGAGCGCCAGGCGCGGGGCGTGTACTCAGGTGCGCTCGGCTACTTCAGCCTCGACGGCAGCGTCGATCTGTCGATCGTGATTCGTACGATCGTGATGCGTCCGGGTGCCACGACGATCGGGGCGGGTGGCGCGATAGTCATCCAATCCGATCCCGAGGAGGAGTTCGCGGAGCTCCTGCTGAAGGCGCGCGCGCCGATGAGCGCGATCGCGCGTACGGTCACCGCCAGCGCCGAGCCGGGATCGTGGACGGTCGAACTCGAGCCGGGGCCGATCGTTGCGGGGGCGCTGTGAGCACCACGAGGGTCACCCCGCCGGCGGTGGCATCGTTCGGGTCACCGTCCCTAGCCGACTGGCGGGTGAGTGCCGCATCCATGAAGGATGTGGAGGCGATCGTGAGGGTCGTGGGAGAACTACTCTCGGAGCTTGGCGGCACACCACCGGATCCGTCGGGTATGCGCGAGGCGACCCGGACACTGCTCGAGGACCCAGACGCCGGCATGGTACTCATCGCGCACGCGAACGAAACACTGATAGCGGTACTTGCCGCTAGTTGGCAAACCGCGATCCACGTTCCCGGCCGCTACGGGCTCATCCAAGATCTGTGGGTGGATCGGTCGTGGCGGCGCAGAGCGGTTGGTGGGGCTCTGCTCGCGGAGCTCTCGCGGCTGGCCAGGGAGCGTGGCATCTGGCGCATCGAGGTGGGACTGCCCTCCGAGCGCTTTCAGCAGCTCGATCAGACACAGGCGTTTTACGCCGACAACGGCTTCGAGGCGCTCGGGCCGCGGATGCGGTTGATGCTCGGATGAGCGGCCTGGAGTCCTTTCGCGAGGGTCTGGATCAGATAGATCAGCAGCTGATCGGCCTGCTGGGAGCGCGCTTTTCGATATGCCGCGAAGTCGCTGACTACAAGCGCGTCCACGGTGTGGCGATGATGCAGCCCGACCGCGTCGCGCAAGTCAGGGCTCGCTATCTCTCTCACGGAGAGCAGGCAGATCTGCCGCCGCAATTTACCGAGTCTCTCTTTGAGCTCCTGATAGCGGCGACCTGCGAAATGGAGGACGAGCTGATCGCCGGCGGATCCAGCGCGAAGGAGCGCGCACTCCGATGAGCACCCCGACGTTCATCACGCTCGGGCCGTCGGGCACCTGCCACGAGCACGCGCTTTTGCGCTATCTGGAGTTCCAAGGCCTGACCCTGGCGCGTGTGGAGCTGACCGAGGATCTACTCCAAGGTCTCGAGCGAGTCCGCCGACAGCCCAACTCGTTCTTGGTTCAGTGCAGCGCACACCCACAGGTGCATGTCTTGACAGAGCGCTATCGCCACGAGGTTTTCGTCGTTGACACCTTCCTCTACCCCGCCAAGGAAATGGGCCTGCTCGCCCGCGCCGAGGTGAAGCACCCAAAGACCCTGGGGATCGTGCCTGCGGCGCTCGGATACCTCGACTTGACACCCTGGGAGAGGGTCGTTGAAGAGCCAGCTAACCCCCTCGTCGCGCGCAAACTGCTCGCCGGCGAGTACAGCGCGGGTGTGACGATCCTCGAGTACGCAAAAGAGCACCCCGACGCGCTGCGCGTCGTGGAAAGCTTCGGCGAGGTGAATACGACCTGGGTGGTATATGGACGGCGCAAGCGCTACCAGGGAGAATTGATCGGCCACCGCATCCCCTGGTTGTTCAACGGCGAACCGGCGCCGGAAGCGCAGTCGATCGGCGGCTGAATGTCCACCTATCCTGAGGTGATCGCGGGCAATGGTTATACCCTCGGACACATCGATGACCTCGGTGAGGGATACGGCTTTCGCAAAGTGCGCAGCGGGCTGGGGGTGAGCGCCTTCGGCGTCAACGCGCTCGTTCGCCCGGCGGGTTATGAAACCAAATGGCACTACCACGCCATTCAGGAGGAGTTGTACTTCGTGCATCGCGGGGCGATCGAAATGCAGTTCGGCGATGGGACGGCCCACCTGCTCAAGGAGGGCAGCTTCGCGCGCGTGGACGCCTCGACAGTGCGCAGGATCCGCATCGTGGGACCCGAGGACACCGTGTATGTATGCGCCGGGGGCAAGGACGGGTATGTCGGCCACGACGGGCGCACACCGGAGGATCGCTGATGGCGATGGATCTCGAACTCGAGCAGAAGGTGCTGCTGATCACCGGTGGCTCGAGCGGTCTAGGAGAGGCACTGGCGATGCGGCTGGTGCGGGAGCATGCCCGTGTTGCGATCATGGCCCGCGACCCCGAACGGCTCGCCGCGAGCACAAAGACGCTTTGTGAAGCCGGCGGCGAAGTGCTCGAGCACGCAGGCGACGTGAAGCGCCCGGAGGACCTCGAGCGGTTCGTCGCAGCCGTCACCGATCGCTGGGGACGGATCGACGGGGTCGTCAACAACGCCGGTGAGCTCGCTGCGGGCGCCTTCGCCGAGCACGACGACGCGATCTGGGAAGAGGACCTTGCGCTGAAGCTGATGGCAGCGGTGCGGCTGACACGTCTAGCCTTGCCGGCTCTGCGCTCACAGGGTGGAGCGGTTCTCAACACGCTTGCCATATCCGGCAAGGCGCCCGATGCCTTCACGACGCCGACGTCGGTATCTCGGGCAGCTGGTCTGGCGCTCACTAAGGCGCTCTCCAGAGAGCTCGCACCAGAGGGGATACGCGTCAACGCCGTGCTGATCGGTGTCATAGAAAGCGGCCAGATGCAGCGCCGTGCCGAGCAAGCAGGAATCACACCGCAGGCCTACTACGAGCAGATGGTCTCCGCCGTCGGTATACCGCTCGGACGCGTCGGACGCCCAGCTGAGTTCGCTGACCTCGCGTCGTTCTTGCTTTCGCCCCGCGCCGCTTATGTGACCGGCACCGCGATCAACCT